>CAJWEP010000018.1 GCA_913030945.1 uncultured Verrucomicrobiota bacterium
TTTTAAAGCAAAAAAGAGGTGTGAGAATCCCACGCTGCGTGTGGGGAAAACGCGCTTAGCCAAGCGATTTGAATTGGAAGACAAGCGGCGTCGCGGTTGAATGCCGCCGATGCAACTTACCAAGCGTGACTTTCTCAAAACCCTCGGCACAGCCTCTGCAGTCGCCGGCTTTGGCGTGGCTTCGCCGGCTAGTCTCTCCGCCGCCGCATCGATTCAGCGCAACGGCAAGCCGCGACTCAACCTGAGCCTGGCCGCTTACAGCTTCCGCGATTTTTTTGGTACTGCAACCCATGCGCAAAGAAAGTCTAAAGATGCCAAGGCCATCGACATGCGCGGGTTTATTGACTATTGCGCCGATCACGAGTTGGAGGGTGCAGAATTGACCAGCTATTATCTTGACCAGAATATTGAACAAACCGAATTGATTGCACTCAAGCGTCATGCGTTTCTACGCGGCATTGCGATCAGCGGCACCGCGGTTGGCAACGAGTTCACTTTACCCAAGGGTGAGAAGCGAGACGCACAAATTGCCCACGTCAAAAAGTGGATTGGCAACGCGGCTATAATGGGGGCGCCGCACGTGCGGGTGTTTGCTGGTGGTACACGCGGCCAGTCATTGAAACAGGCCCAGGCGCTCTGTATCGAAGCGCTCGAGGAAGTGGGTGAGTACGCCGGGAAAAGTGGCATCTTTCTGGGTGTTGAAAATCATGGCGGCATCGTGGCCGAGGCAGACAGCCTGCTTGAGATCGTCAAGGCCACGCGCAGCGCGTGGGTGGGCATCAACCTCGACACTGGCAACTTCCACACCGACGACGTTTATGGTGACATCGCTCGCTGCGTGCCGTACGCCGTGAACGTGCAACTCAAGGTTGAAATCCAACCGCTTGGCGCAAAGCAAAGAAGCGAGACGGATCTAAAACGTCTGGTCAAGATTTTGCGTGAGGGTGGTTACCAGGGCTTCGTTGCGCTCGAGTACGAGGCGGCACCGGACCCGTGGGTTGCAGTGCCTGAGTGGCTCGATCGACTCAAGGAAGCCATCGGTTAGGTTTGCCTCTTAACTGTCCTAGGAGAGGTCGGTTTACCCGAAAACTCACACCGACGGTCTATCTCAGCGTCTGAGACCGTTTGGTTACCAGCAATGGATTATGGGTCTAGAGGGTTGACAGGTAGGCGACCAAGTCCCGCGTTTCATGCGGAGAGAGGATCGTTCCCATCGGCGGCATGGCTGAAGCTTCTGTACTCGTCAGTTTCTTGATCGATGCTGTTTTCAATTCCATTAATTTTCCGTCAACCAGAATAAGGGAGAGTGCTTTGTCGGTCTGTTTCTGGGTTCTTCCAACGAATGTTTGGCCATCGTTCATCTCGGCAACGGTCACGGCAAATCCCTCGGTGATATTCGCGCTTGGCTCAACAAGTGAACGCAGCAGGTACTCGCGATTGAAGCGTTTCCCAATACCCTTGAGAACGGGGCCAACCTGATTCTTCTCGCCGCCTGCATCATGGCAGCGCACACATTGCCCGGTAACGTGTTGTTCGTAAACCAATCTGCCCTTCATGGCATCACCACCCATCAGGGTGGCGCGGAAAGGAGCCAATGAGTCGTCTGCTTTTTGTGCGGCCTTGTGTTTTTCGAGCAGCTTGACCAGTGGGGGAGTCATTCGCGCTTTGGCAGCCGTGATGATGTCCAACTCGAATTCACTCGCAAGTTTGCCATTGAGCAGTGCGTCGAATGCTTGTCGTAGTATCTGGTCGCCTGCGGGGCTCGCGGCCTTTCCGAGGGTGTGCAGGAAATGTTGCTTCGCGGGGAGGGTTAGTGACTGCCATTTTTCGTCGAGGCGGGGTCCGAGCCATTCCGGTTCGGTCGATGCAATTTTGTCGATGACGGCAACTTGGATTTCCGGCTGATTCGATTTCAGTAAAACAAGCAGCCTGTTGGCGATAGCGGCAGGTTGTTTCGTCTGAATCGAGCGAACGGCCTGTACGCGGGCGGGGAGTTTCTGGGAAGCGGAATTGGCAATGGCAAACAATTGATCTGTGCCGGCTCCGATGCCTAGTTTTTCCGTGAGGCGGATCAATTCGGGCAGCAAATCGGAACCGGCAGATTGATAGAGCTTCTCCAGGTTAGCGGCAACCAACCGCTTGGGCAAGTCGCTGTCGCGTTCGGGTAACTTGCGGATCCGGCCCTCGACCCGGTCGACAAACGGTCGGCGATTCCAGTCGCCCAGGCAAAGCAGTGCTTCGTTTCGCATTGCAACCGGCCTGGATTCATTGAGGGCGTAGTCAATGAGATGCCGGGCATTGGCGGTTTTCCCGACTCGAAGATTGGCGTTCAGTAAACGGCGGGTGACCGCTTCGTCGTGACTCGTGTTAGACGGGAGCAGATTGGCGATCGCGGTGAGTGCGCCTGGAATGGACGTGTCATCATGAATTGAGCTGATTGCCTCGCGTTGGACCCATTCGTCTGGGTCATCCAGAAACACGGCGGTGGAAGGATGCTTAAGGCGACGCAAGGCGACCACGGATGCGGCGCGAACGGCGGAAGATGGGTGTCTGGCATTTTGAGCAAGCTGACCAGCGCTTGCCGAACCGACCAGGCCCATTATTGCTGCGTGGCGTATATAGGGGTCCTCATCATTGTTGTGATCGAGCAGCGTTAACAGGGCAGGGGCGGTTGACCGGCTTCCGGCTTGGCCAAGCGACATGGCGGCATGGAATTGAACGCGTGCGTTATTGTCGTTGAGGAGTTTAACCAAGCTCCCGGCGGCTGGCTTGAGCTTTAAAGTGCCGGCAATCTTTGCGGCTTGGGCGCGAATTTCAAAGCTGGCATCGTCGAAAGGAAGCTGCCCGGCCAAGCGCTTGGCCTGTCTGTCGTTGATTGTCAATTGCCCAAGGCCCCATTGGGCATGGACCCTGGCCAGAAGCTTCGCCTTGGGGTCTGTCGCGATATCAAGCAGTTCTTCCAATCTGTTGCGCCTGGCCAACTCGAATTGGGCCTCGAGCCGGATTCGCTGGTCGGCGTGGCCAAGGAGTTTGAGCAAAGACGGAACCGGTCGACTGTTGAAACTGTCGCGAAGGAACCTTGCCACCTCGAGGCGGGTTTTGGATTTGCGAAGGCCGGGGTCGTCCACCGCCCAAATGCCGCCAAGTTCGTTGGGCTGCCACTTGCCGTCCCAATCGGCGATGTACATCGAGCCGTCTGGGCCAAAGTTGATTGCGCTGGCCATCATGCCGAAAAGGAAGATGTGCTCATCTACCATTTCGAAGTAAGCGCCCCGTGGTTTGGTGGTAAACGCGGTGATTTTCTGGACCGGGAATTCACAGAGGAAAAAGTAGCCCTTGTAACGGTCGTTCAGGGCGGTGCCAGGGTTGAACTTAAAACCTCCAGGGCCAACGGAGAACTCGCTCATCGGCGGGGTGATGTAGGCGGCCTGCCCCTTCCAGTGCGGCAGCCAAAGTTTCTCGTCGATCCACGGGCAGTATCGGGGCGTCTTGGTTTGTTCCGGCCAGCCTCCTTTTTTGAACTGCCAGTTGAGCCTCCAACCGGAATCGCTGCCCTCAGTAATGTAAACAAAACGCTCACGCTCTTCGCGGATATCCCCGTCGTTGTCCACAGAGAACAGGTTGCCGTAGTCGTCGAATGCGAGTTCCTGAACATTGCGAAGGCCGATGGCAAACACCTCGAGATGACTGCCGTCCCAATCGCAGCGCAGGACACCGCCCGTGTTCGGGTGATGCAACAGCTTGCCTTCTCGAGTGCGAACAGAGAAGCCGTTGTCGCCGACAGAGAAGTACAGTTTGCCGTCCGGGCCAACAGTCAGTCCGTGAAGATCATGTCCGTCGAAAGCGGCGTGAACACCAAAACCGTGAAAGAAAACCTCCTGTTTGTCAGCGTATCCATCGCCATCAACATCGTTCAGTTTCCATACGTCGGGATAGATGGTGGCAAACACGTCACCCCGGTGGGGCAGCACACCGGCAATAACGCCGTTAATCTCCTGGTTAAAGCCCTCCGCGTACACCTTTGCCACGTCAGCCTTGCCATCGTTGTCGGTGTCCTGAAGCAGATGAATGCGCTCCTTGACGGCGGTCAGATCGCGCCAGTCATGAGAGCCGTCCTGGTTGCGATCTGGAAGCCATGGTTTGTTATGCTCGCTCAGCGACGGGGCCATTTTGGTGCGGAACAAACGCCGGATATCGCCAATTGTTTGACTGGATAAATCGTCGATAACCCAATCCTTGTGGCTTCGGATGTCCATATCCACGGTTCCACGCCGAGCCGTCTCCACAACGTACAGCCGGCCTTGATTGTCTAAACTCAACGCAACCGGGTTTTTCAGCATGGGTTGCTTCGCCCACTGGGTTAGTTTCAGCGATTTATCGTTTAACTCAAAAGGAATCTGAACTCTTGTTCTTTGGCCAAACACTTGCGCTATGGTCATTATTAGCACAGCCACTGATGAAGCGGACGAAACCCAAGAATTCATTTTGAGTTATTTGAGTTTTTTCAACTGGCCGATTCTGTAGCGTTTGGCGATACGCTGGTTTGCCGCGCTCAGTTTTTCGGCATCGAGGATGATTTTCTGCAGGGCGCTTCCTTTCTTGAACTCGAAAACATGGAAACCTTCTTCAGGTGATTTAAGTGCGTTGTCCAAGCTCTCAAGCGTGTCAATCCGTAGACCGTTCGCCCTGTCCAATACCAGATTTCGCGCGTTGCGTTCCTGGTAGCCAATGTTGTAAAAGTCAGGAAGTACCAGCGAGAGAACCACCAGGGCTCGTTGCTCCTCTTCCGGTTTTTGTTTGTTGTAGAACACCAGCCGGAACGGTGCGGTCCGTTGCCAGTCCTTCCCCCAACTGCTGAGGTACTCGGCCGAGAGCGGGACGAAAACGAGGCCGCCGGCGATCAGGTAAGTGGGCTCGGTGCCCTCGGGTCGATCCATCACGAGATTGTCGGTAAAATCGGCCTTGGAGAGGGTGTAATCAATTTCCTGTGTCTTGCCGTCCCTCCATACCTTGAGTTTCACGATGTCACCCGCCCATTTGTTCCGGCAGGCGAGGTATTCCATGATGACGTGGCCGTAGTCCGGGTCGAGGTAGTCGCCCTGGATGTCAATCGGAAAGCCGTCCACTTCGAGAATGATGTCGTGCAGGTTGAGCGGGGATTTGGCCCCGGGGCGCGTGGAAGTCTTGATCACGAGCACGCCACGAGCGGGGCCGTTCAGTTCAAAGTATTCCGTGGTAGCGGGATTGGAGGCCGGTTGCCAAATGAAGTCGAAGTACCCAAGACCCTTGTAATTGCCGTCAGCCCTGAGCCTGAGTGCGGCGGTGATAAACGGGGCGGGGATCACAGAACAAGTGCCGCCGGACTTGCTCGCCACCAAACCGACCACCTTGCCGCCAGAGACCATGAGCTCCCCCCGCCCGGCACCTTCAATCTCGGAGCTGGCCTTGAGCTCGATTCGCGGCGCCTGGTTAAAGTTGGCGTCGGCAACGGTGAAGCGGCTGAATTCCGCCGCCCGTCGCTCGATGTTGCCAGCCCGCCAGCGAACCACCTTTAGGTTGTCTCGAAGTTCATCCGCTTCGGCGAACTGAACAGGGGCCAGGTCACTCCAGAATGTTTCGTCACTAACGCCCACCACGGCGAGGTTGGCCTGGAAGTCTACCCACTTGACTTCGCCGTTAAACCAACGACCGCGACCGCCTTTCTGAAGCCGCACCAATGTGCGGTTGGCCAGGCCTTGGGCTGTCGTCAACACCTCGTTGCCATCGATGACAGCACCCAGCTTGGAGATGGACTGTGCCCGCTTGTCCCAAGGGACGCGAAAGTTGTGGTCATTGCGGGTGACATCGAATCGAACGATGCTTTCCTGCCATGCCAACGGACCATTGTCCGCGTCAAGAGATGAAAAGGAGGAGGCAACCAGGGTGGCCGCGAGCATGATGATTCGAACGGTTTTCATAGGCGTCGATCGGCGGGAATGCCGTAGGTGGAGAGGATCTCCGCGTTGGCGCTGTCGGCGCCGGCCTTGTCGAGACACTCGACGGTGCCGGAGGCGAACTTGATGATGTGCTGCTCCATTGCGTTGTCCTTGAACGCGGCAACCACGTCCTCAAGGTTTTCGATGCGCCGGCCGTTGATCTCGTCTATCATGGCTCGATTGGCCAGGCGCAGGTCGGCATTGACCGGGTGGGCCATCGTGGCAGCCAGCACGACCGGCTCTGGCCGCACCTTCTCCGGCTTTTCGTTTCGCTGGTAATACAGCTCGTAAACCATTTCAAGGTTGGCCACGCTGCGCCAGTTGCGGCCAAACGTCTTCACGTAGTCCAGCGTCAGCGGCGTGAACACCAGCCCTGCATAAACAAAGTAACGCGGCTGGGTATCATAGAGGTTTCCAGTGTTGGCGTCCTCGCGGTGAATGCCCATTGGCACGGCGACCTCGATTTCCTTTCGGCCGCGCCACAGTTTTATCTTCAGTCGTTGCCCCTTTTGTGCGCGCTGCAGCACGGCGGTGCAGTAGACTCGATTCCCGTCGAGCAGGATCGTGCCATCACTGCCGACGCGACTACCGTCCACCTCGAGGACGACATCGTCCTTCTTCAGTAGACCAGCCTTCTCCGCGTAATCAGTCAAACTGTCGATCCGGGCGCCGTCGCCGGTTGGGTCCAAGCCGAGGTACCTGCGGAATGCCGGATTTTGCAGCGAGACAATCCGCACGCCCACCTTCGGGAAACCGTCGTTCCGACCGTCGCTTATATCCTCCAAAAAATGGTTAATTACCGATGGCGGGATGAAAAAACCGGTATTTTCCAAGCCGGGACTCCCCATGAATGCCACGCCAGCCACCTTGTCATCCTGAAACACCGGCCCACCGCTGTTGCCGGGATTGATCGCGGCATCCGTCTGCACGGAGAGAAACGCCTTATTCCCGATGTGCACATAGTTTTGCAACTCAATGCGGGAGACCACGCCGCTGGTGTAGCTGATCTGCTCCCCGCCCGCGGGGTAACCACACGTCACCACGGTCGAACGAACCTTCGGCAACTCGCCGATCGGCAATGGGTCGAGGCCGTCAAAAAAGCCGGGCTCGGCCACTTTGAGCACCGCCAGGTCGCACTCATGAGAAATATGCTCCACTTGCGCCAGCCAGGGGCGTGGATCCTGAAAACGACGCAGGACGATTTGCTTGGCCCAACTGACCACGTGGGCGTTGGTCATGACGCGCTCACCATCGATCACAAAGCCGGAACCGCTGGAACCGGCCACCGGGTTGCTGCGCCAAGGCGCATCCCAGATCGGCGTCTGGCTGTACAGCAGCACCTGAACCACGGAACGTCCCATGTCCGCCGCCGAAGCCAAGCCGGCCAGCGCGCCAAACAGAAGGAACAAGAAGAGTTTTCTCACGCGGGAAAACTGCTGGGCAACCCGCAGAGGGTCAAGGGGAAAGAAAAGCGGCTGACCGAAACCTGGCGTTTGTATTTCGTTTTGCGATTGGCCAAGCGCTTGGTTTTAGGCCAAGGCAGCTTGGGCGGCGGCCAAGCGGGCCACCGGAACGCGGAACGGCGAGCAGCTTACGTAGTTCAAGCCGAGGCCGTGGCAGAACTTGACGCTGCTCGGTTCGCCGCCGTGCTCGCCGCAGATACCCAGCTTGATATTCTTGCGGGTGCTGCGGCCCTTGGTTGCGGCAATCTGCATCAACTGGCCAACGCCGGTCTGGTCCACGACGGCGAACGGGTTGTCGGTGACAATTTCCTCCTCCTCATAGTTCGGCAGGAAGGAGCCGGAGTCGTCGCGGCTCATGCCCATGGTGGTCTGGGTGAGGTCGTTGGTGCCGAAGCTGAAGAACTCAGCCACCTCAGCGATCTCGTCGGCGGTCAGCGCGCCGCGGGGCACTTCGATCATCGTGCCCACGAGGTAGTTTAGTTTGATTCCTTTCTCCTTTGAAACTTCCTTAGCCACGCGGTGGACGATCTCGGCCTGTAACTCGAGTTCCTTTTTGAAACCGACGAGTGGCACCATGATCTCGGGGTTCACCTTGATTTTCTTCTTCTGCACGTTGGCGGCGGCCTCGAAGATGGCGCGCACCTGCATCTCGGCGATCTCCGGGTAGGAGATGGCCAGGCGGCAGCCGCGGTGCCCCAGCATCGGGTTGAACTCGTGCAGTTCGTTGACGCGCTGCTTGATCTCAGCCGGCTTGACCTTGAGTTTTTTGGCGAGGTCGTTGATCTGTTTGCCGTCGTGGGGCAGGAATTCATGCAGCGGCGGGTCGAGCAGGCGGATGGTGCCCGGCAGGCCGTTGAGCGACTTGAAGATGCCCTCGAAATCCTTGCGCTGATACGGGAGCAGTTTCTTGAGCGCCTTGCGGCGGTCGCTCTCCTCCTCTGCGAGGATCATCTGGCGTACGGCATCGATGCGGTCGCCCTCGAAGAACATGTGCTCGGTGCGGCAGAGGCCGATGCCGGTGGCGCCGAACGCGATGGCGTTCTTCACCTGTCCCGGCGTGTCGGCGTTGGTGCGGACCTGCATCTTGGTGGCCTTGGCGCACCAGGCCATGATCTGCGTGAAGTTTTTGTAGGTGCGACTGCGCTTGGCCGCTGCGTTGTTTTTCAGCAGGCCCTGCACGACTTCCGACGGGGCGGTCTTGACTTCGCCGGAGAAAATCTCGCCGCTGGTGCCGTCGATGGAGAGGTAATCGCCTTCCTTGAAGTTGAGCGAGCCGATCTTCATCGTGCGCTTGGCATAGTTAATCTGCACGTCGGCAGCACCGCAGACACAAATCTTACCCATCTGGCGGGCGACCAGCGCGGCGTGCGAACTGACGCCGCCGCGAGCTGTGAGGATGCCGTTAGCGGCGATCATGCCGCGTAAATCCTCGGGAGATGTTTCGAGGCGAACGAGCAACACCTCCTCGCCCCTGCCCTTGGCCGCCTCGGCGCGATCGGCATTGAAATAGACCCTACCTGTGGCGGCACCCGGGCCGGCCGGGAGGCCCTTTGCAATGGCAGAGGCCTTCTTCACTGCGGCTCGGTCGAACACCGGTGCGAGCAACTGGTCCAGGTCGTCGGCCGGGATGCGCTTCACGGCGTCTTTCCAACTGATGAGCCTCTCCTTGACCATCTCACATGCAATGCGTACGGCAGCCAGCCCGGTGCGCTTGCCGTTGCGGGTCTGGAGCATGAACACTTTTTCCTCTTCGATGGTGAACTCAAAGTCCTGCACGTCACGGAAATGTTTCTCCAGTACCTTGCAGATGCGAAGCAGTTCCTTGTGTGCACTCGGCAGAACCTTCTTGAGCTTGGCAACCGGATCCGGTGTGCGAACACCGGCAACCACGTCCTCGCCCTGCGCATTCATCATAAACTCGCCCCAAAAAACATTTTCGCCGGTTGCGGGGTCGCGGGTGAAGGCGACGCCGGAGCCGGAGTTGTCGCCGGAGTTGCCGAACACCATTGACTGCACGTTTACCGCCGTGCCCCAGTCGGCCGGGATGTTGTACTTGCGGCGGTAAACGATGGCGCGATCGTTCATCCACGAGCTGAACACCGCGCCAACGGCACCACGAAGCTGATCCCACGGGTCGTTCGGAAACACCTTGCCGGTGCGGCTCTTCACGAGCTTTTTGAACTCGGCGACGAGTACCTGCAGATCTTCGGTGGAAAGTTCGGTGTCTTCGGCGTGGGCATTGCCGAGGTGTTTCTTTTTGATCTTCTCGATGAGAATCTCGAACGGCTCCTCGTCCTCGCTTGGGAGTTTTTGCACGCCCATGACGACGTCGCCGTACATCTGGATGAAGCGCCGGTAGCTGTCCCACGCGAAACGGGCGTTGTTGCTGCTCCTGGCCAAGGCTTCGACGGTTTCGTCGTTCAGGCCAAGGTTGAGGATCGTGTCCATCATGCCAGGCATCGATTCGCGGGCACCGGAGCGGACCGAGAGCAGTAGAGGGTTTTTTCGGTCGCCGAATTTTTTACCAAGCTGCCTCTCCATCCGGGTGATGCCTTCCTCCATCTGCGCCTTGAGCACCTTGGGGTAGGTTTTCTTATGGTCGGTATAGTAGGTGCATACCTCGGTGGTGATGGTGCACCCCGGTGGCACCGGCAGGCCGATGCGGGTCATTTCGGCGAGGTTAGCACCCTTGCCGCCGAGGAGTGCCTTCATTTTGCCGTTGCCGTCGGTTTTTCTGCCGAAGTGATAGACGTATTTCGTAGCCTTTTTTGCTGCCATAAACTTTGTTTTGGTTGGGGGTGCCGGGTGGGAAGTCCCGGCAAAAGAGCGCGGAGAGTAGCAAAGGAAGGTTCTGAGTCAAACCAATCCATGATGCGAGCACGTCGTCGCTGCGCGCCCGCTTGGTCAAGCGTCTGGTCTGCCGGCATTGGCAACACGCGGGAGGGTGTGTTAGCCTGTGCCGGTGAGTTCAGAAGTCGAGGAGACTCCAAGCAAGCCGCTGAAGCTGGTGAACTGCATCTCGTGCGGGGCCAATGCATTCATTCCCGGCGACCTGCGCCCGCTGGAGATCACAGCCTGCTCCAAGTGCGGCGGCGAGCTGATGATGCCGATGATGCTTGAGCATTTTGAGCTGAACTCGAGGATCGCCGCGGGCGGGATGGGCACAGTTTACAGGGCCACCGACACCGTGCTCAAGCGGGATGTCGCCATCAAGCTGATGCAGTCCGAACTGGTTGAGGACGAGGAGGGGTTGGAGGCGTTCTATGCCGAGGCACGTGCGATGGCTCAACTCAACCATACGAACATCATTCACGTTTACCAGTTTGGCCAGCTTAACGACCAGCTTTACCTGGTGATGGAACTGGCCCTCGCCGGGAGTCTGGACCGGCTGATCGACCAGCACCGCACCGTGTCGGAGTTGCAGGTGCTCGACGTCGGTATCAAGATCGCCTCGGCGCTGGATACCGCCCTCAAGCAAAAGCTGCTGCATCGCGACATCAAGCCCGGCAATATCCTGTTCAATGCCGACAACGAGCCGAAGCTGGTGGACTTCGGCCTGGTGGCCAAGGCGGAGGCCGGCGTCGATTACTCCCAGCAGATTTGGGGCACGCCTTACTACATTGCGCCGGAGAAACTGCGGCGCGAGCCGGAAACGTTCCTTGCCGACATGTACAGCCTGGCGGGGACGCTGTACCACGCCATCACCGGTCACACGCCGTTCGAGGCGCCCGAGATTGACGACGTGGTTCTCGCTCACCTGAACAAGCCCCTGACGCCCCCGCGCAAGCGCGTTCAGTCCATCACCGGCCCGACGAGCGATGCCATCGTGCTTGCCATGAACAAGACACCGGCCAAGCGCTACCAGTCGTACGATGAGTTCATCATGGCGCTGACAGCGGCACGCAGCCAGTTGCTGCGCAGCCAACTCGCATCGCCATCCCCATCCAGGCCACGGCGGCCCAAGCCGGCCGCTCCCAAGGAGACAACCCCGTCGAAAGGCTGGTTTCGGCGAGGTAAATAACCAAATTAAGCCTATTCAGATGGAAAACGTGCCCAGCCAAAGCGCCGAAGATTACCTCGAGCGCATTCTCGAACTGATTCAGGAAACGGGTCAGGCGAGGGTGGTGGACATTGCCAACTCACTCAATATCAGGCAGGCCTCGGTCACCAACATGGTCAAGAAGCTCCGCGAACTGGGGTACGTGGAGCACGAAAAATACAAGCGCGGCCTGGTGCTGACCGAGGAGGGCAGGGGGGTCGCCCAGCGGATCCAGCGGAGGCACGCCACTTTGTCACGGTTTTTCTCCCTGCTCGAACTGGACAATGAAACCCAGCGCCGGGATATTGAGGGAATCGAGCACCACCTGAGCCGCGACACGGTTCACGCCCTTGAGGATTTAGCCTCGTTTTTTGAGAAAAACCGGGAGGTCCTGGAGCGCTTCCTGAAAAGCCGCACCAAGGCGGGGTAACCGGGGTAGTTCAACCGAGCCTCGGCAGGCTCGCGGCGGCGATAGCCTGGCCGTGGCGCTTCTCGGTCTCGTCCGGGATATGGAACTTGATGCGCTTGGCCAAGTCGGGGAACTCCGCCGCCATCACCTCTCTAGACCGCTCGATGATGTGCTCGCCACCCGGCCCGGTGGTCACGCGGCCCAGCAGCAGCACGTACTCATAGTCATAAAACTCTGCGTAATGCGCCAGCGAGTAGCCGAGGTAAATGCCGATGGCGTCGTAAATCTTCAGCGCCCGCTCGTCGCCCTGCTCCATGAGCGCCTGCACGATTTCCAACTGCTCCGGTAGCTTGAGTGAAGCATCATACTCGATGCCGGAAGCTGGCAGCAGGCGGCCGACCGCCTGTTGCGAGAAGTACTGCGCACCGCAGCCAAGGTCGCCGCTCCACTCATCGGCTGGCGCCTCGGGATGCAGATCCACCGGCGCGAACGCAAGTTCGCTCAGCCAGGTGGTGATGTTGCCGTCCATGTCGATGTAGCCGCCGCCCTCGCTGGTGCCCATGGCGATGCCGAGCACGCCGTTTTTGCCCAGCGCCATCGAGCCGGCCAACGCGGTGACTTCGCCGTCGTTGAGCACATCGAGGGGCACATTCCATTCTGCCGCGATGCGCGTAAAGATGTCGCGCACGTGGGCATCGAAATCCTCCGGCCCGACGCCGCGAAAGAGTGAGGCCCACGTGACTTTGTTGTGAGAGTAGCAGCCGGCGGCACTGCCTCCGATGGCGTCCACGCGGGGCAGGTGCTCGGCGGCGCGCCTGAGCGAATCCATAATTCCCTCGTAATGGTAGTTTGGATCCGGCTCGAAATACGGGTCCCAGGCAATCTCCTCGCTGAACTTCACCTCCCCGTCAATCACCGCCGCGGCTTTCCGGTCGCTGCCGCCCAGGTCGAAGCCGATACGGCAACCGTTGAGGTTGCGGCCGATCAGGCGCGCCTCGGAATGTTCCGCAGGTAGCTCGGCGCAGGTGGTCACCTCGATCGGGTGGCCGTTGTTTTTCACGCCGATCACCGTGTTGTCGAACTGTCCAAACGTGTTTGTCCGGTAGTATTCCTGCAAGCGCGGCACGAGGTCGTCGGCCCCGCTCAGGTGGATTTTCCAGCCGCCCCGCTGCCACAGCAGACACTTCACGATGCGTTCGACGTGACGGAAGTTGTTACCGGCCAATCCGTGGTCAGCGGGGAAAATCACCGTGCGATGATGGAACACGGAACCGTCGGCCTGCTCCAGGGCGATCCCCACGTCCGCCGCCAAGCCGGTTTCGCGCGCCGCCTGCTCGAAAGCGCGGTTGGCCAGGATCGCCGGGCGGTAGGTGGGGTGGAGCTCCGGGAGGAATTTGGGTTCTGGTAACAGGACTGTCTCGCTCATCACGGGGCGCGGATAGTTTGATCTCTCGCCACGCATTGCAAGACTGCTCGTTCTGTTTTTGCCCTAGCCCTTGGCCAAGCGTAGGATTTCGATGAGGGTGTCCCCGTGCTTGAGGGTCTTTTTCAACACCCACGGCCCGGGGATTTCCAGCGTGTCGCGCTTGGTGTGGCCAAGGACGAACAGGCCGGACGGCTCGAGCAGCGCCGGCAGGTTTTCGTCGTCGAGCATCCGCTGGGCGAATGACTCGGACCGCCGATTGACGTTCTTTTCGCCGTAGGGCGGATCGGCCATGACGAGGTCGAACTTGGCCCCGTTGCCGCGCAGTTGGCCAAGCGCGATGAAGGCGTCCTTGGTGATGAACCGCGTTTGGCCAGGCGGGATGCCGATCGACTTGGCGTTGACCTGCAAGACGCGGGCGTGCCTGGCGGACAGTTCGACAAACGTGGCCGACGCCGCCCCTCGGCTGAGGCACTCGAGGCCCAGCGCGCCAGTGCCGGCGAACACCTCCAGCACCTGCGCCCTCTCGGCAAAACCGGCGAGACTGTTGAAGATGGCGAGGCGCACCTTGTCCGGCGTGGGGCGCACCTCCAGTCCTTTGGGAACCTTGAGTGTTGCGCCGGCTGATGTGCCTCCGATGATCCGCATTTGTGCCGGGAGTGTTGCGCTTGGCCAAGCGGCTTGCAACCCGGTGGGACAAATTGGCTCAAAATAATCCCTTTTGCGTTTGACCCTTCGTGGTCGGAAGGAGTAGCTTCCCCGTCCTTTTTTGCAGGAACATGATTGATTTTCAGAAAATCCGAAATAAACAGAAGTGGTTATTTGGTGCGATAGCCATTCCGGTCATCTTTGGTTTTGTCATCCTGTTCACTCCAGATGCTGAGGATCGTCTCTTCGGCCAAGGGCGCCAGTCGGAGAGCGGATCGTACGGCCAACTGGACGGTGAAATCGTAACACGAGCTCAATGGATCGAGGCGCGGAACATCGTTATTGCCCAGTTGGGCCCCCAGTCTAGAGGCATACCCGAAAGCTTTTTGAACAGCCGCGCGGTACAGGTCTTGGGAGAGAAAGCATTGATGAAGCGATATGGCATCCACCCCAGTCAGATCGATTCGGATAAGTGGATCTCCGGTCAAATCGACAGGAGTCTTGAAGCGATGCCTGCCGAATCGAGGCCGACGCGCCGGGAAGCACTGTCCAACTTGGCTCAAGGATTCGGAGACTCATCCCGATTGGAGGCGTTCGCACGGTATCAGGTGGGTGTCAATCAGTTGCGGAGTTTGGCAGGGGTATCCGGTGTGCTGGTGTCATCCAAGGAGGCCGAAATTGAATTCCGCGAGATCAATAAGGAGTATGAGGCGGAGGCAGTTTTCCTGAGTCACACCAACTATCTCCCGCTCGTGCAATCAACTGACGAGCAGCTTAAAAAACACTACACAAATACGCTCGCCAAACACCGTATCCCTGAGCGCCGACAGTTGTCGTACGTGACCTTCCCGGCAACCAACTACCTCGCTGAGGCCGAAAACAAATTCGACACATTGAAGGCAGGGGAGCGTGGGTTACTCTTGCAGGCATACTGGCCGGAAATAACCAAGCTGGTCGGCTATCAAACCAACAGCATTACCGGATTGGCCAAGCTGATTATCCCTGTGCGTACCAACGAGTATGCCGGCATGAAGATCGAGGAGGCCACGGCTGCCATCCGAAAGGAGATTCTGACCACAGCGCAGGGCATTAAGTCAGGCCTGGCGGTGATCGAGGCTTACAAGGCAGGATTGGATTTCCAGAAGAGCCTCGAGGCCACCCACAAAGCGCAGCCCGCGTTCGACACGCTGGAGAAAATGGCTCTTCTCCAAAACCTCACCGCCGCCACCACTCTTCCCATGAGCATGGATGATAACGCAGTGGTGGGCTTGGCAAGGGTCGTGCCGAGGCAAGTGTTCGCCCTGAGTAAAACCAATGCGTTTATTATCGGCGACGCACCATTTAGTGGTGCGTCCGGTGATTTTTATATCGCGTCGCTTAAGCGGATCATCCCGTCGCGCAATCGGTCGTTTGTTGAGGCTAAGGCCACGGTCACCGCCGAGTTCAAGAAAGGCGAAAGCATCAAGCTCATGAAGGAAGCTGGAGAGAAGATTCAACAGGCCATCAAGGGGGGTAAGTCCCTTGCGGAGGTGGCCAAGGAGAGTAACATTCCCGTTGCCAAGCTGGGACCCTTCGATTCGGCGGGAGGCGCCATCCCCGGCCTGGCAAACAGGGCAAACAGCGAGGATTTCCGCACCCAAGCGCTTGGCCTTGAAGCTGGGGAGACTAGCGAACTAGTCACCAGCAGCACCGACTCTACGGACATGGCTTCCGAGGAGGCTGCGTTTGTGGTGAAACTGATTGCCGAGACAGCAGTTGACAGCGACAAGTTCAATGCGGAATTCCCGGTTTACCTCGAGAATGAGCGTTCCATCGCCGCCGCCCGGGCCTACACAACTTGGCTGCAAGTCAGGATGGAAGATCTTTACAGGTATTCCCTGAAAACCTACACCGATGGCGACGGAACCATCGAGGTTGAGAGTGTTGATGGTGCCACTGGTTTCTACAAATCGGGCACACTGGTAAAGTTCGTGGCCAAGCCGGCCGCCAACTTTACTTTCAATGAATGGTCCGGAGCGGTAACAGTCAACACCAGTAGCGCAACGAACGAGGTTACTGTTTCGCGCAACTCATCCATCACTGCCAGTTTTGTCGAAAAGGGCGCCGAGTAAATCCTGGCCTGCTTGGCTCGCATTGTGTCGTGGCTTCCGGTGGCAAAAATGTCATTCGCCTGTTTACCCCCGACGAAACTCGATCGTGGGTGTTCCCGGTGCTCTTCGAGGATGACCACTGCATCGCGGTCGACAAGATGAGCCACATGGCTGTCACGCACAGCCAGAGATTTCCCGATAGACCAAGTCTAGCCAACCTCATCCGTCATGCCATTGCCGCGAATGCTCGGTGGGTGGCCAAGCGCGGCATTCGCCATCTCGGGTTTGCCTATCGCCTCGACTTCGAGACAAGCGGCATCACGCTGTTCTGCAAAAGCGACGAGGTCCGCCAAAAGATCGGCGACCTGCTCGGGGCAAACGAGGAGCGGCGCGAGTTTCACTGTCTCATCCACGGTACACCGAAGGAGGAGTCATTCGAGATCGTTGCCAAGATCGGATGGGTGCCCGGCCGCCCGGAAATCATGCGCGCCGGCAAGCAGGGGAAACATGCCAAAACCCGCTTCGAGCTCCTCGAGCGGTTCGGCGGCTTCACGTTGCTCAAGTGCCTCCCAGACACAGATCGGAAACACCAGATCCGTACCCATCTACAGCACGCCAAGCTGCCGCTGGTCGGCGACGCCCAGTACGGCGGCAACCTGCTGCTGCTCTCCAAGATCAAACGCAATTATCGGCCGCGGCGAGACGGAACCGAGCAACCGCTACTCGACCGTGCTGCCCTGCATTTCAGCAGATTGAGTTTTGCGCATCCGATGACCGGCGAGGAAGTGGACATCGAGTCGCCCTTGGCCAGGGACATGCAGGTTGCGCTCAAGTATCTCCGCAAATACTGCCCAACCCGTGACCAACTTGGCGCTGAATAGCCGGAGATACCCGCTTGGCCAAGCGCCGGGTCACGGTATCTGCAGCTTGGTCTGTTCGTCGGCGAGCCGTTGTTTTTGTTTGGGAGAGGTGCTGAGTTTCAGTGCAGTCGCGTAAGCGGACGAGGCAGCTTTCCCCTGGTCGGATGCCGCCAGCAATTCGCCAAGTTTCTCCTGAAGGATCGCGCTGTCCCTGGTCTCGGGCAATCGGCGTAGATGCTCAATCGCCGCCATGGCCGGCGCGCCGGCGGCCAGGCCTTGGTTCACTGCAAGCAGGTGGAACCACTCCAGCATTGGGCTGTTTCGCCTGGCCAAGTCCGCGCGCAGTTCTTCCGGTGCCTTGCCGAACGGGCGGTAGAGCGGGTCGCCGACAAACACGGTTTGCCATGAGAGCGCACGTGTCGCCGCGTAACCGGCCTCGCCGAAGGTGAATCCGTTTTGGATGAGTCGGGCAAAAAACAGCGGCTGATCCGGGGTCAATGCAAGGTACGGCTCGAAGACACTGCCGAAGGTGGCCGTGGCGCCCTTGTTGATGAACGGCCCAATCCAGCGGGCGTGCGCGTCGCGGATCATCGAGCCGCTGAAGGAGTGCAGATGGTACGCGATGGCGCCAGGCATGAATTCGACCGTTGACTCCGCGAACACCCCCTCGACGTTGATCCCGTACCAGCCGGCGTAAAAGGCGATGTGACTCGCGGGATAGCCGACCGGCAGCGTCTCCGGTTTTTCATCGACCACCGTCGAGAAGCCGCTGCGTCGCATGATCTCGGCGACCTTTCGCAACCGTTCATCGCCGGCCTTGAGTTGGCCGCTGGAAATCCCCCGCAAGTCGACGTAGGCACGGCCCCAAAGTCCATCTTTCTCGGCGGTGATGGCGCGCTCCACCAGGCGCTTGGCCAAGCGGGCGGACGGGCCGTCGAGCCGCGCAACCATCAGCACGCCGTTGGCGGGGGAGATTTGTTTGGCGTCCACCTGTCGAAAAACGGGGTTGGTGACAATGCTGAACCGTTTCGGCGCTTGGTCAAGCTGCGGCAGCATCGCCAGTTCGCTGTCCACCGAGGCCTCATTGCGGCGCAGCGAAGACGGCGCCTGCTCGTGTCCATCCTCGATTAATTCATCATCCTTGTTAACCCGGATCGGCACCCCCCAGCACAGCACCAAGTAGCGAATGGAGGCTGTTTTGCCATCGAGCAACTTGCGCTTTGCCAGTTCGGTGGCTAATGGCTGCTCGAGTTGCGTCGTGAACTCCCGCCGTGAGATCGTGTGGCCATCCGACAAAGGTAGCCCGATGAGGTGGTTCCACGGGATACTGCGAAGCTTGGCGTAATGCTCCGCGACCGCCCTCGACTCCGGCAGCTTGCTGTTGAACAGCACGGCCACGCTTTCTCCTTGGCCAAGCGCGGCGGATTGGGCCAGGGCACCGACGGCGATCGAGGTCAGCAGTCGTTTCATGTCAGGCAGAACTTCATGCCATCGTAGGCAAACCGGACACCGTTGGGCAACTCCGCCTCGTCTCGGTCGTGATCGTAATAATCGGTCAGGTGGGAGAGAAGGGTCTCGCCGGCGCTGATGCGGCGGGCCGTGGTGAGCGCCTCGTCCAGGGTCATGTGAGTCGGATGCTCGTGCGGGCGAAGGGAATCGAGAATGACAACTTGAACTCCGTTGGCCGCCTCGACAGCCGGGGACAACACCGCCTTGCAGTCGTTGTAGTAGGCCAGGCGCTTGGCACCGTTTTGTTCAAACAAAAACCCGAGCGAGCCCATACTGCCGTGCGGCTGCTCAAACGGAGTGATCTGCAAGTCACCCAGGTCGAACGCCCCGTCGATGAGATGCGGCTCTGGCTTGAAGTAGCTGCGCATGAGCGGCCCCTCGAACGCGTACTGATAAACTCGCCGCAGGGCGTCCATCGTTTTTTTGTCGGCATAAACCGGCATCGGGCGCCGCCCGTTGATCGAGCAAAACCGTCGGCAGTCGTCGAGCCCCATGATGTGATCCGCGTGCGAGTGGGTGAACAACACGGCATCAACATGCCGGATGCCCTCGCGCAGTACCTGCGTCCGCAGATCCGGTGTCGTGTCCACCAGCACGCGGATTTTGTCCGTCTCGATGTAAATCGAGGAGCGTGTCCGGTGGTTCTTGGGGTTCGCCAGGAACTCCGGTGGATAGTCGGCTCCGATGATCGGCACACCCTGCGACGTGCCGGAGCCGAGGATGGTCAGGTTGAATTTCACTGCGTTTTGTTTTGCCTCCGCCGCGATCTGTTTCCACATTCGTCCGCGTCCGGCGCATGCTGACCGATCTCCGAATCAAGAACCTGGCCCTTGTCAGCGATCTGGCCATTCAGTTTGGCCCGGGCTACAACTCGATCACCGGCGAGACCGGCGCGGGCAAGTCGATCCTCATCGGCGCGCTGGGCCTCGTGCTCGGGGAACGCGCGGACCGCACCCTCATTCGCGATGGCGACGACCACTGCTCGGTCGAGGCAATAATCGACACCGCATGCCTTGGCAAAGCATTTCACGCGCACATTGAGCAAAACGGCATCGAGCCGTGCGAAGGTGGGCAACTGTTTCTTAAGCGAAGTTTCTCCGCCTCGGGCGGCAACCGGCAGTTCATCAACGGCTCCCCGACCACCCTCAGCGTGCTGGCCTCCATCGGTGAATGGCTCGTGGACATCCACGGCCCGCACGATCACCAATCGCTGCTTAAGGCCGCGCGGCAACTCGATATCCTCGACGCCTACGGTGGGTTGGAGGAAGCGCGGAGCGAGTTTGCCGCGCTCGTCGATCAGCGGGCCGCGTTGGCCGGGCAAAAAGCCGACCTGATTGTGGACGAGGATGCCTACGCACGCGAACTGGATCTGCTGCGTTTCCAGGTAGCCGAAATCGAATTGGCACGACTCAAGCCGGACGAAGAACCGGAACTCGAGCAGGCGTTTCAGCGGGCGACCCACTCCGCGCGCTTGGCCGAACTGGCCATCGAGGCGCGGGGTCTCATCGACGACGGCGAGCCGAGCGTATCTGACTTGAGCGCCGCGCTTGGCCGCACATTGCAGGAGATGGCCGGGATCGATCCTGGGGCGGAGCCGCTGCTCGCCGAGCAACGTGCTATCAACGAACAGTTGGCCGATTTGAGCGGCGCGGTGGCCGACTATGCCGAGCGGTTGAGCCTCGACCCGGAACGAATGAAGCAGGTCGAGGAACGGTACAACCTTGTTCAGACGCTCAAGCGAAAATACGGCTCAACCCTGGCCGAAGTAATTGCGTTCGGCGAGAAGGCGGCCAAGCGCTTGGCCGCAATCGAGGGGCGCGACGAGGAACTGGCCCGGCTCAACGCAGAGACGGCCAAGCTCACCGAGCAAATCCGATCGCTTGGCCAGGCGCTGAGCGCCGAGCGAAAAGCCATCGCACCCAAGCTCGTCAAGGAGGCGGAACGGCAGTTGAACGACCTGGGGTTTTTGCAGTCGCGATTCGATGTGGAGATCGTCGACCCAAGCGAGCTTGGCCAAGCGGAGGCCGCCTTGTCACGAACCGGCTTTGACCAGATCGAGTTTCTATTTGCGCCGAATCCTGGTGAGCCGTTCAAGCCCCTCAAGGTCATCGCGTCGTCGGGTGAGATGGCGCGTGTGATGCTCGCCCTCAAAACCGTGCTCGCGGTGCAGGACAGCATTCCAGTGCTGGTGTTCGACGAGGTCGACTCGAACGTCGGCGGCGAAACCGCGGGGGTGGTTGGCGAGAAAATGAAACAAATCGGCGCGAAGCGCCAGGTGCTCTGCATCACGCACCTCGCCCCGGTCGCGGCAGCGGGGCACCGGCACTACCTCGTGTCCAAGGAGATCGTGGAGGGCCGGACGCTGACACGGCTCACAAGGCTCGATGGCGAAGCCCGCATCAAGGAGTTGACCCGGATGCTCGGTGGCGGAGGCGCGGCCGCCCGTCAGCACGCGGAGGCGTTGCTCAGCATCCCGAAATAACGCTTCCACAGGGAAGGGGAATGCCATAGGTTCCCCCTCCCCGCGATTCGCGAGGAATTCCCTTGTAAATGAACAGTTATGACATAGCCGTTATTGGCGGCGACGGCACAGGCCCGGAGGTCACCCGGGAAAACATCAAGGTGCTCGATGCCGCCGGGCAGAAGTTTGGCTTCAAGCTCAATTACACCGAGTTCGACTTCGGCGGCGAGCGCTACCAGCGAACCAACGAGGCGTTGCCGGACAGCGCGGCGGACGACTTACGTCAGTTCCCGGCCATCCTGCTTGGCGCGATCGGGCATCCCGACGTCAAGCCAGGCATCCTCGAGAAGGGTATCCTGCTCAGGCTTCGTTTTGAACTGGAGCAGTACATCAACCTTCGGCCGGTCAAGCTGTTCGACGAGCGCTTCTGCCCGCTGAAGGACAAGAAGCCGGAGGATGTCGATTTTGTCGTCGTACGCGAAAACAACGAGGGGCTCTACACCGGCTCCGGCGGGTTTGTGTTCAAGGGCACGCCAAACGAGATCGCCATCCAAGAAAGCGTCAACACCCGCCGCGGAGTCGAGCGCTGCCTGCGCTACGCCTTCGAGTACACGCGCAAACGCAACAAGGACAACAAGCTCACGCTCTGCGGCAAGACCAACGTGTTGACGTACGCGTTCGATCTGTGGGAGCGCGCCTTCAACGAGATCGGCAACGCCGACTACGCCGACATCAAACGGGATTACGCCCACGTCGACGCCGCCACGATGTGGTTCGTGAAGAACCCGGAATGGTTCGATGTCATCGTCACCGACAACATGTTCGGCGACATCATCACCGATCTCGGTGCGATGGTGCAGGGCGGCATGGGCATCGCCGCCGGTGGCAACCTCAATCCCGAGGGCACCAGCATGTTCGAGCCGATCGGCGGCAGCGCTCCGAAGTACACCGGCCAGAATGTGATCAACCCGCTGGCCGCCATCTGCTCCGGAGCACTCATGCTCGAGATCCTCGGCGAAGACGAGGCGGCCAAGGCCATCGAGAACACCGTGATCCGTGTCACCCGCGAGAAAATCGAGGACTTGGGAGCCGGCCGAATGGGCCACTCCACCACCGAGGTCGGCGACCTCGTAGCCTCAGCCCTGTAACGTCACACCCTAACCCGTTCCAGACGAGTCGGTTAACAAAACCGTTGCTCTACCAATGAGCTCAACTGGCGCAAATCAAAAGCGCCGGACAGGGTTACTAGCCTTGGAACTGGTGTTTGGGAAGATGCTTCTTTCCCTCTCAGTTCGCACACTCATGCAATCCTACGCATGAGAATAAACTGAAATCTGTTAATGGAAGTCCTCTCTCTCACAATAAATAGAGCCGGGAGGGTAGTGGGATCTTACGTTTGCGTCCCACTCACAGACATCCATGTCATTTTTGACTTTTTCTGTTTCCCAATGGTAAAAAACGCGACAACATCAAGGGCATGAAAGTATTCGTGACCTTCATACCATTTTTGATCCTTCTGGTTATCACTCGGTTGGTTCAAGGCGCGGAGGATCCTGATGATATTTTCGGTCACTTGAAACCCGCAGACGGATTGGCAGTTTCGGTTTGGGCGCATTCCCCCCTGTTCTTCAATCCGACTGGGATGGATGTGGATGAACGGGGGCGCATCTGGGTTTCGGAGGCTTTGAATTATCGCGGGTTCAACAACCAGAAAAGAAAACCCCGCTGGCATGAAAAAGGGGATCGGATCGTCATCCTCGAGGATACCGATGGCGACGGAAAGGCGGACACTTCGAAGGTGTTTGTCCAGGACAAGGACCTGACGGCTCCGCTGGGCGTCGCGGTGATCGGGAACAAGGTCGTCGTTTCCTGCTCCCCACACCTATTGATGTACGTGAAAAACGACAAGGACGAGGTCGTTCGTAAGGAGAAGTTTCTTTCCGGATGGGGCGGGTTCGACCACGACCATTCCCTGCACAAGATCGAAGTGGGCCCGGACGGTCGATGGTATGGCAACGCCGGCAACGCCGGACCGCATGAAGTCAAGGGACGAGACGGTTGGACGCTGCGGGCGGGAAGCTGGTATACTGGGGGCACTCCTTACAACAAGGAAAACACACCCGGTCTCAAGAGCGACGATGGCCGCGTTTATAGCGGCGGTGTTCTCTTTTCCATTTTGCCGGACGGAACTGGGATGCGAGTGCTCGGTCATGGTTATCGCAATCCCTACGGTCACGGACTCGACTCCTTCGGCAACATATGGATGAACGACAACGATGACACCCAGAGTTGTCGCACCACGTGGATCATGCGGTTCAGCGATTGCGGGTACACTTCGAAAGACGGAACCCGGAGCTGGGGAGTGGACCGGCGACCCGGCCAATCGGTTCGGTCGGCTCACTGGCGTCAGGACGATCCGGGCGTCATTCCATCCGGGCACGTTTATGGAAATGGCTCCCCGACCGGGTTGACCTACTACGAGAACGGCGCTCTCGGCAAACGATACGAGGGAGGGCTTCTGTTGTCCTGCGAGGCAGGTCAAAACATCGTGTGGGGTTATCGCCGAATCGCCGAGGGGGCGGGATTCAGGCTGGAAGGATTTCCGTTTCTCACCTCCACCGGCGTGCAGGATCCGAATTACCAATGGAGCAAGCGGGAGTCGAATCGAGCGATGTGGTTTCGACCGTCCGACGTGATTGTGGGAACCGACGGAGCAGTTTATATCTGCGATTGGTACGACGCGGTGGTTGGAGGTCACCAGATGGATGACTCCAACGGGAGAGGCACAATTTACCGCATTGTGGCCGCGGGAACGAAACCGCGACGAGCCAACTACAAGACCGCTGCCGATTATTTGAAGAGCCCGGCGCCGAGCGTCCGCAACACCGGTTTTCGCAGCTTGGAAAAACAAGGCGAAACAGCCCTCCCCGCATTGAAGGAGATGTTGAGCCAAGGCGATCGCTTCATGCGGGCAAGGGCGGTTTGGGCCTTGGCCGCGCTTGGCGAAAAGGGTTGGCCTGAGCTGAAAGCATTGATGAAAGACGCAGACCCGGAAATAAGGATTGCCGCCTATCGCGCCTTGGTGCAGGCCGGTCATCCCGTGCTTCCACAGGCTGCCGTCCTCGCGAAGGATTCATCCCCGATGGTGCGTCGGGAAGTGGCGTTGTCCATGCGCGACCTGCCGCTCGACCAGGCCCAGGTTGTCTTGGTTGAAATCGCCGCCGGATACGACGGTAAGGACCGCTGGTACCTGGAGGCGTTGGGCACGGGTTGCGAAGGAAAGGAACTTGAGATGTATGCCGCCCTCTTGGGGCATCTCGGCGGGCCGACTCTGACTTGGAGCAAGCCGTTTGCCGATATCGCGTGGCGACTGCATCCGGCCACCGCCATTCCCGCATTGAGTGAGCGGGCGCAAAGCGCCGATCTTACCGTCGGGCAAAGGAGACAAGCCATCGACTCGCTTGCCTTCATCATCCACAAAAGCGCCGCCAGGGCGATGGAGGCGGCAGCAGGCAAAGGGCCGAAGGATTTGCGAGACTATGCCGCCTATTGGCTGAAGCATCGGGCGAAGAACGACTGGAAAAACTTCGGCATCAAGCAATCCGCCGTTCAAGCCCCGAAAATGGTCTCCGGAAAACTCCCACCGTTGACCGGCAAGGAACGGTTCAGCAGCAAGATACTTAAGAAGGGATTCGTGGACATCGACTTGGACGTCACCGGCGTCTCGACGCTGCACCTGATCGCGACCGATGGCGGCAACGGAATATCATGCGACTGGGTCGATTGGTTGAACCCCGTGCTTATTGACAAGAAGGGCCGCTCCCACGACCTGACCCGGTTCAATTGGACCGGGGTGAATAATGGCTGGGGCGATTTGAACAAGGGAAAGACCTGTGTCGGATCACCATTGAAGGTAGACGGGAAAGTGTACGAAACCGGCCTCGGCGGGCATGCCCCGATGCGATTGGATTACATCTTGCCGGGGCAGCAGTTCGTTCGCTTCAAGGTTCGCGCGGCAGTAGACGACGGAAGTCCTGATCGAGGCGGCGCAACCTATCGCACCCCAATGGCGAGCGTCGCCTTTCAAATCCATCATGACGGATATACGCCGGGCAAGGGCAGTCCGGTGAAAGCGGCCCTGCAGGTGAAGGGTGATTCTACGGTTGGGGCAAAACTCTTTGCCTCAATGGCCTGTTCCACTTGTCACACATTCAAGGGACAAGGCCGCGAGCTTGGGCCGGATCTGACGAAGATCCGGGAAAAATATCCCCCGCCGGAGTTGATGGAAGCCATTGCCGATCCGAACGCGGGCATCCTCGCCGGTTACGAGACCGTCTTGATCGAGACGAAGGATGAACGAACCTTCTATGGATTCGTCATTGCCGATGGGGATTCTCTCACCCTGAAAGACGTTTCCGGAGCGACGCATACGATATCCCGAAAGAACGTCGAGCGGCGTGAAACGCAGAGCTACTCGCTGATGCCGCAGATCCCCTTTGAACCGAAACAACTGGCCGACCTCGTCGCTTATTTGATATCGAAAGGAAAGTAATCATGACCATGTGTACCCGAAAGGATTTTCTCAAGCTGGCCGCCGGGGCTGCATTCGTCCCCTGGGCTCCCCTGTTCGCCGCGCCTGCGTCACGCGGTTTTCAAATCGGCGTGTGCGACTGGAACCTGGGTAAGTCGGCGAATCCGGAGGCGTTGAAACTGGCGGCGGAACTCGATATCGACGGCGTTCAGGTTTCCTTCGGGGCCCCGGGCGGTCCCCATGACCTGCGGAAACCGGAAGCCTTGAAGCGATTTCGCCAAGCGGAAAAGGAGCACGGAACCAAGATGGCGTCGATGGCCATGGGCATCCTGAACGGGCGCCCCTATAAATCGGATCCCAACACCAAGCAGTGGGTGGTCGACAGTATCGATGCCGCCAAAATGGCGGGACTCAAGGTCGTCCTGCTCGCCTTCTTTGGTAAGGGGGATATCAAAGGCGATGTCCAAGGCACGAAGGAAGTGATTCGCCGACTCAAGGCTGTGGCCCCGAAGGCGGAGAAAGCCGGTGTCGTGCTGGGCCTGGAAACATGGCTGGATATGCACGAGCATCTGCATATCATTGATGCGGTGGGCAGCCCGAATGTGCAGGTCTATTACGACTTGGGGAATTCAAATCATCGGGGCTACGACATCTACAAGGAAATCCGGGCCCTCGGCAACGACCAGATATGCGAAGTCCACGCCAAGGATTACGCGGGTAAACTATTCGGTCAGGGCAAGGTCGATTTCTGGGAGGTTCGTCGGGCGTTGGACGACATCGGCTATCGCGGCTGGATCCACATCGAGGGGCGCACGCCATTCGGGTTGCGGGACAGCTATCGGCACGATGCCCATTTCCTGCGGGCGGTATTCCCGCCGGATGCCTAACTCCCCCATCATCTGATACTGTGTGCGTCCCAATTTTGCGTGTTGAGGCAGTATCGCTGGCAGGGCATCGGCAATGCTCAAAACTGGTGTGTGAAGGCCAGTTGAACGATGCCCCAATCGCGTCCGCGGTACAGATTATGGAACGACTCGGTGTATGGGCCAAGCGCACCGTAACGGGTGAAGTACGGGCCGCCAGAAAGTTTCACCGCCGAGTTCGCGCCCTGCCACCGGATACCCAAGCCAATGTGCCACGTCTCCAATTCCGGAGCGGCACTCGAAAGTAAAAGCGAATCATCGATCTCGCCGGTGTCGGTGTACCAACGGCCGGTCAGGCTGAAGTACCATTGCTCATCGATGTCCATCTCAAGCGTTTCATCGACGAACCAAGCCTTGAACCGCGGGGCTTCCTCCGAGTAACCCACGGTTGAACGCAGCACCCAACTCTCGGCCAGCGCCCAGTTGAGCGACGCCTGGCCGCCGTAGCGCAACTCGCGCCCTGTCGTGTCCATGACGAGTCCCATCATTTGGCTGCGGAGCGACGGCGTGAGGATGTTTTCGAGCATCACTCTGACGGTGTGTGTGTCGAGGTCGTCACGGCCCCTGGCCAACGGCTCGAAAGGTTTCTTCTCGTAGCCGGGAGCGACCTCGGCTTTTTTCCAGGCATAGTCAAACTGGAAAAAACCGGTGGTCGGTGCGAACTCCCAGCGCAA
>CAJWEP010000019.1 GCA_913030945.1 uncultured Verrucomicrobiota bacterium
GTTGGCGGTGTTGAATAAACATGGGCTGCGGCAGGCCTTGGTTTCCGCTGGTGGCGACATCGTGGCCGGCGCTGCGCCACCCGGAAAAGAGGGTTGGCGCGTGGCGTTGATCGACCTGCGAGAGGAAGCCAAGTCGGAGTTTTTGTGGCTGGCCAACGGCGCAGTGGCCACGTCGGGTGATCTTTACCAGTTCCTCGAGGCGGACGGCACGCGGTACTCGCATATCGTCGATCCGCGCACTGGCAGGGCGCTAACGGAGCAGCGGTTGGTGCACGTGCTCGCCCCGGACGGGATCACGGCGGACAGCTTGGCCACGGCAATCAGCGTGCTGGGGCCAAGTGAGGGCCTGCGCTTGGTTGCCGGTGATAAGCGGCTCGGCGTCCGTGTGGTGTTTCGCGGGGTGCTTGAGCAGGTGCAAGTCGCGGAGTCGTCGGTGTTCCGCGCTTGGTCAAGGGTGGAAAAGTAAAACGGCCTGCTACCGTGGGTAACAGGCCGGTAAAGTTTGATTGCAATTTGGCTTACGCCTTATCCACGTCGATCTGGAGGTACTCGCGATCCTTGATGATGCCCGGCTGTGGTACCGGGTACTTGCCGTCCGGGTTCATTTGCAGTGGGGCGGGGGAGTCCATCGTCAACTTGTCCGAGTTCGGGGACAGGTCGTGGTCGTGGTTGAGTACCTGATCGACGGTAACTTCCTGTCCGGTGTGCGTGGCAAAGCGTCCTGCAGCGGTCACCACACTGGCCATGACACCACGGTCCACTTCGTTGAACGGTTTGTCCTCCCGGATGGCGGTCATCAGGTCGTTCCATTCGTCCTGGTAAGGGTTGGTTTCTCGGCCCGGGTAGGCCCAGGCAACATCATCATTCATGCTTTGACCCTTGAAGATTTTGCAGGGTGCCGGGGCGTGGCCACGCATGGAAATGATGCCCAGTCCCTTAGAGCCGTGAGCGTAGCTCGCAAAGTCGCCATAGCAGCCTGGCATCGTGCGGCCGTGCAGGTACAGCTTTGCCCCATCGGCAAATGTATACTCGACGGTGTAGCAGCCGAGGTTTTGATCAACGTAGTCCCCGCGATAGTGGCGAGCGCCAGCCCCTTGGGCCTTGATAGGCCAGCCATCCTTCATCCAGCAGCATTCGTCGATGTTGTGGATGAAATAATCGCTGAATGAACCGCCACTGGCCCAGATGAAACTGTGAAATCGGCGAATCTGATAAAGTAGCTCGCTCTCGTTTTTCTTCGGGGGGAGTGAGTAGCAAGAGGCAACGGGGCCGTGGAGGCGGTAGGCGCGCAACAGGTTGATCTCGCCAAGTTGCCCCTCCTTGATGCGATTGAACAGTTCGCCGCGCGCGCGGCTGTGGCGGCACATCAGGCCGACGCCCACCTTGAGATTCTTCTTTTTTGCCTCCTTGTTGAGGGCGAGCATGCGGCGTGCGGTGGGGCCATCCGGGCAGACCGGCTTTTCCATGAAAACGTTCAGCCCCTTCTCGATGGCTTTCTGGAAATGCACCCAGCGGAAGGCGCAGGGGGTTGTGAAGATGACAACATCCCCCTTGTTCAGGTTGTCCATCGCATTGGCATAGCCGTCGAACCCGATGTACCGGCGGTCGGCCGGCACATCCACTTTGTCCTTATGGCGTTTTTTGAGAGCCTTGTAGCTGTTGTCCATTTTTGCCGTGGACACGTCCACCATGGCGACGAGCTTGTTGCGGGCTATGTTGTCAGGTACCGACAGGGCGTTATCGGATGCACCGGTGCCTCGGCCGCCTGCGCCGACGAGGGCAATTTGCGTGGTGTCATCAACAGCGGAGTGGACGCGCGGGATTGCGACACCGGCCAGCACGGATGCTGCCGTTACGGAGCCTGTGGTCTTGATAAAATCGCGTCGGTTGCTTGAGGGGAGTTCTGCAGGTTTGTTCATCGGCACCACTCTTACCTTTCGTTGTGGCCGCTCGTCAATCTAAATTCAACGCCTGCAGGCGCTTGGCTGTTTGAACTTGCCCGGGGCCAAGTCATCATGAAAGATGCGGCCCATGAACTTATCCGTAAAAACAGCCTTGGTAGCTCTGCTTCTTTATTCGTTTGCCGCCCGCTTGGCCAAGGCCGACAGCACGACGCTCGTCGAGCGGCTTGGCTACAAGGCAACAGATAAATTGTTGATCATAAACGGCGACGATGCCGGCATGTGCCACGCCGCCAACGTCGCCACCATCGACTCGATCGAGCGCGGCCTCATGACTTCGTCCACGATCATGGTGCCTTGCCCTTGGTTCCTCGAGATCGCCCACTATGCCAAAGCCAACCCGGATAAGGATTTCGGCGTTCACCTTTGTCATACGTCTGAATGGAAGAGGTATCGGTGGGGGCCGGTCGCATCTCGCGACACGGTTCCGGGCTTGGTCGATTCGCATGGTTACCTTTGGCCAAGCGTGTTGGAGGTGTACCTTCACGGCACACCGGAGCAGGCACTGATCGAAGGGCGCGCCCAAATCCAAAAGGCACTCGACGCCGGGGTGGACGTGTCGCATCTCGACTCCCACATGGGCACACTGCAGTCTGAACCGCGTTACCTTCAGGCTTACCTGCAGCTCGCCGTCGAGTTCAACTTACCATTGCGCATGCCTTCGCAGGCCACGGCGAAGGCGTTTGGCTTCCCCGGCTTGCGTAAACGTTTCGCCGACAAGGGCATCGTCTTTCCCGACTACTTCGTTTACGAGGAGTTGAAAGACGAAAAGAAGGGTGTAAAACAATTTTGGCTTAGCATCGTCCGGAATCTCAAACCGGGTGTCACCGAATTATTTATTCACGCCGGAAAACCGACCGATGAGTTGCGAAGGATCACAGCCACTTGGGAAATTCGCTCCAAGGAGTACGAGACCTTCACCAACGATGCCGACATGCGGGAGCTCATCAAGGAGATGGGCGTCATCCGAATCGGCTTCAAGGAACTGCGCGACCTGCAGCGCGCCCAAAAGAAATGATTTTCTCGGCGGTCAACATGCTCGCCGAGATTGAGCGTATTGTTTCGTTTGGTATCCGCCGCCCCGGCTATGATGAGGGTCTGAGAACAGAGCAGCACCTGCTCGACCGCTTCAACGAGCTGGGCCTGAGTGACACTCGTTTCGAGTCGGTCCCGGTCAACTACTGGCAGTCCGTGAAGAGTCGGCTCTCTGTCGGCGATGCGGCGACGGATATTCCCTGCTTTGCCGTGCCGTACACCGGTTGGACGGCGGGTGACGGCGCACAGGCCGGGGCGGTTTACGTTGGGGTCGGTGGGGTCGAGGTGTTCGATGAGGTCGATGTCTCTGGCAAAATCGTGGTGGCGGACATGCAGTTCGGCGAACTCAACGCGTCTCACCTCAAGGGCGGGGCGCACTTCATTCATGATCCCGGCGGTACGATCCCGGACGGGCCACTGCACTGCGCCAACTGGCTGATCCCCAACTTTCGAGCCTACTACGAATCGTGGAAGCGCAGCGCGAGCGGTTTTATCGGACTGTTGGGCGAAATGCCGGTCGACGGCTGCGAACTGTACGTCCCGTACGACGGTTTCCTCAAAAAGACACCCGCCGCCTGGGTGGGCCGCGAACACGTCGAAGCTGTGCGTTCGGCCGCGGTTGGCGGCAAGCCGTTCCATTTCACCAGCACCGGGGAGGGGCGCCTCGTCGATTCCCACAACGTTGTTGGTGTTCTCCCGGGCCGCACCGATGAGTTCATTCTGCTGACCTGCCACCACGACGCCCCGTTCGCCTCCGCGGTGGAGGACGCCTCGGGCCTCTCGGTGCTGCTGGCCTTGGCGGAGGTGTTTGCGCAGTCGGATGAGCCGCTCGAGCGCGGCCTGGTTTTCCTGGCGGCGAGCGGGCATTTCCACGGCGGCATCGGCTGCCGGGAGTTCGTCGCGAAGCACCGCGGCGGTTTACTCGAAAAAATCGTCGCTGCCATCGGTGTCGAGCACATCGCCGAGGAGGCGCAGGGCGATGCCAACGGAGGCTACGTAAAGACCGGCCAGGCGGAAACCCGCGCCTTGTTCATGGACAAGACTCCGGAGTTGCTCCGAGTCGTCGAGGAGGAGGTGCAACGCGTCGATCTGAGCCGCACGCTGGCGGTGGATGCCTACCTGTTTGGTTCAGAACCGCCGTGCGACAGTGCCCCGTTTTTCACGGCCGGCATCCCGTCGGTTTGCCATATCAGCGGGCCGCTCTATCTGTTCGATCCGCACGACACAATCGACATGGTGCGGGAGGAGGATCTGCCCAAGGTCGCCGATTTGTTTCAAGGTGTCATCCGGCGAATCGACTCGATTCCGGCAGTCGACTTGGCCAAGGGCACAACCCGGCAGCGTACCGACCCGCCGCCGGCCCCGCCGCCTTGGTTCCTGCCACCCGAGACCTTTCTTGGTGAATAAACCAGACAGTCCATCCGTATTTTTGGAGTTCTGAAAATGACCATCCTTAAAACAGTATCGTCACTATTGCTGGCCGGAGTGATGTTTGCGGGGGTCAGCTTCGGTGCGGATTCGGGTTCGTCTGGAGTTGTTCGGGTGCGGTTGAAGGGGGGAGAGTTGCATCTTGAGGCGAAGTTGCCTGACGGGCACGACTGTGGGCTTCTGCAATTAAGGCCGCATGAGAAAGCGTCCGGAGGGAGGCGTGTTGACCCGGAGTGGCATCGTTCCAGCGGTCTTTCGTTAGCCAAGCTAAACCGGTTCGATGGAAAGGTTGACAATGCATTTGCGCGTTATCAACTTGTAGATGGGACAAGTGGCACGCCGTTTGGTCAAGCGCGTTGGGTTGGAAATATCGAGTCGACGGCCAAACGCACTTTTTCGTTCCCGAATTCCAATGGCATCAAGGGATTGCAATGCATCGTGGACATCGACGATGCGTTGCAGCTTGGTGTCAAACAGGCCGGCATAAACGTCACCGTCGATCAATTGGTGGACTGGGGTGCTGACTCCGGTCGGTACTCCCGGCAGGTGGACGGCAAGACTGTTTGGTTTCGCGCCGGATATGTCTCCCGCTTGGACTCGCGACTCAAACGGTTCACCGATGCAGGAATCGAGAGTTCGTTGGTCATCTACAATCGGGTACCGCGTTCGCGTAACGGGAGCCCGTTAATTCATCCCGATACCGACTTGGCCAAGTCGCCATTCCATGTTGCGGCATTCAACTTGTCCACTGTGGAGGGGGTGCGGACTTACCGCGCGGCCATTGAGTTTCTTGCGGATCGTTATTCCAATCCGGAAAGGAAAAACGGCTTGGCCAAGCGCTTTATCATCGGCAACGAACTGCAGTCGCACTGGTATTGGTACAATCTGGGAGAAATGCCTAGGCAGCAAGTTGTCGAAGACTACCACAAGGCACTGAGAGTGGCTCATCTGGCCGCGCATGGTGTTCACCCTGGAATACAGTTGTACATCTCGCTCGACCATCATTGGTCGGCACGAGTGAGTGAAAACCCACTGCACAGCATGTCGGGAAAAAATTTCATTGATACACTCAATGCAATTGTAAAGGTTGGTGGTAATTTCGACTGGCACGTTGCTTTTCATCCCTATCCAGAAAATCTTTTCGACCCGAGAACATGGGAGGATACATCAGCTACTTCATCATTCGACACCGAAAAAATTACCTTCAAAAACATCGAGTTGCTGCCGGCCTATCTTCGGCAGGAGCAGTTTCTCTACAACGGCAAACAACGGCGAATCATCCTCTCAGAGCAGGGCTTCCATTCGGTCGACGGTGACGCCGGCGAACGCGATCAAGCGGCCGCTTATGCCTACGCTTACTATCGCGTGCAGCGCATCGATGGAATCGATGCCTTCATCCTGCACCGTCATGTTGACCATCCGGGGGAAGGTGGTCTGCGACTTGGCCTGCGGAGCAGTCTCGATGGGGGAGAGCGGTCCATCTACGAGGTGTTCCGCCGGGCTGACACGTCCGAATGGCAGGAGGCGTTCAAATTTGCCCTGCCTGTTATCGGCGTGAAATCCTGGCCCGAAACGCTGCCGGAGTGAAGCGTTGTTACCACCCTGTTTATCCATCGGGGCGCTAGGCGCGGGAAAGCTGCTCTTTTTTTTATGCTTTCGAGTTTGTTGGCGCAGGCCTCGCGCCCGTTGGATCTGATCGCCACTAATCTGGAGTCGACTCGTAAGCGGTTTGGTCAAGGCTCTGCACTATTGGGATTCGGTTTAAATCCATACATCATTCCGCTTGTCCAAGCGCTTGGGTCATATCGGCTTTGATTTGTTCGTTGTCGGCGTAGGGGTCGTCGTGACGTTTGGCGTAGGTGGCTAACTTCGAGGTGAGTTGCTGGACGATCTTTTTGGACTTGGGATTGTTGATGGCGTTCTGCAATTCATTGGGGTCGTTTTGCAGGTCGTATAACCAGGGATCGCCCAGTCCAGAGTAAATGAGTTTGTGGCGGTCGGTGACGGCGGCGAGCCAGGGTTTGCCGGTGGAGGTCGAGCGAATGAATGCAATGTCCTCCCATTGGTCTTTATTGCCTTGAAAGAGGGTGGAAGCATCGCGCCCTTCGACGCCCTTGGGCAGTTTGTCGCCGGTGAGCGCGAAGAGCGTCGGCACGAAGTCCACGCAACTCAGTGCCTGGTTGACGACGGTGCCGGCCGGGATCTTGCCGGGGTAGTAAAACAGAAACGGGATGCGAGCCGAGCCTTCGTAGGGAACGCCTTTGTTAAGGCGGCCGTGTTCGCCACAGAGGTCGCCGTGATCGGATGTGAAGACGATGATCGTGCGCTCGATCTGCCCGTTTTTCCGCAGCGTGTCGAGGATTCGGCCGATGTTGTCGTCCAGACATTTGATCATCCCGTAATACTTCGGCATCAACAGGCGTACGGTGTCGGCGGTGATCTTCGGGCTTGCCGCTCCCCAGCGTGGGGTTTGTGAGAGCGACTTGTTGACTGAAACCGGGACGGGCACGTTCACTTTTTTGAACATCGTGTCGTACGGCTTGCGAACGGTATTCGGACCGTGCGGATCGGGGAAACTGACCATGTAGCAGAACGGTTTGACCTTGTTGGCGTTGATGAAGTCGATTGTGCGGTCGGCCAGCCAGTCGGTGGAGAATGATTTGTTGTTGGCGTTTTCGACGCCGTAAGACGGCTTGCCCTGCTTGATGGCCGCGACGTGCGGACCATCCCCGGTGATCTCAAATTTCTTCCAGTGGCCACGGTTGAACATGTAGCGGTTGTCGTCGAAGCCGAACTTCCGTTCGGGCGCCCACTGCGGTTTACCAAAGCCGTCGAGGTGCCATTTGCCGGCGTAGCCGGTCTTGTAGCCCTTCCGGCGCAGTACCTCGGCGAAGGTCACGACGTGATCGCCAAGCGGGATGTTGTTGTTCGTGACCGGTGTGTGTTGAGGGTAGAGCCCGCTGATCAGCGAGCCGCGTGAAGGCGAGCAAACCGGCGTGGTGGCATAAAAACTCGTGGCAAGCGCGCCTTTTTTTGCGATCCAGTCGATGTTGGGTGTACTGACGATTTTGCCGCCGTAACAGCCGAGCGTCTTGAAGTGGTGCTCGTCGGTCTGGATGACCAGAACGTTGTAAGATTTGGCCAGTATGAGCGCCTGGCCAATGGTTGTGAAAACGAGAATGAGCAGCAATCGCTTCATGGCGGCGAATCGTGCCGCTTGGTCAAGTGCTTGGCAATGCTCTAGCACCATCAATCAGCAAAGCGAAAGAGGCCAAGGAAGCCGGTGGGGCGCTGTGTCTTGCCATCAAGCGCCAGTTCGCTGAGCACACTCCCCATCACGCTGGCGAACTTGAAGCCGTGCCCGCTGAAGCCACAGGCGAAGTGTACCCGGTCGCTTTCCGGATGGCGGTCGACGATGAAATGCCCGTCTGCCGAGTTGGTGTATTTGCATACCTTGACCGATTGTACCGGACCAAGCGCGTCCGGTATGTAGCGCCGAAGCGGCAGCAGGATTTCCTCCTCGTCTGGCGGGAATATTTCGTCGGTGATTGCGTCGGGAGCCATCGCTTGGCCGGGGTGGTGCCTGGCCAGCTTGAGCCCGTCGCCGCTCATGGGGAAGCCGTAGTAGATTCCGGTGAGATCACCATCGCCGTTGGGGTCGATGTTCCACACGGGAAAGGCACTGGGCTGAAACAACTCCAATCGCTTGGGTTGCACCCAGCCAAGCACTTGTCGCGTGATGGTGAGTTGCAGATCCTGCAGACGCAATAAGCCGCCGGCCCATGCCCCGGCGCAGAGAATCAGCTTGGCCGCGGTGTGCATGCCGCCGGGAGTGCGCACGGTTACACCGCTGCCATCGCTTGTCCAGTCGATGACAGGCTCGTTGGTCAGCAGTTCAGCACCGAGTCGTTGTGCGGCCTGTGCGTAAGTCTCGATGGCCAACTCGGAGAGAAGATAGCCGCCTTCCGGTTCAAGCGCGCCGACCATGCCTTCCGGCAGGTTGAACTGCGGGAACTGCTCCACCAGTTCCGCATGCGTCAGTGTGGAGTAGGGGAGGTTGTGAGTTTCGGAGGCCAGGCGGACGCCGCTGATGGCTTCGCCGTTGGGGAAACCCATGTAAAGCACGCCGGTTTTGTGGAGCAGTTGGGTGTTGGTTTCCTGTTCAATTTCCTCCCAGAGTTGGTACGCATCGCGCAGCAGCGGCACATAATCGGGATGCTCCTGGTAGGTTAGTCGGATGACTCGAGTCTCCCCGTGGTGGGATGAGTTTGTGTTGGGCACCGACTGGCTGTCGATGCCGAGCACCCTCGCGCCGCGTTTGGCCAGATGATAACAGGTCGCCGCTCCCATCGACCCCACACCGACAACGATGACGTCGTGGTGGCTCGGCATGGCAGTTAGCGGGAAGTGTGCTTCAGGAAAAAATCCACAATAGTTTTTGGGTCTTTTAGGCTGTGGGGGTGATGTCCTACTCCGGGTTTATGGATAACGTCTATCTTGCCGCCGAGCGTCTTGTAGCGTTTTTCGATGATGTCGCTGTTCTCTGCAATTGGCACGACTTCGTCAGCATCTCCGACGACGTGGAGAATCGGGACGCCGGCTTTGGCCAAGGGGGGGAGCTGGTCGATAGGATTGCCTTTGTACGCCAGCGCGTCGGTCTCGGTGAAGTTGTAGGCGGCGAGACATTGTTTCCACGTGCCGGCGCTGCCTTTGCCTCCACCCTTGCCAGCGGGCCAGCTTTTGAAATCGCACACCGGCGCGTCTCCGTAAAGGGCAGCGACTTTGTCAGGATTGCTCGCTGCCCAGTTGTAAATAATCAGTCCACCGCGGCTCATTCCCTCGAGAGCAGCTTTCTTTGAGAATCCATGTTGAGTGATCAAGAATTCGTAAAAGCGATCCCAGCGTTTTATGGCCTTTGGGCTGCCAAATAAGCCGCCGACTTCGCAGTAGACGACATGCCAACCTTTGGACAGCAGCGCCAGATCGGTTTGAGGTTCATGCCCCCAAAAGCGTGCACGCCAAATCCAGGGTTTGCCCTTGGCTGTTTTGCGGGGCTTGACGACGCGGCAGTCAGCATCGCCGATTTTGAAGTCATAACGGGCGTAATCCTGCCACGTGGACTTTTTGCCTGGGAACTCGGTTGCTTGACCAAGCGCTCGGCCAAGCGCCAAGGCGACAAGAAATAAAACGACTTTGTGATTCATAGCTAACTTTTTTCTTTCCCAAGGATTACCACCTGGGTTTTGCGCTTGGCCAAGTCGAGTAACTGCGTCGGTGTGATGAAGCGGGATATGTTCAAAAAGTCCGGTTGTTCCTGGTCCGTCGCCGGATAGTCACTTAGATTGAGCTTGCTGATGTCTTTCTCAAAGAGTGACGCGAGGGTGACGAGGCTGGCGGAGCCGCGGGTGCCCCACAATTCCAGGGGAGCAGCGGCGCAGCGTTCGAGTGTACGAAGGGCGCGAATGCAGCGGCGCACATCCCATACCTGTTGCCCGGCGAGCGTTTGGCCAAGCAGCATGAATCGGCGGCGGGTCTGCGTGAGATGTTTTTCGTTTTGCGTCAACCTGGTCGAACCGATGCCGCGCGGTGCAAAGGCGACGTACACTCCCGGATGCTCGGCAACGAATTGCAGTTGTCCGGTGATATCGTCAGCTTGGTTCTCGTTGAGCACTTGGAGGTGCACGGGTGCGCCCTTGGCCAAGCCTGTCTTGTAGGCAATGTGCATTCGCAGCCTGATTCCTGCTTGGCTGCCAAAGTCATAGGCGGCCAGGCGCACGCCGTCGCGCTCGGTGTTCGACACTTTCATAAGACGCAATTTGCCGCCGCGCCTGGGCCAGCCGCCAAATGTTTTCTCGCGCAGGTTTTTTATGATTTCCGGGCGCTTGGCTTTGGTGTCGTCACCGGCAATCTGTGGGAAGGTGTCGTGAATGGTCGTGGTCCGCTCGTCGGTCGGCAGTGGGTCGAACACCTTGAGTTGCTGCGGGGTGAACAGCTTGGTTGCCGGTTTGTCGATCAACACGCTTTTGCCCTTCAGGTGCTTGTTGAACCAGTTGAATGCCGGCACGCGCAATTCCTGCGAGTCGCCGTGGCCGCCGGGGGTGATGACGAGGCCAAGGTGGCTTTTTTTGCCGTGCAACTCGTAGATCCGGCGAACTTTTGTGAACAGCCGGTTGACGCCGTCGAGTGGAAAGATGCCGTCGTCGTCGGTGTTGAGGATGAGCAGCGGGCGCGGCGCGACAAGGGCGGCGACCTGGGCAAAGTCCCAGCCGTAGGTGTTGACGGGGTACATGCAGTCGCAGTGTCCCTCGACCACACCGTCTACGACGTGGTTTTGCAAGTCAGTGATCCCGGCGACCGGGGCGGCCACCTTGATGCGCTCGTCGAGCGCGGCGATCCACCAACTGTACGCGCCGCCGCCGCTGCGCCCGGTTACGCCGAGGCGCTTCTTGTCCACGAAGTCGAGCGACTCGAGATAGTCAAGCGCCCGGATGCAGTTCCACGCCTCAACGCCAGCGGGCGTGTAGCCGCGCGAGTTCCACCACCACATGCCTTGCCGGTAGGTGCCGTGGTGGATACCAGGGAGTTCGCCAAGCTGGATGGTGTCGATGGTAAGGCAGACGTAGCCGTTTCGGGCAAACCAGGCGCCGTGATGCTGGTAGTGCGTCTTGTTGCCGTAGTCGATGCCGTCAAGCCTCACGCGGCCGTGGCCGCAAACGTAAAGGATCGTCGGAGCCGACCCGGTGAGATTGTGCGGAACGTAAAGGTTCCCGGTGACGTACAGGCCGGGGCTGGATTGGTAGTGCAGGTTTCGCACCTCAAACCCGTCGTGTTTCACCGTGCCGGTAACGGTGGCCTTTAATGGCGTGCGCTCCGGTTGAGGATCGAGCCCGAGCATCTCGTGGAGTTGCTTGCGGTAAACTTTCTTTTTGGCGTTCCAATCGTCGAGTGAATGGATCTCGGCGAGGCAATCGTCGGCCAAGCGCTTGGTTTCGATCCTGAAATAGTCGGCGAACATCCGGTCGCCGGGTGTTTTCAACTCAGCCGCTTGGGCAAGTGAGGCCTGTAAACCGAAAGCCAAAAGGGGAAGGAGTCGCTTCATCATAACATGAGCCGCTTAGGCAAGCGTGGATGGTCGGAACGGAAGGTGCAAGCCCAGTCGTGGATGCCGAAGATTGGATTCCCCTTGTTTTTTCAACGACGAGACTTCAGGTTTCCCCACGTGAAATTCTTCCGCTGGATGGTGTTGTTAGCCGTTGTCTTGTTTGCCCAATGCCTGTTTGCGGTCGACTGGCCGGCATACCGGCATGACGGCAACCGCTCGGCGGTGAGCCCGGAGGCGATGTCGGGGCAGTTGAATCCGCAGTGGGTGTTCGAGTCGCGGCATCAGCCGAAGAGCGCCTGGCCGATGCCAGGCGAGGAGACGCCGCGCATGCACACAGACCGCGCCTATCACGTGGTGGTCGCCGGGCGCACGCTGTTTTTCGGCAACAACGTGGACAATCATGTTTACGCGCTGGACACCCGGACGGCGGAGGAGCGGTGGCGATTCGCGGCGAACGGCTCGATCCGGTTTGCGCCGGTGTTGCAGGGGGGGCGACTGTTTTTCGGGTCCGACGACGGGAATGCTTACTGCCTCAACGCAGCGGACGGTTCTCTCGTCTGGAAGTATCGCCCTAGCCCAAGCGGCGAACGGGTGATTGGGAACAGCCGGATGATCTCGCTCTGGCCGGTTCGCACCGGGCTGCTGCTGGAGGGAGGAACCCTGTATCTAGTCGCTGGGGTATTCCCGTATGAGGGGATCTACGTGGCGGCTGTGGAGGCCCAAACCGGGAGGGAAATCTGGCTCAACGACACCGCGGGTGACCAGGCGTGGGGGCACCAATACGGGGGTATGGCGCCGCAGGGCTATCTCGTGGCGTCGAGCGAGAACCTTTACGTACCGACCGGGCGCGGCATGCCGGCGGCGTTCGACAAGCGTACGGGTAAATTTAAAAAGTTCCTCAACGCCGGCGGCAAGGTGGGTGGGGCTTGGGTTCAGGTGTCCGGCAACGAGCTATTCGCCGGCAACGACAATCAGGGCGCCGATACAAAGATCATGTTTGACGCAACGTCCGGTGCGAACCGCGGCGACCAGTTTGCCAGTTTTCCTTCCATCGACATGGTGATCACCGAAAAGGTCGCCTACCTGGCCACGCAGAAGGGGCTCTACGCCATCGACCGCGCAGCCAACGCAAAGGCCGCCGCCGATGTGCCTAAGCTGAACAAGGAGGAGACCAATCTGGTCAAGTCGATAGCCGAGATTCGCGAGAGGCACAAGGCCGCCGCCAAGAACGGCAATGCCGGCGACCTAACCAAGGTTACAGCGGAACTCAACCAGGCGACCGGCCGCTTGACCGCCATCGCCAAGGAAAAGGAGGCGTTGAACGCAGCCCGGGTGAAGTGGTTTACGTCCCGGGAGCAGTTGGGGCCATTGGCAGTATCCGGGGAACTCGGGCAGATGGCCCTGGCTGGGCAAACCCTCTTCGCCGGCGGCGACGGGTACGTCGTGTCGCTGAACGCGGAGACAGGCAGATTGATTGCGATTCACGGGATCAAGGGTGCGGCGATGAGCCTTGCGGTGGCGGATGAGCGGTTGTTTGTCAGCTCCGACTTGGGGGAGATTCATTGCTTGGGCACGCAGGATCCGCCGACACCGATGCCGAGGCGCACGGAATCGGCCAAGCCGATTGCGCTTGGCCAAGCGGAGCACGGAATCGCCGGGGAGATTCGCCGTCGCTCCGGTTTAGCCAAAGGCTGGTGTCTCGTGGCGGGAGCTCGGGATGGCCGCCTGGCCAAGGCCCTGGCTCGGGAGACAGAGATGAACATCGTCGTGATCGAGCACGATCCGGAGCGGCTCAAGGCCATTCGGCAGGGTCTGTATTCATCGGTGCTGTACGGCAACCGGGTCATCGCCGCGGACTGGGATTACGCCGAGTTGCCGGATTATTTCGCCAACCTCATTGTCTCTGAGCGCGTTTGGTTGGGGGACGATGTGCATCTGCCGGTGGATGAGTTGGCCCGTGTGTTGCGGCCCTCCGGCGGTGTGTTGCTGCTGGGGTCGACCGCCGCCTGGCCGGAGGGCAGATCGGCCCGGGTGATCGAGGGATTGAAGTCTAACGCGAAGGCGGCCCACGAGATCCGCCACGCCAATGGCTGGCTGAAATTCACACGCGGCAAGCTCGATGGTGCCGGAAGCTGGACCGGGCTGTATGGTAACAGCTCCAAGACCTCGTCTACGCCGGACCGGCTTGTGAAGGGCCCGCTCGGGGTGCTCTGGTTTGGTGAACCGGGATCGCAGCACATAGTCGACCGGCACGCCCGTTCAGTGAGTCCTCTGGCCGTCAACGGCCGGTTGTTTGTGCAGGGGATGGAGGTGGTCATGGCGTACGACGCCTACAACGGCACCTTCCTCTGGCAGCGCAAAATCCCAGGTGCGGTGCGGGTGCGGGTCGATGTAGACAGTTCAAACATCACTGCAGACGAGGACTCGTTGTTTGTCGCGGCTCATGACCGAGTGTTGCAACTCGACGCGCAGACCGGGCGCACACGGCGTGAATTTCGTGTCCCCCGGGCACCCGGCGCCAAGGCGCTGCGATGGGGAAACATTTCCGTCGATGGCGACACGCTTTTCGGCACGGGCGCGGTGCCGTTGGCCAACGAGTACGGCTACCTTTGGAACACGCTCGTGAAGAACGGAGAATGGGTCGCCGAGGCCGACGCCCCCAAGGAGGCGCTCGCCAGGTTCAAAACCATCAAGGCCAGCTATCCGCGGCCGGATGACCGGGCATACGTGTACTTCAAGCGCGCCGGCCTGCACTGGTATCCGATCAACACCTTTCCGGGCTGGGGGCCTGACTTCAAGCCGTCAGCGGTTGCGAAAACCATCATGCTCAGCGAGAAGGTGTTCGCATACAACATTTCCACCGGCAAACTGCTTTGGGAGCATGTCGGTAAATCGATCCCCAACATCTCGCTGGTGATCGGCGGTGACCGTGTCTTTTTCCTGCAGGACGACCTCGGCGAATCGGAACGCCAACAGGCGCGTGAGACGGTTCGCGCCGGCATCGAGGGCGGCAGCTACATCCCGGAGGGCGAGCAGCAACTCGCCGAGAAGGACCGCGATGTCCGTCGTGTGGTTTGTCTGAATGCAAAGACGGGCGAGGAGTTTTGGAACCGCCCGTTCGACCTGAGTGGCAGCGGTGGCACCAAGCTCGGTCTCGCGTACCAGGGCGGCAAGCTGCTGTTCTTCGGGCATTACAGCAACCACGACGAGGGGCCGTTCAACAAGGGGGAACTGACATGGCGCAGGATCACCGTGCTGCAGGGTGAGAGTGGCAGTCTGCTGTGGAGTAAACCGCTCAACTATCGTCGCAGGCCAACAATCGTCGGCGATACGATTTACATCGAGCCCCGCCGCTGCGACCTGGCCACCGGCGAAATCCAGAAACGCACGCACCCCATCACCGGTGAGACCGTGGACTGGGAATTCGTCCGGCCCGGGCACAGTTGCGGCATCGTGACCGCCACACCAAACAATCTGTTCTTCCGTTCGTACAGCGGCGCGATTGTGAACACCGAGCAGGACAGCGGCCTGCAGTTGTTCGGCGGAACGAGGCCCGGTTGCTGGAACAGCATGATTCCCGCGAACGGCCTGCTGAGCATGCAGGAGGCCAGCGCCGGTTGCACCTGCAACTACTCTCTCCGTACGACGGTGGTTCTCAAGAACAAGCCGCAGAAAGGGCATGCCGAGTGGGCAGTCTTCATCAGTCAGGCGGCGATCAAGCCGGTGAAGCATTTGGCGATCAACTTCGGTGCCCCCGGCGATATGCGCGCGAAGGATGGTACCGTATGGTTCTCCTATCCGCGTCCGAACACGAAAGAGGGGAGGAATGCCTTTGTCAATTACGGCATCAAGTTCAAACTCGACGAGAAGGGCAAACCGGAAGTCGTGCAGAGTGATTGGGTGGGCAAAACCATCGCCGGCACCGACAAGCCATGGCTCTACACATCCGCCCTCAAGGGGGTGACTCGGCTTGCCGTGCCGCTGCTGGAAAAGGAGCAGACCGGCCGGTACACCGTGCGGCTAGGTTTCACCAAGCTGCCCGGCGACACGGAAGGCAGCCGCGTGTTCGACGTGAAGCTGCAGGGCAAGACAGTCCTGAAATCACTCGATGTTGCCCAGGCTGCCGGGGCGCTTGGCCAGGTGGTGCTGCGCGAATTCGAGGGCGTTGAGGTCGTGGAAAACCTTACCGTTGAGCTGGTTCCGGTAAACGCAAAAAATGCCAAGGTGGCGCCGACGGTCATTCACACACTCGAGGTAAACCGGGAGGTGCTTCGGGCTGCGAAATAGTTGCCGGTGAGTCTCTGCTTGAACCGACTGGTAATTTTGGCGGCCTGCCTTGCGCCGCTCGGGGTGCTCGGCTGCCGGTTCAACGTGCGCGACGTCGGCTTCGTGGATCTGGGTTCAGAGCCGTACCGGCTTTACCTGTTCGTCGACGACGCCATGCCGGCCGCCGAGCGGGAGTCGCTGCAGTCGATCGCCATTGCCACGTTTTACGACTCGAACGTGAAGTCGCAACTGCTGCCGCTTGGTCAAGCGCGTCAAACCGAGGCCGGGGCATTCCTGCCGGACGGCTTCACCGGTGAGACGCCGGCTGCGGTGCTCGTTTCGCCTGACCAAAAAACAACCCTGCCGGTGCCGTTGGCCAAGGCTGGTGCGCCAATCCTGCAAACGGCGTGGGACGCCCTCGAGCCGGTGCTGGATTCACCCCGGCGTAACGCCATCCTCGAGCGGGTGTTCGACCGTTACGGCGTCGTCCTGCTTGTCGAGGGCCGTGATGACGCGGAGAACCGGCGCGTCCGCTCGATGGCCGATGCGGCCGTCTCCGAAATCACCGCCAAGCTACCCGGCTTGGAAAAGGAAATCCAGCAACCGCCCGTGGTCGAAGTCATTTCGCTGGGCGACTTCGGAAGCGAGCAGGCATTTCTTTGGAGCCTTGGCATCCGGAAAGTCTTGGAGACACCACAGGTTGTGATTCTTTACGGGCGCGGCCGGATGATCGGGCCAGTGCTCAGTGGCGAGCAGTTGAGCCAGTCAAGCGTCAGCGCCATCCTGACAACCATCGGACTCAATTGTGAATGCGGTCTCGACCGCAAATGGATGCAGGGGCTGATGGTGCCGCTGAAATGGGATCGCAACAGGAAGCAGGAAATTGCCAAACAGCTTGGCTTCAATCCAGAAAGCCCGGAGATTCGGATCGAGATGAGCCAAATCCTGGCCAAGGGCGGCCCGGGGCAGGGGGTCAACCGCTCGAAAATTGTTGGTGATACATTGGACGAACTGCTCACCGGCTATCGCACCGGGAACTTGGCCGCGAGCAATCCACCGGAACAAAGCGCAATGCCGCCCGGACAAGTGTTCGAAACGGACAAGCCTTTGGCGCCTGGATTTCCGATGTCAGGCTGGATTGCCTTGGCCGGAATTTCAATACTCATCGTGGGTGGGATTATTGTGCTAGTTGCCTACATGAGGGAATCTCAATAGAATCAAGGTTAGGGTTATTGATTCAGCGCTTCAGTGGGCACTTTCAGGGAAAATCGTCTTGATATAATTTGAGAACTCATTTTTTCAGGTTCCATGGTGGCTTGATGCTGCTCAAGCTTGAACAATGGGTTAAGCCTGCCGACTTTCCCGTTCGGCCATTGAACGGTGTAATCCGAGTAGCCCGCCGTTTTTTCCGGGAAATCAGTGCTGATGTATTGTGCTCCGCTTGAAAAAGCTAAATTCATTTGTCGATAATCGTTTGTACGTCCCTCTGTCAGATCTGAATCGGCCCGAGTCCTGATTAGGTAACCCTCCTTAATCCGCTTTTGAATCTCTGAATGGTTTGCTTTCGGATCATTGATTTTTAGAAAGGCAGATTCCGGTTGACCGGGAGGTGAGCTTACAAACAAAAGTGCTCCCTGTAGTCCTGGGTGAAGTTTGAGGTAGTTTATTCTTTCCGTTCCTTGGTTGTCTAAAGCTAGGATAAATTTACCACGACATTCCCCAAGGAATGGCCAGGCCCCTTTGCGAATCGCTTGGTTTAATGTTTTGTGTCCACCCTGAACCTTGTTTGGGGTAATGATTTGCTCGGGCTTTAGTACTTCAGCTATTTCCTTCTCAAGTTGTCTGAAATCGACCATTTCAAAGATGCTTGATTTGTTCTCTTTTCTGGCTGCAACAGTTTTTTTTGTTTCAATCAGAATCATGATTGGCAGGTGAAGATTATTCTCTCCGGACCATTTGCTTAGTTCGCTTAATGCGGTCTTCAAGGTTGGCGTATTCGATCTGAAATCAAAATTCGGAAAGTGGATTATTTTCATTCCTGGCGACATCATGGATTCAGTGTCAAATTCAGGATGGAATGACTTCCAATTCTTCAGGCCTGCCATTGTTGCTCCAAGCGGAGCGGCAAAAGTACCCCCCTTGGTGTCGTGAAACACATCCAGTTCAAGTTTTCGCATGCCGAGAAAATTCAATTGCTCAGACAGTTGGCGATGGGTATATGAAATATTTGCCGCCTCGCCGGGCATGACGGTTTTAATTATTTTCATAACCCCGGGTTCTGGCGCAATGTGATAACTATTGTGTGTTCCGATGAGTTGAATCTGATTCATTTTCAACGTCAAATCGGATTTTGGCACGAGTTGAGATTGGATTTCGAGTTCAACCGTGTCTGTTAATTCCTCATTGAGGTGTATTAACAAATACTTTCTGTCTTCTGAGAGAGAAGCCGATATTTTTTTGTTGGCTGGTCGAATCCTGTGCCACCATATCCGGTTTTCTGGAGATGCCATTGCTGGGAGCAAGTAGGTGAGATGTTTGTTTTGTTTTTCTACAATGAGATTTCCTTGTATGAATTTCTTCTTGGCTTTGTCAATGATGTTATCCTCACTGTTGGCAGTCGAAGCTTTCAGGCAGAGAAAGCTCAAGCAGGCAACAATGGCCCATGGTATCATGTTGGTTTTCACTGTATTTTCAATAACCTAGTGCTTTAAGTCTAGTTTTGTGCCCAAGTGTTAAGTGAAGTGGCGCTGATAAGGATTATGATCCCTGTAAGGTCATCCGCTGGCGCAAGAAAAGATTAATTAATCGGCCGACTGCGACCTGCGTCGATGATTTTCTGCAATCGCTGCATCATTCGATCCAACACTTTGGGGTGCTGGTCAGCGATGTCATTTTCTTCCTGTTTGTCCTTGCTGAGGTCGAAAAGTGCAAATCTTGGAGTGGGGGTGTTTGCGAGTTTGCTGGCAACGACAGCATTCCGTTTGCGCTTGGAATCATGGCGTTGGAGTTTCCATTTGCCAGCGCGGAAACCGTAGTTGCCGCCTTTGCCGTTGTCCTGCTGGACGAGATGCCTGCGCCCTCTGGCGTCTTTTTTGCCAAGCAATGCGTCCATGACATCGAAACTGTCGGGGCAGGCATCCTCCGGCAGCTTGACCCCAGTGAGCCCGGCAAAACTGGCGGCGAGGTCGATGGTGCAGACCATCTCGCTGGTAATGCCCTGCGCAATTTTACCTGGCCAATAAGTGATAAGCGGCGTGCGGGTGCCACCCTCGAGCACACTGTATTTGCCGCCGCTGAACGGGCCGTTCGGCCGGTGGTTGCCCATCTTCTCCAGTGCTCCGTCCTTGTAGCCGTCATCGCCGACCGGGCCATTGTCTGAGCAGAAGACGATCAATGTGTTTTTGGAGAGGTTTAGGCGGTGGACCGTCTTCACCAGTTCGCCGACGCACCAGTCGAGTTGCACGATGGCATCGCCGCGAAACCCAAGGCTGGAAGTGCCTTGAAATCGCTCGTGCGGCATGCGTGGTACGTGGAGGTCGTGCGAGGAGAAGAACAGAAAGAACGGATTGTCCCTGTTGGTCTCGATCCATTTGTTGGATTGCTTCACCCACTCGTCAGCGAGGTCTTCGTCGCGGAACCGCGCCGCGTGGCCTCCGGTGTAAAAGCCGATTCGACTGATGCCGTTGTGAATGGTGGCATTGTGACCGTGGCTCCAGTCCATCTTGAGGGTGTCCCGGTGCGTCAGACCCGTCGGGTGGTCGGGGCTGGGTTTTTTCCTGCCGACCCACAGAGGATCCTTTGGGTCGAGATTTTTCACGCGATGATTCACTACATACACCTGTGGCACACGATCGTTGGTGGTGGGCAGGAGGTAGTTAAAGTCAAAGCCGATCTCGCGCGGGCCGGGGTTTAATTCGCCGTTCCAGTCCGGCCCGCTTGGTCCACCTAGGCCAAGGTGCCATTTGCCGATGACGGCGGTCGTGTAACCGACGCGCTTGAGCAGCGACGGAAGCGTCTCGATGCCTGGTTGGATGATGGCCGGTCCGTTCGGTGGAGCGATGCCGGTGTTGTTTTGTCGAAATGCATACTTTCCGGTCAAAAATGAAAACCGGGTCGGCGTGCAGGTCGAGGCAGAGCAGTAGCCGTTGGTGAATTGCAGGCCGTTGGCGGCAAGCTTGTCGATGTTCGGTGTCTTTAGGTTCTCCGGCTTGGCTCCGTAACAACCAATGTCACCGTAGCCAAGGTCGTCGGCCATGATGACGATGATGTTGGGTTTTTCGGCCTTGGCCGTTTGGCCAATCAGCGAACTAGTTACGGTAACGAGCAGAGCAGATAAAAAACGCATGCCGGTTGTGTAGCGGCGAAGTCCCGGTCGGTCAACCAAAGCGCTTGGCCAAGCGCGGGTGGTTAGTTCTTGTTCTGCTCCTGAATGTGCTTGAGGTAGAAATCGTTGAGTTCCTTTGACCACTTGAAGATGGGTGTTTTTAGCGGATCGAAGCCCTGAAGGTGGCCGGGCGACTTGCGTTGGGAGGGACGTTTGTAGCGCCACTTGCCATCGCTGAAAATTTCCCCGACCAGCTTGGCCAAGCCGGCGTCGTACTCTTTGAGTTCCTCTCGGGTGTCGACGTGGTTGTGGTCGTGGTCCGGTGGGCGGTTAGTGTTGAACCAGCTTTGCACGCCCTCTGCCCAGTACTCGGCCTTGTTGTTGGCGGCGTATTTACTCTTCCACAGTCCCTTGGCCATCGCGGCCTTGTAGGTTTCGGCTAGCCGTTTGTCGAACGTAGTGTCCACATCATAGATGCCGTTGAGGTGGATGGCGTGGGCAAACTCGTGGATCATGATATTCTCCGTGTTGTACGGATCGCCGGGGTAGCAGAGCAGGTTTTCCTCGGCGCAACTGACGACCGGGTCAGAGCGGGAGGAACCGAGGCCCCGCGCGCGCCGATCCCAAAACTTGGCCGGTGTCATTTTGCTGTGCTCCGGCACCTGCGTGGTGAATTCACTGTGCGCCATGACGACCAAGCGACAGTTACGCTTGATCATGTTGTTGATGATATCTTGCCTGTGGCCGATCATCTTGTCGATGAGATAAGCGGCTTCCTTAAGTGCGAAATCGGAAACCTTGTCCGACGAAACAATCGGAAAGCCTTTGACGCTCGCGCTCTTTTTGTAGAAGGCGGGCAGGTTCAGGTGTTCCGGCAGTTTGGCTGACACGGGATGCTTGTCTGCATCGCCTTTTTCCGGTTTAGGGCGGTTGCGGTATTTTTTGTAGAGGCGATTGTGTCGGTTGTCGAGGCTGACCTTTCTGCCGGCGACCCACATCTGTTTCACTTGCGTGCGCACCTCAAGGATGTCGCCGTTGGCGGTGAAAAAGGTTGCTTCCTTTCCGGCCTCAATGGAGCCGAGGCGCTTGGCCACGCCGAGGATTTCCGCCGTGTGCAGCGTGATGCCCTTGAGCGCTTCGGCGTGGGGTAGGCCATGCGCGGCCGACTGCGCGGCGGAGTAGGGGAGGTTGCGGGCGTTGGAGGCGGCAAAGCGAGCGAGCCCCTCGCTGAACACGACCTTCACGCCGGCCTTATGCAGCACACCGGCGGCACGAAATTGGGCGTCGTACCGGTCGAAGTCGCGCGTCGGAAGCGTGAACGTGTGCTCAAAAATCACCGGCACATTGTGCTTGGCCAGGAGTTCAGCGATCTGCCATGCGTCGCGTGCGCCCGCGATAATCGGCTTCCACCCGCGCTGGGTTGCCCACTTGACGGCAGACTCGATTTGCATACGCGAATTGGCGTGAATGAGCACCGGCTTTTCGCCGCGCACCCACGGCAGCATCGCGTCCCAGGCGGGAACACCCTCGTGCCCGGGAGCCGATTGCGACCTGGCATAGGCGCGGGCTTCCTCGAAGAAATCGTCGATCTCCTTCAGGCGCTTGTCGCGGTTCTTGGCCTGCTTCTTGGCGTCGTCCGCGGCGGGGTTGATGTTCATTGAAGGCCAAAACAGGTGCAGCGCGACTGGCGAGTGGCGGAGCATGTTCTCGTAGCCCCAGCCGACCGTGGCCATCAGACCGGACTGTCCCGTGATGGTGCCGCCCTGTGGCGTTGGCACGAAGTGGGTGATGCCGTTGGCGCGGGCGACCGGGATCAGTTCCGAGTCAGGATTGACCGCGAGCCACGACTTGACCTCCGGCGTGTAGGTGCCGACCTCGCTGGTATCGACCGTGGCGCGCACGGCCGGGATTTCCATCAGGCCAAGCGCAGTGGTCGGAGCAATGAGGCCGGGGAACAGGTGCTGTCCCTTGAGGTTGACAACCTGCGCCTTCCCTGCATCGGGCTGCTCCTCGGCCGGGCCGACGGCCTTGATCGTGTCGCCGTCGATGAGCATATAACCGGGCGAGTGCGCCGGCCCGGAGACGGTGTGAACCACGGCATTGGTGAACAGCGTGCGCTTGGCCAAGGCGCATGGCCAAGCGGCAAGCACCGAGGCGAGCGTGAGTGCGAAAATCGGGATGTATTGCTTTGTTCGTTTCATGGTTGTGTCCTCCTTGCGTTATTCCGTCTCGATTTTGCAGTCCTGGCAATCGACGACCCCTAATCCGTGAGCGGTCTCGAGCGCGCGCCGGAAAAAAGCGGCCCGGGCTTCCTTTGAGTCCTTATCGTCCTCTTTTTTCTTGTCCTTCTTGGTTTTGCTCTTGGCTTTGGCCAGGAGTTTTTCGCGTTCCTTCGATCGGGCCTCGGCCCGGGCGATGCCTTCGCTCCGCTCAAAGTAGCGTTTGCCATCGATCCACGTTTCCAGACAAACCGTGCCGGTGCTCAGTGGGTGCTTGGACCAAATGACAAAGTCGCCGTCCTTGCCGACCTCCAGCGAGCCGACGCGGTGATCGACTCGCAGTTGCTTCGCCGGGTTGATCGTGACGAAGTTGAGCGCCTCGGTTTCCCTTGTGTTGCCGTACTTCACCGCCTTGGCGGCCTCAAGGTTGAGGCGCCGCGCGAGGTCAGATGAGTCGGAGTTAAACGACACCACCACGCCGCGCTCGTGCATCAGGCTGCCGGCGAACGGAATGGCGTCGATGACCTCGTACTTGTACGCCCACCAGTCCGCGAAGCAGGAGCCGCCGGCGCCGTGCGCGGCGATCTCGTCGGCCACCTTGTAGCCCTCGAGGACGTGCTGCAGTGTGCCAACCCTGACACCGAATTTCTCCATCGTGCGCATGAATGCGAGGATTTCATCCTGCCGGTACGAGTGGCAGTGAATCCAGCGCTTGGCCTGGATGATCTGGCCAATCGTCTCCAGTTCGAGATCGCGTCTCGGAGGCGGCCCACCTTTTTCGCGGAAGCGTCGCCACTCACGGTTGTACTGCCAGGCGGCGGTGAAGCGGTTTTCGTGGAACGCCGGGACGCCCATTCGGGTTTGCGGGAATCGGGTGTTTTTGTCGTTGCCCCAGTTGGACTGCTTGACGTTTTCGCCGAGTGCAAACTTGATGCCGGGCGGGGCGGCCTTGAACTTGAGCCCCTCCGGCCCCTGTCCAAGGCGTAGCTTGATGATCGCGTTTTGGCCGCCGATCGGGTTGGCCGAGCCGTGCAACTGGTTGGCCACCGTTAGTCCACCGGCGAGTTGACGATGAATCTGTGGCGACTCGGAGTTGACCACGTCGCCGATGGAAACCATGGCCGAGGAGGGCAACGTGCCTTCGTTGACCGAGCCGAGAATCATGCTGTGGTTGTGGGCGTCGATGAGGCCGGCGGTGACGTGTTTGCCTTTGGCGTCGATCACGTGGGCGTTTTCGGGTTGCTGAAGGTTGCGCCCGATTTTCTTGATTTTGCCATCGGCGATCAGCAGATCGTGGTTTTTCAGCACGCCGCGCTTGCTGCTGGTCCAGAGGGTGGCATTGCGGACGAGTACCGCAGTCGGCTCGAGCACGGTGTCCTCCTCGATTGGCGAGCGGGCCAGCCGCTCGTCCGATTTATCCCCTTTCGTGTCGTCTTCCTTTTTCTTCTCGTCTTCCTTCTTCTTGTCGATCCAGGCAAGGTTCTCCGGCTCGAGCGTGTTCCAGCGGCCCTCGATCCAGACCCCATTGAGCTTGGCCTTGGGGTCGAAGTAATCGCCCTCGACCACGACAAGGTTGGCGAGTTTGCCGGTTTCGACCGTGCCTAGCTGATCAGCGACGCCAGTGAGTTTAGCCGGCGTGGTGGTCAGTGCAGCGAGGGCGTCGCGCTTGGTCAGGCCGCGTTCGATGACCTTGGCCAAGTTCTCGCGGAAAGACTTTTTGTCCTTGAGACCGTGCGCGGTGAAAGCGATCTCGAGGCCGCTTTTTCGGAGTAGAACGGGGTTTTCCGACGCCCAATCCCAAGCGCGGAGTTGGTCGAGCGAGACCCGATCCCAGTCGGAGTCACTCGGCATCTTTGGTGCCTTGGGGAAATTTATCGGCACGATGAAACGAGAGGCAGTGGGCTTCACGAGATCCGGCCGTCGCCATTCGTGGCCGGTCGCGACGATGACCGGCTGGATACCGAACTCGCCGGCAAGCCGTGCTGACTTGTCCACCATTAGCACGCTGCCCGGCTCGATGACGACCAGTTGCCCGTTTTTCAGCACGGCCTGGAGTGTGTCGAGCGACTGGTTGTAGGCCGGCCGTTTGAACGTGCCGGTGTTGGCTCGGTAGTACTCCCAAGTGTCGTTGTAGTGTTGAGCGTCGGAGAGGGTCTGACGAATTGCGGAGATCACTCCCATGAGCGACTTGGGAAACTCGTTCGACTTGGATGCCTTGGTGTCGAAAACAATGTGCTGAAAAAGTTGCGGCTTGATGACGAGTTGGTTCGGCGAACCTTGGCCAAGCGAGATGAGCGCGCTTTGGCCACGGATGATGCCGTTGGCCGGGATGAGTACGCCGGCGGTGAACCCCTGCGCGCGCAGTGCCTGGTGAGTGTCCGGCTTCGGGCTGAACGCCTCGGTGACATCATGCTCCGGTTTCATCGTGGACAGTCCGGAGCCGGGGCCGCTCGTACCGGGGTCGAGTTCGTTGCCCGGCACACCTAGGAAGCCCGGCTTGCCGGCGGCGGTCGCCCCGGTGCCGGTGATGCTCTGTGTCATCGTGGTTGAGACCGGCTTGGCCTCGGTGACGTAGGGGTCGATGAAGCCGGCGTAGAGCGTCAGGTCGCTCATGTCCCATTCGCGGGCAGAGTCGGGCGTGTCGCCCTTTTCGGTGACACTCTCAATGCGGCCGTCCCGAATGACCACCGTGGCGTCATCGATCGTGAGTCCCGGCTTGATGACGACCTTGGCATGGATCAATGCGTGGTGGCCGGGCGGCAGAGGACGGTTGCCGGGTGGCAGAATTTCAGCACGAATCGGCTGTAGCACGGCCAGCAGGGCGGCCATTGTCAGGGAGCGGCTCAGTTTTGACATGGACGGGGAATTTAAACAGAAGCCGCCCCGGCTGGCCACGCAAAATTCAGTGCTTGCCCGGCTGGGGCGCGGGGTGTAGTCTTTCTTCGTTCTTTGACTTGGGCATTTGCCCAGAGACAATCGTGACGCCGGAAGGAACCCCGTGAAACTCGGGGACGGTTGCGCCACTGTGACGAGCTGCCCGGCAGCTCGAAGTCAGATCAATTCCGTCGCTCATGCTCGTCGGGCCGCCTGCGCGGCCAACTTCTCCGCATCCGAGAAGGATGAGGCCGGCACAATGGTGCAGCTTTAATCCAAAGACCCTCCCAAGCGGAAGGTCTTTTTTTATGCCCACCTATAGCTGGTCTCAACAAATGAGATCAGCAAATGAAACGTGTCATTATCATCGCAATGGGATTCGCCGCTTTGTCGGGAGTCAGGCATGTACGGGCTACGCAGTTTGCGGCCGAGGTCGTGTCGTACAAGCCGGGAACCGGATTCGCCACCGATTTGAGCACCGGGGTTGGCTTCACAAACAAGGAGGCCATCATTGGCGCACCGGCTCGCGAGACGCCGGGCGAATGGGGTGGGCCGATCACGCCGTTCAGTCCGCCTTATCTGCGCGAGCAGATTCTCTCCATCGGCCAGGGCGGCGAAGTGACGCTGGAATTCGCCAGGCCAATCCGCGACGAGGCGCTCAACCCGTTCGGGCTCGACTTCATCGTGTTCGGCGGCGCGGGGTTCACGATCACCAACGGCGATTTCAGCGGCGGCGGCCTCACGGACGGGACACTCTTTGGCCAGGCCGACGGCGAAACCCGCGTGTCGGTGAGCGCTGATGGTGATGCTTGGTTTGTGCTGAATCCGGAGCAGGCGCCTGCGTTTGATGCCTATCACCCGACCGACGGTGGGGGTGATTTTGGCCTGCCGGTGAATCTCGTCCTGGGCAAGGGCGACTTCGCGGGAGGTGGCTTGGCCAAGCTCGCTGAACTATACGCCGGGTCCGGCGGCGGAACCGGCTACGACATTGCCTGGGCTGTCGATGCTGAACGCACCCCGGTTGAGCTTGGCCAAGCGCGGTTCATCCGCCTTGAGGTCTTGTCCGGCAAGGCCGAGATCGACGCCGTGAGCGATGTCTGGCCACAGACCAAAGAACTCGCCTGGCATGTCGAGGATTTCTCGAATGATCCCCTGGCCAACGGCTGGGCGGTGCACGGCGACGAGTCGCTTTTCAAGTGGAATGCCGAGGCTGGTGTGCTGGCCGTGAAGTGGGATTCCGAGAGGCCCAACAGCCTGTTTCACCGTCCGCTTGGCCTGACGCTGACGGAGGCCGATGCGTTCGCGTTTGCCTTCGACATAGTGCTCGATGTAGTGAAGGCTGGCTACCTCGACGGCCAGCCGTTCACGTTCGAGGTGGCGCTTGGCCTGCTCAATACCGGCTCGGCCAAGGCTGAGGAATTCAGTCGGGGCACCGGCACCGACTCACCGAATTTGGTTGAGTGGAACTACTTCCCGGACAGCGGTTTCGGCGCCACGGTCTCCCCGGCGGTCGCCTCCGCGAAAAGCCAGTTCGCCGCC
>CAJWEP010000020.1 GCA_913030945.1 uncultured Verrucomicrobiota bacterium
ACCCCGCCGGCGGCCCCGAGCATGTGCCCGGTGGCACCCTTGGTGGAGCTGACGGCGAGACGGCGGGCGTGATCGCCAAATACCGACTTGATGGCCTGTGTCTCGCAGAGATCGCCCTGCGGGGTGGAAGTGCCGTGGGCGTTGATGTAGGAGATGTCGTCCGGGTTCAGTCCGCCGGAGTTGAGCGCCACGCGCATGGCTCGCGCGCCTCCTTCGCCTCCGGGAGTGGGGGCGGACATGTGGTGGGCGTCGGCGGTATTGCCATAACCGACTATCTCGCAGTAGATGCGCGCGTCACGCGCTTGGGCGTGTTCAAGAGTCTCTAGCATGACAACGCCAGAGCCCTCGCCCATGACGAAGCCGTCGCGACCGGCGTCGAACGGTCGGGAGGCACGCTGCGGATCGTCGTTGCGGGTACTCATGGCCTTCATGCCGTCGAAGCCACTCATCGCGATGGGGTTGACGGCGGCCTCGGTGCCGCCGGCAAGCATTGCGTCGGCATCGCCCATGACAAGCGTGCGCCATGCCTCGCCGATGGCGTGGTTGGCGGTGGCACAGGCGGAGCAGGTGGCGATGTTGGGACCGCGCAGTCCGTTGTAGAGTGAGAACATCCCGGACGCCATGTTGAGGATCATCATCGGGATGAAGAACGGGGATATCCGCCCGGGGCCGCGCTCGAGCAGGGTCTTGTGCTGTTTCTCCAGCGTGACCAGCCCGCCAATGCCGGAGCCGATGAAGGCGCCGATGCGGTCGCGGTTGGCCGATTCGAGATCCAGCCCCGAGTCGTTGATTGCCTCACAGCCAGCCACCATGGCGAGCTGGGTGAACCGATCCGTTCGCCGAACCTCCTTGGGCGAAGGAAACGCCGGTGCGGGGTCGAAGTCTTTGACCTCCCCGGCGATGGTGCAGGCGAAGCCTTCCGTGTCAAATGCGGTGACGGGGCCAATGCCGCACTGGCCGGCAAGGAGCTTTTCCCAAAGAACATCAGCCCCCTGGCCAAACGGGGAGACAACGCCAATGCCGGTGATGACGACGCGCTTTCGTGATGGGTCCGGCATAAAGCAAAACGGGGCAGTCAAGCCAGGCGGCAGCTTGAGTTGCCCCGAAATTCAGTCCCCGTCCTCAGGACTGGGTGTCCTCAATGAATTTGACGACATCCCCGACGCTTTGGAGCTTTTCAGCCTCCTCGTCGGGAATCTCGGTTCCGAATTCCTCCTCCAGAGCCATGACCAGCTCGACAGTGTCGAGCGAGTCCGCGCCCAAGTCCTCGATGAACTTGGCCTCCGGCTTGATTTGGTCCTCGTTGACGCCGAGCTGCTCGACGATGATTTTCTTGATTCGATCTGCGGGTGAATTGTCAGACATAAGTCTCGAAATGTTCGGGGGCTTCTTTAAGAACGCCGTCCGGGGTCGTCAAGCACCTATTCTAAAAAAAACGCTCTACGATGCTCACATCACCATGCCGCCGTCCACGGTGAGCACCTGCCCGGTGACGTAGCCGGTGGGCTCCATCGCTAGAAAAACTGCCGCGTGGGCGATGTCGTCCGGCGAACCGAACCGGCCCAGCGGTACCCGTGCGATAACCTCGCCGCGCACCTTTTCGTCGAGTACGGCGGTCATGTCGGTCTCGATGAAGCCGGGTGCGATGGCGTTAACGGTGATGCCGCGCGGCGCCAACTCCCGGGCAACCGACTTGGTGAAGCCAATCAGGGCCGCCTTGCTGGCGGCGTAGTTGCTCTGGCCGGCGTTGCCGATCAGGCCGATCACCGAGGCGATGTTGATGATGCGCCCGCTGCGCTGCTTGATGAACGGCCGCGTGAGCGCCCGGGTGAAGTTGAACGCACCCTTCAGGTTGGTGTTGAGCACGGTGTCCCACTCCTCCTCGCTCATGCGCATGAGCAGGTTGTCGCGGGTGACGCCGGCGTTGTTCACGAGGATGTCCACCCTGCCGGCCGACTCGAGAATCCCCTTCGCGGCGGCATCAACCGCGGCCGTGTCGGACACATCGACGGCCAACGGCCAGGCTTGGCGGCCGAGCGCCTCCACCTCCGCCGCGGCCTTGGCCGAGTTCTCCTCCGTGCGCGAGACGCAGACCACGTCGGCACCCATCCTCGCGTAGGCGATGGCCACCGCGCGGCCGATTCCCCGGCCGGCACCGGTCACCACGGCAACTTTGTCAGCTAACAAGCTCATAAGCAGGCCCTGTTTTGGGTGGCCCGGCGGGGTCGTGTCAATGCGCGATTCGATGCGGGCCGGTCAACGGAAGATCTCCACGACCTCGCGCCGGGCCGGATCGCTCTCCCCGAGCTGGATCAGCGCAGCGTTCCGGTACAGGGCGGAGTCCGGTGGCGAATAGTCCGCCTCGAACCGTTCCCGTTGCCGCTTGAGTTCCTCGATCGAGAAAATATCCAGCGCCACCGGGTCGGTGCTGAAGCGTAGTTGGCCGAGCCCCGCCGTGTAGTGCAGCAGGCATTTGCTCTGGCCCAGGTATTGGCAGAACAACGCATCGGTGATGCTGAGCACCAGCCGATCGCCGAGGTGGCGCCGCTCCTCCGCGTCCTCGAGCGCCAGAATCTCCGGCACCGCCACCGCGAGGACCGAGGCGTTCACGCCGAACCGGCGGGAGTTGTCTATGCTGCCATCGACCAAGCCAACCAGGTGGCCTGACACGCCAGCCTGATTGTGGTTGAGCAGGGGACAGATGCTGATGATGCGCGTCAGCTCCCCGGTGAGCAACCGGGAAAGGTGCGACTTGCGACTGGATTTCTCCCCGCCGCGCTCGAAGCCCAGGTCGCCCGAGACCAGCGTGCCAACGATCGACGACTCGTAGGTCACCGCCTCATCCCAGCCAGCGTCCCGGCTCCCGGCCAACTGCACGCCGTGCCGCTTGGCCAAGCCGTCGTAACCGGCCACCCGCAGGCTGGCCAGCGACCGGTCCCAGATGATGATCCGGTCCGGCGAGAGCCGCGCCTCGAGCAGCCCGCGCACCACCGCATCGACCACCGGCTTGCGCGTGCCGCCGATCGGCCCCGGCACTGAGTTGACCTTGATGCCGACCGTGTCGGCCGGGGTGACCAGCGACAGCCAAGCGGTCGCCGCGCTTGGCCTGCCAGTGAGCCGTTTCAGCCCCTCGGAGACCATTTCCGCCACCTTGGCGGCATCGACCTCAAATTCGCGCAGCGCGGACTTGTCCTCCACCAACAGGATGCGCGGCGCAGGCGTCGGGGAGGCCTCCTGCGCTTGACCAAGCGGGGCCAAGGCCAGGACTCCCGCCAGCGACAGGCAAAAAAAACGTGTGCCCAGCCGGGAATCGGCCCGGCCCGGCCGAATGGGGCGGTGGTTGGTTCTTCCTGGGTGCACGATGAAGCGGACTTAAAGAGAGTGTGCCTCCCTTGACTCGCCCGTGCCGCGATGCTACCACCAGCACCCATGCGGACCACGCAAAAACCCACCGACAGGACCGGCCGGCTTTGGGCGGCGGTTTGCGTGGTGGCTACCCTCTCTGGATGCACTCCACCCGAGCAAAAAGCCCTCGAGGAAGGCAGCCGTCTGCTTGCCGAACGCAAAACCGCCGAGGCGCTTGTCGAACTGGAAAAAGCCAAGGTTTCTATCGAAAATGACGAGATCCTAAAAAAGGAATTCAAGATCACCGGCAAACTCTATAACCAGCTTGGCCTCGCCCACCAAATCCTCTCGCGCTCCGCAAAAGATGACAACGCGAAGAATGATCACAGCACCAAGGCGCTCGAATTTTACGGAAACACCATTAATCAAAATACGCCTCCTGTGATCAAGCAGCGCGCTTATCTAAACCGCGCCTGGCTATACTTCGAGAATCATAACTTGGAGGATTTAAAGAAATCAAAGGAGAAGGAGGAGGACTTCCGGAAGAATGCCATTAAGGCTGCCGAAGATTTCCATAGAGTTCGGAGCATGACCGGCGACAAGTTTGAGTTTTGGATCGAGAAAGGCACCGTTGAACTGCATGCCAAGCTCTATGACAAGGCGAGTGCCAGCTTTAAAGAAGTGTCAATCAAAAGCTCCGAGGCCAACAACGGCCTCGGCGTGATTAATACGATCGAATCGGACCGGGCTCGGGGATCGGCTCGGGTGGAAAAAAATAAAACGGCCGCCATGTATTTTGAAGAAGCCACCAAACTTGACAAGAACAATGTAAATGCACTTTTAAACCTGGCGATTACTAGGCAGAAATTGAAGCAATACGACGCCGCACTGGAGGCGTACCGCAAATACCTTGACCTGGTGCCGAGCGGGGATTCCGCCATCAAGGATTTAGTCGACAGCATCGAGGAATACCTCAAGCCGGAGCCGGTTCCTGAACCGGAGCCGATCCCCGAGCCGGAGCCGGTCGCCGAAGTTGAGTCGGAGCCAAAAGAGGAGGCGAAGCCCGAGCCGGTCGTCGCAGAGGTCGAGCCAGCCCCCGAGCCGGAGCCAGCCGAAGTCGTGATCGTTGAGCCGCCCGCTGAAGCGCCCGAGCCGGAGCCGGCCGCGCCCGAACCGGAAGTCACGACCGTGGTCGAGCCCGCACCGCTGCCCGTCCCGGCGGCCAAGCCGGAGCCGACCGCAATCCAACCGGAACCGGCCGGGCCAAGCGAACCCGCGCCGGAGCCGGAAGTCAGCCAAGCGGAAACCACCCCTCCCGAGCCGGAACCGGCCAAGCCGGCCAAGGGCTGGAAACAGCGGCTGAACCCGCTGACCTGGTTCGGCGGTGACGACGAAAAAACAGCAGCCGAGCCGAAGAAGAAAACCAAACCGCAAATTTTCTGGCGCTCGAACGCGCCCGTCCCGACCACGCCGCTTCCCGGGCCCGGGCCGGTGGCCCAGGCCTCCACTAACGCCGTAAGGGTGGCCAGCGTCCTGCCCAGCGCGGTCGCCTTCCCGCGCTACAAATACCTGAACCCGGCCCTGCCCGACAGCGGCGACCGACGGGTGGCCAAGACCTACTTTGAAGACGGCGCGGCGGCGCAGAAATCCGAGGAATGGCAGCGAGCCAAGGCGGCGTACATCGAGGCGGCCAAGGCCGACCCGGCCTGGTTCGACGCCCGGTTTGAGCTTGGCCAGGCGGCCTTTTACACCGGCGACACCGACCTTGCGCTGCAGTCGTTCGAGCACGCCCTGGCCATCAACCCAAACGACGAGCCGGCGCGATTCAACTTCGCCATGTCGCTCGTGCAGGGGAACTACTTCGCCGACGCCGCAAGCGAATTTGAGACCTTCCTGCAGTTCGACCCGGACAACACGGAGGCCCACTTCGAGGCCGGCAAACTGTACGCCGAGAAGCTCAACGACGTGGCCAAGGCCAACGTCCACTACAAGCGCGTGATCGGCCTCCAGCCGGGCCACCCGCAGGCGGTCACCATCCGTTACTGGCTCATTCGCAACAAGGCCAACTAACCCAAACCGCCGGAGCTGCCTTGCCCGTCATCCCCCAGGCCACGATCGAGCAGGTCCGCCACGCCAGCGACATCGTCGAGGTCATCAGCTCGTACCTCCCTCTCAAGCGCGCCGGCACGAACTTCGTCGGCCTCTGCCCGTTCCACAAGGAGAAGACCCCCAGCTTCAACGTCAGTCCATCCAAGCAGATCTTCCACTGCTTCGGTTGCCACAAGGGCGGCGACGTGTTCACGTTCCTGCGCGAGTTCGAGAACCTCTCCTTTGTCGAGTCGGTGCAGCGCCTCGCCGAGCAGGTGCGCATCCCGATTGAGTTCGAGATGAGCCCCGGGCAGCGCGAGGAGGGCTCACTGAAGGAAAAACTCCGCTCCCTGCACGAGCAGGTGGCCCAGCGATGGGAGACCACCCTGGCCAACGACGCCCGCGCCCAGACCGCCCGCGACTACCTGGCCAAGCGCGGCATCAGCGACGAGGCGGTCAGGCGCTTTCGCATCGGATTCGCGCCGGACGAGTGGGACGACACGATCAACTGGGCCAAGTCGAAGAAACACGACGCCGCCCTGCTCGAAAAGGGCGGCCTTGCCATCGCCGGCGACAAGGGCCAATATGACCGGTTCCGCGGCCGGCTCATTTTCCCGATCTGCGACGAGCAGGGCCGCGTCATCGGCTTCAGCGGCCGGGTGCTCAGCGCCGAGCAGAAGGGCGGCAAATACATCAACTCGCCCGAGACGCCCATCTTCAGCAAACGCCGCGTGATCTACGGGCTGGACAAGGCCAAGCGGCCGATTCTCGACGCCAAGTCCGCCATCGTCTGCGAAGGCCAGCTCGATACCATCGCCTGCCACCTGGCCGGCATCGAGCACGCCGTCGCGCCGCAGGGAACCGCCCTCACTATCGACCAGGCCCGCATTCTCAAGCGATACGCCGAGGAGGTCGTCCTCTGCTTCGACTCCGACACCGCCGGGCAGCAGGCCGCGCTGCGTTCCCACGACGACCTGCTTGCCAGCGGCCTGGCCATCCGCGTCGCCGTCATCCCGCGGCCGCACGACCCTGACAGCTTCATTCGCGAGAACGGCGCCGATGCCTTCCACCAGTTGGTCACCGACGCGCCCGGATTCTTCGACTTCCTTCTCAGCCACCTCTGCCGCATGCACGATACCGACTCTGACCGCGGCCGGGTCAACATCGTACAGGAAATGCGCGATGCCGTACAAAAAACTGCCAACCAAGTGCTGATCGACACCTACGCGCAAAAGGTCGGCCACCGGCTCGGCGTCGATACCGATGCCGTGCGTGCTGAGTTCAAGAAAAAGAAGCGCGGCTTTCGGCAGCCGGAACCGGAGCACGACGAGCCGCCGCCCGGGGAGGCCGAACAACCGATGGCCAAGCCGGGGCCGGTCGAGTTCTGGCTCCTCAAGCTCGCGCTCATCGACCGGGACTCCACCAGCTGGCTCGAGGCGCACCTTGACCTCGGCTGGGTGACGCACCCCGCCGTTCGCAAAATCGTGCAGCAACACTTCTCCCTGCTCGTGGAGAACCCCGACGCCGGCATGCCGGAGCTGCTCGGTATTTTGTCGTCCGACGCGTTCAAGCGGCTCGCCACCGAGGCCGTGGCCGACGGGCGCACCATCCCCGATCCCGCCAAGCAGCTGAAGGACATCGTGCTGCGGCTGCGCAACCAGTTTATCGAGCACCGCCTGGCCGGGATTCAGCGCGAGCTCGCCGGCGCCACCGAGGAGCAGTTGATCAAGCTCATCGCCGAGCGGGCGCAGTTGAAGGAACTCACCCGGCACCCGCTCGAGCCTCTCGCCGGCGCGTGAGTGCGCCCGGCCAGGCGCTCACTTGAGGCCGAGTTGGCGGGAGAAGTAGACGAACTCGAGGGCGTATCGTCGAGCGTGCTGCCTGAGGTTGGCCCCGGCGGCGTGGCCGCCCTCGGTGTTTTCAAAATACAAAACCGGGTGCCCTTGTTCGCGCATTCGAGCAACCATTTTTCTCGCGTGGCCGGGATGCACGCGGTCGTCCTTCGTCGAGGTCTCGATGAACACTTTCGGGTATGCGCGCTCGGGGAACATGTTTTGGTACGGCGAGTACTTGAGGATCGCTGCGCGCATGATCGAGTCCTCCGGATCGCCGTACTCGGCGGCCCAGCTCGCGCCGGCCAGCAACCTGGTGTAGCGCAACATGTCCAGCAGTGGCACACGGCAGACGACCGCGTTCATCAGGTCGGGCCGCTGCGTGAAGATGGCACCCACGAGCAGGCCTCCGTTGCTGCCGCCGGAGATGCCCAGGCGCTTGGGAGAGGTGATGCCGCGCTTGGCCAAGTCCTCCGCCACGGCGATGAAGTCGTCGTATGCCCGCTGGCGGTTCGTCTTGAGCGCGGCCTTGTGCCAGCGCGGCCCAAACTCACCGCCGCCCCGTATGTTCGCCACCGCGTACGCGCCGCCGCGCTCGAGCCACAACTTGCCGATGGTCGCCGAGTAGCTTGGCTTGAGCGAAATCTCGAAACCGCCGTAGCCGTACAGGATCGTCGGCGTCGAGCCGTCGGGCTTGAGTCCCCTGCGATGAATCACAAAGTACGGCACCACTTCGCCGTCGGCGCTGGTGACCCCGTGCTGGCTGACCTGCAACCCGTCGGCTCGAAAACGGGCCGGCAGCGACTTGATCAGCGCCAGCGCATTTGCCCCGGCGTCGTACTCGCTCAGCCGGTCCGGCGTGATGTGATCTTCGTAATTCACCAGCACCGTGTCGGAGTGGGGGCTCGCCGCCGAGAGGGACACCGTGCCGTTGGGCGGCAACGGCAGCGGCTCGGCGCTCCATTTGCCCGTCTCGGTGTCCACGCCAAAGCGCAGGATGCGCCCCTTCACATTTTGCAGCAGCGACACGTAAAGGCCGCTGCGCGACACGGTGACGCCCTCGATGCTTGTCCGGTCGTCCGGCGTGTAAATCGTCTCGACGCGCGGCAGCCTGCCGCTTGACCGAAATGCCGCCGCGTTAATCGCCAGCAGCGCCCCCTGCGGAAATGTCTGGCCCGCGACCTTCCACGTCTCGCGCAGGGTGAACAGGATTCGCCCGGCATAAAACCCGGCCGGATCAACAGACTCCGGCAACGGCAACTGCTGCAGTTCGTCGTCGCCGCCGATGAGATGGTATGCCCCGGTGTAGAACGTCAGCGATTGGTCGATCATCGGCAGGGTGGCCTCGCCGGAATCGAGCACACGTGGCCAGATGCCGATGTCCTCGTGGCGCCCCTCGAAAACCGTCTCGGCCCCAGTCAGGGGCGTCCCGCGTCTCCAGCGTTTCACGATGCGCGGATAGCCGGACGCAGTCAGCGAACCGCTGCCCCAGTCGGTGCCGACGAGCAGCGTGTCACGATCCAGCCAGGCGATGCCGGACTTGGCCTCCGGCAGCAAAAAACCGTCCTCGACGAAGCGCTTGGTCACCGCATCGAACTCGCGGTGCACCGACGCGTCCGTCCCGCCGCGCGAGAGCTTGATGAGGCAGCGCTCGTAGTCGGGAGCCAGCCAGGTGATACCCTTGTAAACCCAGTTTTCATCCTCGGCCTTGGCCAGTGCGTCGATGTCGAGCACTGTTTCCCACTCCGGCTCGGCGGTGCGGTACGAGGCCAGTGTCGTCTGCCGCAGGATGCCCCGCACATGCTCGGCGTCCCGCCAGAAATTGTACATGTACAGACCACGAACCGAGCCGTACGGGATGCGGTCCTTCGCGTTTAGCAACGCCTCCGCCTGCGCGAGAAAGCGCTCGTAGCGCGCGTCGGCCTGCAGCTCGGCGAGGGTTTCGCCGTTGCGTTGCTCCACCCAGTCTAGCGCGCGCTTGCCCTCGACCTCCTCCAGCCAAAGAAACGGGTCGTCGAGAATAGGCGGGCGCTTGGGCAATGGTTCAGCCAAGGCCGCGATCGTGATGAGCAGTCCGCAAAAGTAAAAGGTCCAAGTTTTCATGGCTGCGCCAGACGCTATCGCGCCGGGCGGCCCGAAACAACCAAGCGCTTGGCCCGATCGTAATGCATCCAGCTCCCCTTAATTCACAGGTGACGTGGTGCCGAACAGCAATTGATGCCCGATCGAGAGGATGCCGAAATCGACGATGATGTGGGAGAGCCACACGCCCAGCAGGGAGCCTTGGCGCACATACATCCCGCTCCAGATCACGCCACCCAACCCGATTGAGAAGCTGAGAAAGAGGGCGAGGGGCACGGGAAAAAATTGCAGCAAGACCACCACGTGATGACCCATGAAGGCCGCCCCAGCGAGCGCGTGCGCCAGACCGGCGGGCATCAACTGGCGCAGTCCGCCAAAGACAAACCAGCGCCAGTAGTATTCCTCCAGCAGCGAATGCAGCACGGCGAGGCAAATGCCGAAAGCCCAGTAGTTGCCCCGGTTCAGGCCCAGGCCGGTGACGGTGTCGTTGATGCGGACCGCATTTGTGCGAACCGGCTCGCCGATCCATTGGGTTTGCATGAGCAGAAACATCAACCCCACGAGGCTCGCGCCCATGAGGAGGCCCGAGGGCAGCGTTCGCCAGTGGCGTGCCTCCGTCCAGGCCGGCCGCTCGACGCGGTGCTTCAAAATCCAAGGCACCGCGATGATCGGCCACGCCAGTGTGAACAGCTTGGTGCCGGAATAGGCCGCCTGTGCCAGGCCCACCCCCTTGGCAAACACGAAATAAAGCAGCGCCCCGAACAGAGGCAGCACCGTGGCCGGCAGCACCACGGCCCAGGTTCGACTGCGATGTTGCGCCTCGGTCAGGCTGGAAGCGTTGCTCCACTCAAACCCACCCGCCAGTTGGTTGCCTTCCGACATGTCAGCAAACGCCCAAGCTCCATCGATTCGATAATTTGATTCAAGCCAAATGAAACGCTGCCCCCAAACCCAGCGCTTGGCCAAGCGCTATTTTCTCTCGAGGTCTTTGCGGGGGAAGAGCGGGGTGGGCTTGTTGCAGGCATGGCCCTTGGCCAAGCCGCCCCACTTGACCAGACTGAAGTTCGCCGGCGAGTCGTCGAGGCCAAGCTGCTCGAAGATTTTCTCCGCCGTCTCCGGGATCACCGGCCAAAGCAGCACCGCCAAAATCCGGCAGACCTCGGCCAGGTTGTACAGCACCTCGTTGAGGCGGTCGGCCTGGTCCTCCTGCTTGGCCAGCTTGAACGGTGCGGTTTGCTCGACGTATTGGTTGGCCCGGTCGACCAGTCCCCAGACGCTGACCAGCGCCGCCTGCAAGTGGTGCGCCTCGTAGTTCACGCGCGCCTCGACGACCCATTTTTCAGCGTCGGCTGCCAATTCGTCGGAGACCGCCTCGAGCGTACCGCTGCGGTAACGGTTGAGCATCGAGAGCGATCGGTTGACGAGGTTGCCCAGGCCGTTGGCCAACTCCGCGGAGTAGCGGGCCTGAAAACTTTCATCCGTCCAGTTGCCGTCCGGGCCGATGTCCAGCTCGCGAACGACGTAGTAGCGGAACGCGTCAACGCCCCACTCATCGATCACAGCGATGGGATCGACGACATTGCCGGTGGTCTTGCTCATCTTCTGGCCGTCCTTCTGCCACCAGCCGTGCACGAGCACCTGCCCCGGCAGGGGCAGCTCCATCGCCTTGAGCATGATCGGCCAGTAGACGGCGTGAAACTTCAGGATGTCCTTGCCGATGACATGAATGTCCGCCGGCCAGAGCGACGGGGCGTCCGGCTTGGCCTCTAGGCCTGTCGGCCCGACCACTGCGGAGTCGCCGAGCGCCGCCGGGATGCTGGCGTAGTTGCTCAGCGCGTCGAACCAGACGTATGTCACGTATTCCTCGTCGAACGGCAGCGGAATCCCCCACTCGAGCCGCTCCTTGGGCCGCGTAATGCAGAGGTCTTCCAGCGTGTTGTTCTTGAGAAAACCAAGCACTTCGTTTCGCCGCGTCTCCGGTTGGACGAAGCCGGGGTTGGCATCGATGTGATCGATCAGCCACTGCTGCTGTTCACCCAGTTTGAAGTAGTAGTTGTGCTCCACCAACTCGGCGACCTCTCCGTAGATCGGATCGAACGTGCCATCCTCGCGCCGGTCTTTCTCGGTCAAGAAGGTCTCCTGCTGGGCGGAGTAAAATCCACGATACTCCGCCTGGTAGAAATGGCCGGCGTCGTACAGTTTCTGCAGCACCGCCCGGACAAAAACCTTGTGGCGTTGCGACGACGTGCGGACAAAGTCGGCATTGGTCAGGTTCAGCCGGCCTGCAAACGTCTCCCAGACTGCCGCGAACTCATCGCAATACGCCTGCGGATCCTTGCCGGCGGCCTTGGCGGCGGCCTGCACCTTTTGGCCGTGCTCATCGAGGCCGGTCAGGTAAAACACCTCCTGCCCCAGGCTGCGGTGCGTCCGGGCGATGATGTCGGTGATGACTTTCTCGTAGGCGTGGCCGAGGTGAGGCTCCCCGTTGACGTAGTCGATGGCGGTGGTCAGGTAAAACCGTTTACTCATCCGTCGCCCACTATGCGGCCAAGGCCAAGCGCTTGGCAATCACGGGGTGCCTGCTTGGCCAAGCGGGATCAATTATCCTTCGACTTGGAGTTGAAGTCGAGTTTGTCGAACGGGCTGCAGGACGCCTCAAAATATCCAGCAACCGTCTCTCCCTCCCTGCGACTCGCCGCAGTCAATTTGAGTTCGCCCCTGGCCCAGCCGATTCGTTTGAATTTGACCGATCCCTGCCTGCCCATCCGGACAAACCCCCAGATGGTGAAGCCGTCGATCGGGATACTGTCGGACACGTTGTAGAAGCCGGGATCGACCATCAGGTTGACCATCACCTCCCTTGGCGAGCCCTTGATGCTACCGACTGCCGAAATCACAGGGAACCCATACCGTGATGTGCCCTGGGTTGTCGCAGCACTCGCCCGCATGTCGGTGATCTCAAGCGGCTCACCGCCATGGATCAATTCAATGATGCATTCACCGATCTTGTTTTGAAAAGAGAGATCACCCGACTCCGACCACTCGGTTTTGAACGTGCACTTCATTGTCAGCAACTTGGGTTTTGCTTTTGCTCCGCCACTACCTCGCATCTTTTTGGGCCAAAGTGGAATGGGTCCGGTTAACTCCGCGGCCAGCAAGTTTTGTCGCTTGGAAATAAAACGGCGCACAGAATCAACGGCTGGATCATACAGCCTCGGCGGCAAATGGGTGTGGGGCCGCAGCATCGGCCCAAGTTTGTCCAGTTTCGCCTGCAGAGCCTGCTCATCCCATACCTCGTCCAGAACCTTGAGTAACTCGGATCGGTAACGCTCTCGACCTTTCTCGGTGTTGTAGAGTCGATGCGCGACGGCCCCCTCAGCCATGACGGACAAGGGTGTGCCAGCCTGGCTGGCCTTGCCACTGCGCGCCCGAAACACACCGTCGGCGCCCCATGGAATGAACTTGAACCGGGCGGATGCCGGATCGTTATAGATGAAAAAGTTATTCTGGTTGCCAGTGTACCCATCGTTGAAGCCAATCAGGCATTCCATTGCCCAGTAGCGATAAAAATCATCGAGATCGATTACTTTGCCGACGGCGTCAAAGAGTTGATCATCCGGCACCGACAACGCCCTGGTCGCCTTGAGCAAGTCACTGCGATCGGTTTTCTTCGCGTTGGTCTTGGCCTCAAATGTTCCTGCCGCCTTCTCGGTGAAGTCGCTGATCTGCCCCTCGTAAAGGTTTCCACTCGCCTTCGTAAAATGACGCTTGAGAAAATCCTTCCGCACCGATTCGACGTGACTGTAAATCCCGAGATATTCGCCATTCACCGTGACGCGCGCGAAGTTGCAGCGCGGTGCCGGTATGCCCGCTTTGCGGAACAGCTCGTACGCCATGTGCTGTTTCACCAGCGATGCGTCGGTGTCGTTGTTGTTCAGTGTCATCAATGAGACACCCTCGAATTCCTGCTCTGTCCCAAACTTGTCGAAGTTGATCTTGATCGATGGCCGTTGGGCATTCACGGAACCGAGTAATCCCTTCTTGCGCAGTCCCACGTTCTTGAACAGCTTGCCGCCTACGGTAACATCGCCTTTGAAATAGTGGTACGGATTGGGTCGCGGCTTGCCTGATTTGCGGGGGGTGATCAACCCGAAAAGATCGTGATGCTCATACCTCATCTTTTTCCAGTCCTCGGCAGGCAACGCAATCTTCACCTCAAGCAACCGGTCAACCTTAAACGGATCCGCCTCAACCGGGATATCGGCACAAGACAGCAGGAGGAAAGTTGCAATCGCAACCTGAACGAAACTTAATCGTGACATTTGTTGGCTGCGGTGAGAGTGAGGAAACCCGGTAACTCTGCAAGTACATTTCAGAGGGAATAAGCCTTAATCCCGGACCGGCTGGGCGATGCGAAGGTAGGCGAAGAAGTCTCGGAGCTGCTGGTCGCTCAGGCCGGCAAGCAGCCCCTCCGGCATCAGGCTGCGCGGGCTAACTTTTGACGACTCGACCTGCGACTGTTTGACTACCGCGTCGCCTCCGTCGATGCCGCGCAGGATGAGCAGCTTGTCGGTGCGATCGGCCAGGAAACCGCTGATCAGCCGCCCATCCCGCGTGCGCACCTGCATGTGCTCGAAGCCTTCCCGAATTTCGCGGCTGGGATCGAGAATGGCCGGCAGCAGGGTGTCGAGATCGTCGCGCTGATAGTGAGTGAGGTTCGGGCCGATCCGGCCGCCTTTGTGGAACAACTTGTGGCAGGCCGCGCAACGCTGCATGAACAACTCGCGCCCGCGATACGGGCTGCCGGGCCGCCCCTCCACCAACGCACGCACCCGGGCTATCTCCGCCGCCTGGCCCGTCGCCGCACGGCCAGCACTGGGCCAAAGTTGACTCGATTGGCGGGCGACCTCGCCGCCGTGGCCCAACAAGACCTCCACGGTTGCCAGCGGCACATCTCGCTTGGCCAAGCGGCCCGACTCGACAGCGGCCAGCAACCGGCGACTCCACGCGGGGCGGCTGGCGAGAAACGAAACCGCCGCCGGCCGGGCCGCCTCGGGAAAATTCGCGTAATGCCCGGCGACCGCCTTGCCAAGCGAGTCATCGCCGAACCGTTGCAACGCCAGCAGTCCCGCCGAGAGCACGCCGGTATCGGTCTCGCGTTGCACCAGTCGCAGCAGGGCTTGCTGCAAACCGGCAGCCCCGACATCGCTCGCGGCGCGGATAAGCTCGACCCGATCCTTGGCCGGCCGGGCGGCATCGCCGATGACCTGCAGCGCTTGACCAAGCGCGGCGGAGTCGCCCAGGCGCACCCGCAACACCAGCGGCGGATTGTCGAGCCGCCGCAGTTGCTCGAGCAACTCGTCCGGCAGCCGGGGCAACGCCTGCCCCTCGAGCGCCTTGCTGAAGCCGGCCATCAACTTGTCGCGGTGCCCTTGAGTCGGCGCGTTTTTCAGCAACGCCGCGCAGCCGATGAAATCGTCCTGCCGCCCCCGGGCCGCCAAGCGGCGCATGAGCCGCTCAAGAATGTGCCGCTCGGCCATCGGTTGCCGGTAGAGCGTCGCGTCGCTAAACAACTCCAGCACGGCGGCGCGGTCGTTTTCGCAATGCCTCTCAAGCACCAGCCAGCATTGCATGGGGATGAACGGATCATCGACATCGGCGTCGCGGCGGAGCAGCTCGGCAGCCAGGCCAAGCGCCTGGTCACGCGGAAGGCGAATCGCCGTGCCGGCAATCTGCGAGCGCACCTCGGGGTGCCCCTCGCGCTGAGCCAAGCGGCGAACCGCGTTGAAAAAACCAGCGGACAATTCGCGCTCGTCGCCACGCAGCCGGACGGCCCAGGCACGGACGTGCGGGTACGGATGCTCCAGCAACCCGGTGGCGGATGCATCGTCGAGCCCGCCGACCTGGTGCAGCGCCCACAGTCCGTGCAGCGCGGCCCGGCCGGTTTCGGCTTTGACCCATTTTCGCAGCTTGTCCGTTGTTGCCTCATTGGCGCGTTGGCCCAGCAGGCGCACGGCAGTCTGCCGGTGCCACTTGTTTGGGTGCGACAAAAGTGGGATAAGCTGCTCGTCTGTTTTTGCGCGAAGATCGGTGTCGGCTACGCGCGGTTTGGCCTTGGCTTGCAGCCGGTAAATACGGCCGGAGGTGGGATCGATCTGGCTTTGGTAATGCTGGCCGTGCGCGATGTAGCGCTCGTAAAAATCGGCGATGAGCAGCGAGCCGTCCGGGGCGTTGGCCATGTACACCGGGCGGAAGGCGACGTCGGAATTTTTCACCGGGAAACCGATGTCGCGCGTAGTGAACGACGCCCCGCGCACGACGCGCTTGCTCAGCACGAGGTGGTGGTGCAGCGGGTCGGCGCCGAGCAGCCTGCCCTGCCACGCGCCGGGCATCGCGGAGCCGTTGACTGCGATGACGTTGTGGGAGAAGCGCGGGATGCTGCCGCCAGGCATCATCGGCATTTCGCCGAACGCGAACGGATTGTCCGGCGGCCCGAACTTGCCAGGGCTTTTGCCCTGCTTCAGGTAGAGGCCGCTTTGCACGTAGTGAAAGCCGCGCGTGCCGCCGCCGTTGTGGCCGGAGAACAAACGGCCATCGGCGTCGAACTCCAGCCCGAACACGTTGCCGCCGCCCTCGGCGAAAATCTCAAACTCGCGCGACCGGGGGTGGTAGCGCCAAACCATGCAGCCCTCGAAGTGCACCCCCGCCGCGCCCGGCGGATCGATGCCGGGCCGGGTGACGCGGCAGCTCACCGTGCTGCCCTGCGCGCCGTACAGCCAGCCGTCCGGCCCCCAGGTGATGCCGTTGGCCACCGAGTGCGTGTCCTCAAAACCGAAGCCGGCCAGATGCGCCACCGGGTCGCCGTCCGGGATGTCGTCAGCGTTGCGGTCCGGATAAAACAGCAGATGCGGCGTGTGCATCACCCAAATCCCGTCGTGGCCGGGCAGCGCGGCGTTGGCGAGGCTGAGCTTGTCGGCGAAAACCTTGTGCGTGTCGTAGCTGCCGTCGCCGTCGATGTCCTCATGCACGGTGACGCGGCTGCGGCCGGGCGTGTGGTGCGGCGGCGGCTTGGGCTGGCGGTCGTACTTGGCCCGATAATATTTGTCACGGCTGATCTGCCGCAGGCCGGCCGGGTACGGGTACTGCACGTAATGCGACACCCACAGCCGCCCACGCGCATCGAAACTGAGATACGTCGGCTGCGTGACCAGCGGCTCGTGCAGCACAGTCTCGATGGCCAAGCCGTCCTCCAACTCGAATCGCGCAAGACTCTCGCCAGGGCTGAGCCGCTCGCCGTGCACCAGTGTCTGAGCCTCGAAGAGCACCCGGCTGGCCTCATGAAACTGATCGTAGGCTGCCCGGGCCGGCTTGACCTCGAGCGCCTGGCCAGGCGGCGGGGCCGTGCCGGGTTGATATTCCCACTCGCCACTGAACAGGCATTCGAGAAAGTAGCCCTGAATCGAGGGGCCGCTGCCCCGAAATCGGCCGGAGCCGTCGCGGTTGAACACCTTGATGGCCAGCTCGTTCCATCTGCCCTTGGCCAAGGCGCCCGGCGGCACCTTGTAGCGCTTGGCCAAGCGGTCGCTTGGCTTGGCATCCGGCGGGAAGCTGCCCGCGCCGCCGAGGCGTTTGCCGTTGAGAAACACTGCGTGGGCGGCGTGGCTCGAGTCGATTGTCAGCGTGACCGATTCCACCCAGAGATCACGCCCCCCAAGCGTCGCCCAGTTGTCCGGCACCTTCACCCAGCAGCGGTACCACCCGGTGCCGGCAGGCCGCGCGCCCTCGACCTCCCCCGGCACGGCAACCGGCCGCCACACCTGCGCCCAAGCACCAGGCCAAGCGGCAAGGAGAACCAGAACAAATGCTGGTCGAAGTAAGTTCACTGAGAAATAAGGCGAGGCGGATTATGGGAACGCAACACCGCCTGAGCAACCATCGCCTGCGTTGGACGGAGTCAGTCTGCGTTGTCCCGGCTGGTGGTTTCGTAAAGCCACTTAACTGGGAAGGCGGTGATTTGCACGGTGTCCAGATGGCCCCTGCGCCGATCGCCGGCTGAGTGGCCGAGGAGTACTTGGTCGTCGATGAATGTCATGGCAGTATAGCAGTACCAGCCGTAAGGGTCATCCTGCAGTGTCTTGGGCACGCTCCAGGTTTTGCCATCGTCACGCGAGATGGCCACGGTGAAGGGAGTGCGGTAGCCGCGCAGTTCGGGCGTGATTCCAGAGTGGTCATTCCACGCCAACAGCAGGTCGCCGGTGGACGGGATGCGCTCGATGGTTGCCGGCGAACGAGGGGAAATGATCTTGGACGCGCGCAGCGGCGGCCAAGTGTCGCCACCGTCCCGCGAGAACGAAACAAACTGGCTGCCGCCATCGGTCCGGCAAAACATCATCAATCTGCCATCCTTCAACTCCACCACGCCCGGCTCCTGAGTCATGACGCGTTTGCCGGCTTGGTCATGGGTTTTCATCGTGGTTTTGCTACGACGCCAGCTTTGGCCGTTGTCGTCTGACAAGTAACACATGATGATGCCCGCCCAGTCTGGCTTGGCGTATCCGGGCAAATTATGCAACGCCACCGGCGCAATCAGCCGCCCGCTTTTTTTCAACTGCACCACGCGGTCGTTGTTCATCACGTAATAACCCACCGGGGCGTTGATGACCTCCGCGGGTTCGCTCCACGTTATCCCTTCGTCGTTTGAGCGGCGCAACAGCGGCCGGCAGTCCTGCAGAGAGTTTTTGCGCAGATAAAAAAGCGCGATACTCCCATCGTCCAGGCGCAGCAGCGAGACGGACATGATGTTCAGGTCGCCCTCGTTGCGCAGCGCGACCTTGTCGTCGGTGGTCCAGGTCTTGCCGGCATCGCTCGAATACCGGGCCGCCAGGTAAGCCTTGGAGTGGTCGCCGGCACCATCGGTGAAATGCGTATACACAAACATCATTCGCCCATCCTTCAGCCGAATAAAGTCTCCCTCGCTGTTGCGTGGGTTGCCCGGCCCGGGGGGCAGGCGCAAGGCGGTTTGTGGTTCGTCTGCGGCAGATGCCAATCCTTGGCCGGCCACGAGTAACAAGGCGGCCAGGCCAACGGGAAAAGTGCCATGGATGAATTGATTCATTCGTCGACCTTGAGTTCGCCGGGCAGCGGCCAGACATGGCCCAGTGGCTTGTCCGAGCGCTGCCATTCGCCATTGGCCGGCGGCTTGGTGCCGTAGGAATAAATCGTTTGGCCTTGGTGGACTCGCGTCCATTCATGGAGCGCCAGAAGATACCTCTGGCCAAGCGCGTCGGGGTCGGTGGCAGCGTGGAAGAGGGCATCGGCGGCCTTGGCTAGGCGCACAAGTCGGCCGGTGGATTCGTTCCTGCCGATGGCAACCGTGCCATCACCCGGCCTGGGCTGGGCGAAGAACCGGGGAGCAGTGTCGCTGTGATGCACTGTTGAAAAACTTGAACCGGCATCGCCCGGTCGCTCGTAAACGGGAACCGGAAGGTTCAGCCGGGGATCGTCGAGTTGCAGGCGGTACATGATCTGGTTGTAGTCGTAGAACGGCGTCGGGTGCTTGTTGCCCGAGAAGGTAAACGTGTAGGTGGCCTCGAAAAAAAGGACGCGGCTACCATCTTTGGCAAAATAGGGATGCTGCTTTGGATTGTAGAAGCTGTAGTCATCGTGAGTGACGATTTTCCGGGCGTAGACCCACGGGCCTTCCGGGCGTGCGGCCTCGGCGAACCAGATCTCGCCGAGCATCGACGAGCCAAACGACTGCGAGATCACCATGACCCAGCGTTGCCGGTGCTTGTTCCAATAAACCGAGCCGTGCTGGGTCAGCACCGGCTTGCCGGTTTCGACGTCGATCAAGTGGAGGGGTGACTCGATTGCGGAGATTTTTTTATCAGAGACCAGTTTGTTCACCTGATTGAGATCCATCTTCGGTCGTCCGCGCTGCCAATCGAGTTTCAGGCTGCCGTCGGGGTTCCGCTGCACGCCGGTCTTGGTGCCGGGCCGGAGGAAGGTGCGAGTCTCGTACCGTGAAGGGTCGAGGTAGCTTTCGAGGTTCGCACGGACCCGCACAAGCGGCATACCTCCGGCGAAGTAAACATACTCGCGGCCATCCTCGGCGCGGTGCAGGAAGGGATGACCGTGGGGAAAGAGCGGGACATCCTTTGGGAACATAGCGCGGTGGGCGAACTGCTGCCGCTCGTCGTCAAACTGCACCACGCCGCGCTCGTATACTGTCAGGGACGATTTGATTTTCACGTACTGCGCCAGCAGCCAAGGCCGCCGGTTTTTGTCCGGCAACACAACGAGGCCATCGATCCAGGTTGGCCCCTTGCCGGGCATCCTCGCCGCTTCCTTGGCAAAACCGTTTTTGCCGACAGCATAGGTGAAATTCACACCAAGGACGGGATCGAGTCCACCCTCGCCGGGGAGCAGTGACGTGGCGAATGGCACGTGGAAGTTGCCCAGAGGATAGGACGGACGATTGGTATCGCCCCAGAACCAGTGAAGCTTCCCCCGGTAAACCGCGGTCACCACGCTGTCGGAGCCGAACACCAAGCCGTTGAGCAGTGGTTGCTCGATCGGCGCGCTTCGACCCAGCAGCCGGCTGTCGCGATAAATGCCGGCACCGGTCACACGATAAAGCCGCTCGGCAATGTTGAGGCGCTTGAGCTTCAGCACGGCCTCGGTACCGGGCACGGTCTTGAGCCGCACACCGCGATAGCCGAAACTATCCTTGGGATACTCATAGCCATGGCTTCGAACGTGGAAGAAAATCTGCCGATCCATCAAACCTGGCTCGCGAAACGCCACCAACCCGTTGCTGTCGGTGTAAAAACGCTGGTGGTTGACGGTTTCAAGTTCCACCAGCGGAACGCCGCGGCCGGTCTCGGCATCCACCACGCGGATGGCAAACCAGGCGGATGACGGCGTCTGCGCTTGACCAAGCGCACCCAGTTGCAGGCCAAGCAGCAGCGCGGGGAGGATGGAGTGTCTGGAAAACATCGCGGTCGGGTTGAGGCCCGAGCCTAGCCGCCTGTTTCCGGCGAGTCCAATTCCGAAATGAGGAGCCGCTTGGCCAAGCGGGAAGGTCAACCCTCGGGAACCGGCTCCGGGGCCGGTCCCTGGACCGGCTGCTGCGGGTCGGGGAACGGCTCGAGATTCTTGCCGTATTCCTCCGGCAACTTGAGCACGAGACGAAGCTGTTCCAGCAACACCGGATTAATGCGGCTGTTGGGCCGGAACAGATCCTCGAGCACCTGACGTTCGAGTTCCTCAAACGGCGGCAGGCCAACGCGGTTGGTGCTGATGCCGATTTGCTTCTCGAAGCGGTTGTGCAGCTGGATGGCAAGCGACTTGTGGCCGACAAACTGGTCGTCTTCCCCGACCGCGGCATACTGGAAGGCCTGCAGCAGCAGTCCGCCAATGACGGCCTTGGTCTGGTTATGGTCGGTCTCCCCGGCGTCCTCCTGCACGCGCGAGACGCAGTACTCGTCGAGGCTCAGGCCCGGGACCGGGATGGACTGGGGATACAAATCGACCATGTACTTGTACCACTTGGCCGCCTCATCCTTGCGGTTGTACACGTAGAGGAAATAGACGGCGCTGCGGAGGAAGTTCTTGTGGCCGGTGCTCATGTGTTCGGCCAGGCCAGTATCGGTATTGGAGACGGCGTCCTCCTGGCGCTTGGCCTCCATCTGTTTCTCGTAGGATTCGTTGGCCCTGCCAACAAGATCGACATTCCAACCGTAGTCGAAGTTGGGCGGCTGGGAGATCAACCGCCCCTGCATGCAGGCCTGCTGCAGTGCCTGGTAAATGATCCGCCGCAGCTTGAGGAAGTCGCCTCCGGCAGCCTCCTCCTCCTCGGTGTTGAGGATGCCGTCCCCGTCCACGTCAAACCGCACGGTGACATCCTCGATGCCCTGCTGCGCCCAGTAGATGGCGTGGGCATCGGGCAACCGCCACTCGAGCGGCCCCCAAAGATCGTCGACCGCCTTCAATTTTTCTGGTGTCATTTTGAAGACTTCAACAAGGCGCTTCCGGCGACGCCGGTCTTGCTCGGTTTCCGGTTTGATCAGGTCAAGATATCCGTCACGGCGAGTGCCAATGACGCCGCCTTCGAATATGTCGTCCTCTGTTCCGCGGCGTCCATCCGGACCGGGGTCGTGCATCATCTCGGTGCACCAGGCCATTTTGTAGAATCCGTGCGCGTCGTCGAGGTTGTGGCCGACCTTGTGCTGAAAGTGCCAAGCCAACTCATGGTAAAGATGGGCACTATGTGGATTATATTTTAAACCTTCATCTCGTATCAATTCGATACCACGCTTAACCCAATGCCAGCGAACATGAGGTGTCGCCACACCGTCAAATTTCACAGAAATATTGTAGGACATGTTCCATGCCGTGACGCGCCAGACATGGTCAGCATGCGGCTGCAACTTGGTAATCCAATCAGCCAACTGAGCCATCTCGAAGAACTTGCCATCGTCCTGCATCTCCATGGCACGAACCCAGAGGATATTGGCGATCAATCCACGAAAGCCACCTAGAACCACCGTGGTAACGGCGAGGGATGGCGGAAGGGTCTCGTCCAACTCGGTATGAGTTAGTTTTTTATCCTCGCGAAATTCATTCATACTTCGCTGGCTGAAACTGACACCAAATAGAAATACGATGGCCAAAATGACCAGAATAAACTTGTATGCTTTTCCTCGTTCTCCCATGTCGCGTCAGTTCATTGAAGCGGTTGGATCCGGAAGCGCCAATTCCTTGCGCTGAAACATGTAGGTACCGAAGGCCATAACTAGCCCGCCCATGATCAAGATGATCCCGGTGAATGCTGACAGCAGTGTGGTCCATTTAATTGTGCGACCTGAGCTGAGATTATCCACGGGAGAGTAGCCCCATATCAAATCGGTGACCGACAACACCGCCTTGGAGAACGTGATGGCGACATTGTCCAGAGCCGAAGATTGATCCTTTTTACCCGTCTCATGATTAATCCCGGCGATGCCTTCCTCGTCGATAATTTGCTGCAGCGTCCCTGTCGATGCCGAGATCAACAAGATTCCGAGTGACATGAAAGTGGCCACCGGGAAGGAGAGGAAACTCGATGCCATCAAACCAATGGCCGAAATCAGTCCCAGCCAAAAATAGATGATTAGCAAGCCGCGGAATAAGTTCATTCCGAATCCCCCATCGTGGTAGAGAATCATCGGGCCGTCCTCCAAAAGGAAAATAATTGGCCTCTCCGAATTCCTGTTAACAAAATGAACGCGCACCTTGCCTTTCAGTGAGCCCTTTTCGGGGACAATCCCAATAGGTAGTTGCTCTTCATGAAAGGCACTCGAGCCACGCCTCATCTCCTTAAAGGCGCCTTCCGGCGGCCATGGCTTGTTGGTGCCCTCGCCGATCGAAAACCAAAGCGTGTGCGACTTGGGGTCGTACTCGTCATCGGCGTTGAACTTGAACCGCAGATAGACCGGCTTCCGATTGACTTCGTCGACGATGTCGGGATCGATTTCAAACTCCCAAAACCGGTCCTGCCCCGGCAGCACGACCTCGTAACTGGCCTTCGAAACCCGGATCGCCTCGCTCTCAAGTTGCTCCAGTTGGGCTAGGATGTCCTCGGTGGGCCGGGTTTGCGCCTGCTCGACCAGTCGGGGATACTCCGGCCGAAAGGAGAGGATGTGCTCCGGACCAGTCACCGTCATTCGAAACGCCTGCTCCTCCTCGGTGTACTGGTTGTCGGACTTCCCCTGAGCCACCAGCAGCGAGTAGCGGTATGCCTTCTGGCGCGACAAGGATAAGGGCGGCTCCTCCTCCCTCACACTGCTGCGCGACACCAGCACCTCGTTTTGCAGCCGGGCCTTTTCGGCCTCGCCCAGCTCAGTCGAGTCGGCCCGGGCGTTGATGAAGAAGAAAATGGCCAGGCCGGTTGGCACCATCAACGCGGCGTTGAGCAGCATGATGCCGAGCCACTTGCCGAGCCACACCCGCCAGCGGGCGACCGGCTTGACCGCGACCATCTGCATCACGTTGTCCTCAATCTCGCGGGCCAGCGTGCCGCAGCCCATCCAAAGCGAGGCGATACCCAGGAGCGCGGTGGTGGAACCAAGCGTGTAGGTGAGCACGAGTTGCACCGTGCCCTTGGCCGTGCCGTCGCTCTTCAGCAGCAGCGGAATGCCGAACACGATCACCAGCAGCGCCAGGCCAAGTGCCACGACGAACCGGTACCGGACGGCGGCTTTCAGGGTCTGCTTGGCAACGGGCCACATGGCGCTTGGTCTGCGACGGAACAATCAGTCGCCGAGCAGGCCGCCCAGCTTCTCATTGGCCTTGTCGAGATTTTCCTCCTTCTTCGGGGCGACGCCGGCTTTCGGGGCCGGCTCGGCCTTGGCCAAGCCGGCCAGCTTGTCGACATCCACCGTCTCTGCCGGCTTGGTGACCTCCGGCGCCTGGCCAGGCGTTGGCTCGTCCGCAGCGCGGGTGAGGTGGTCGAGCACGCGGTCGGCGCGATCGCCCGCCGCGTCGCCGCGCAGATAGTCCGCCACGCGGTGACCGGAGGTCGCCCCGGAAGTGTCGGCCTCCTTTTGGCGCGCCTGCTCGACGATGTTGAGGAACAGGCTCTCGAGGTTTTGCGTGGGATTGTCCACCCGCACCTCCTCCGAGCCGGTATCGTCGCGGATCAGCGACAGCACCCGCTCCATCGTGTCGCGGGAGAGGGTCGGCGCGGTGATGCGCGTGGCGTCGCGGTTGGCCAACAGATCGCTCATCGTGCCCATCGCCTGCACGCGGCCGCCGTACAAAATCATCGCCCGGTCACAGACATCCTCCACGTCGGCCAGCAGATGGCTCGACAGGATGACCGTCTTGCCGCGCTCGGAGAGCGTGAGAATCAGGTCCTTGATTTCGCGGCAGCCGATCGGGTCGAGCCCGGAGGTCGGCTCGTCGAGGAGGACCAGGTCGGGGTCGTTGATGAGTGCCTGCGCCAGGCCAATGCGCCGCTGCATGCCCTTTGAGAATTCGCCGACGTGCCGGCGCCGGGCGTTGCCCAGCCCGACCATCTCGATGAGTTGATCCGCGCGCTCACGGCGTTCCTTCGATTCGATGTGAAAGAGGCTACCGAAAAAATCGATCGTCTCATCGGAGTTGAGGTAACGGTAAAGGTACGATTCCTCCGGCAGATAACCGATGCGCGCCTTGGTCTGCACGTGGCGGGGCGAGTGGTCGAACACGGTGATGCGGCCCCGGGTCGGATACAGCAGCCCGAGCAGCATTTTCACGATGGTGGACTTGCCAGAGCCGTTAGGCCCGAGCAGGCCGAACACCTCGCCTTGCCTGACCTCAAAGTCGATGCCATCCACGGCGCGCGCCTTGGGCCGACCCCAGAAATCCTTGAACACCTTGGTCAGGCCCTGCGCGGAAATGACCGTTTCGTTTGAACTCATTGTTGTGTTGTCCCTGCGCCTGGCCAAGCGCTGCTCATGAACACCCTCAGGCGGGCTGAGCCGCCATTCCGGCTGGATCATCGGTGCCGGCCGGTTTTGACTCCGGCTCGAAGGAGCCCAGCTCCTCGCCCTGGCGCACCAGGCGCGCGCTGTTGAACACTACGATCAACGATCCAGCGTTGTGCAGCAGCGCCGCGACGATCGGGTTGATCACCCCATAGCTGGCGCCGATCATGCCTCCGATGATGAACAGGATGCCGAACAGGAAATTCTGGTTGATCACCACGCGGGTCTGCCGCGACAAACGCACGAGAAACGGCAGCCTCCGCAGGTCGCTGTTCATCAGCGCGATGGTGGCACTCTGGATGGCCACCTCGCTGCCGGCCGCTCCCATGGCGACGCCCATGTCGCCCGCCGCAAGTGCCGGGGCATCATTCACGCCGTCGCCAATCACGGCCACGCGATAGCCACGCTTTTTCAAATCACTCACAAAGTCTACCTTGTTCTGTGGCAGGCACTCGGCCACGACTTCATCGCAGCCGATCTCGGCAGCCACGCGGGCGGCCACCGGTTGGCGGTCGCCGGAAACCATCGCCACGCGGCGCACGCCGGATGCGAGCAAGTCCGCGAGCGCCTCCTTGGCTTCGGTGCGGGTGGCGTCCTGCAGCCCAACCCAGCCGATGCAAACGCCGCCCCGGGCGACGAACAACAGGCTGTAGCCCTCGGCTTCCTTCAGATCCACCTTCGACTCGAAATCATCGGTGACACCATTGTCGCGGAGCCACTGCGCGCGGCCGATGACGATGCTCGCGCCGTCCACGCTTGCCTGTATGCCCCGGCCAGCGGTCTCTTTAAAATCGGCGGGGTCGGCCAATTTCACCCCTGCCTCTTCGGCCAGGTTGACCAGCGCCTTGGCTGTCGGGTGGTTGCTGAATTTTTCCGCTGTGGCGGCTACTTTGAGCAGCTCAGCCGGCTTGATATCGCCCTGTGGGGCCAAGCGGCTGACCGCCAGTTCGCCGGTGGTCAGCGTGCCGGTTTTATCGAACACAAAGGCGTTGATGCGCGCCGCAATCTCGATGTCACCTACGTTTTTAATAAGGATGCCCAAGCGGGCGGCCGAGGCGAGCGCGGCGACCATTGCCGTGGGCGAGGCGAGAATGAACGCGCATGGGCAGGAGATCACCAGCACCGAAACGACGCGCTCAATGTCCTGGGTGAAAAACCAAACGACTCCCGCAATCACCAGCACGAGCGGCGTGTAATAGCCCATGTACTGGTCGATGATCCGCATGATCGGCAGCTTGGTTTGCTCGGCGGCGAGGATCAGATCACGTACCCGGCCGAAGGTGGTGTCCTCTCCGGCGCGCGTGACCTCGACCTCGAGCACGCCGGTCAGGTTGGTCGTGCCGGCGAAGACCTCCTCGCCGGTGGCCTTGTCCACGGGGAGCGATTCGCCGGTGATGTTGGCCTGATTGATGGAGCCCTGGCCCTTGAGGATTTTTCCATCGGCCGCGACGTTGTCGCCGGGGCGGATGCGGATCACGTCGCCGATCTTCAGATCAGACGCGGTCACTTCCTCCTCGCCGTCGCCGACGATGCGGCGGGCCTTGGTTGGGGTCATTTTGACGAGCGACGCGATGGAGGCGCGCGCGCCGGCGGCGGTGCGGGTCTCGATCA
>CAJWEP010000021.1 GCA_913030945.1 uncultured Verrucomicrobiota bacterium
GCGGCTCTCAATAGAACTTGGCGAGAACCGAATATGATACCCCTCTAAATCCCTTTAGTCAACCAACTTGGCTTAGTGCTGATCGGAACAAACCCAGCGCTTGGCCAGGCGCTATTTCTTTTCGCGGATGCTGAAGAGGTGGGTTTGGTTGCGGATGAGGAGCCGATCGCCGGCCAAGGCCGGGTTGGCCATGCTCATGCCACCGGTTGAGTTCACGCGAAGCAATTCGTACTTTTTGCCAGCCGCAAAAACGTACGTGTCACCGGATTCGCTCAACACAAAGACATGGCCGCGATACGCCCAGGGCGATGCGGTGAACCCGGCCGGCTTGTCCTCGTTGATGCGCTGCTTGTCGTAGTGCAGTTTGCCCGTCCGGGCATCGCGGCAGGCGAGAAAACCAAAGTCGTACAGCGTGTAGAATTCATCGCCGTAAACGAGTGTCGACGGATTGTACGGCGCGGCTCGCTTGTCGTACCACGCGATGTACTTGTTGCTTTGTTCGCCAGACTTGAGCGAGATGTCGCCCTTGGCCCCGGGGCGGATGGCGTAGACATGTTTCTCGCGATCGCCCACGTAACCGGAGGCAATATAAAGCAGCCCGTGCGCCTCGAACGGCGTCGGGATCACGATCGACGTGCGTGTTTTCCACTTGAGACTCCAAAGCTCTTTGCCTGAAAGGTCGTACGACCGCGTGCGATTACGGCCAGTCAGAACAAGCTCTTCGGTTCCGCCATGTTTCCACACGTAGGGCGTCGACCAGTTGCTCGGCTCTTCGCGCTTGATTTTCCAGATCTCATCGCCGGTCACCTTGTTGTATGCGGCCACCCAGCTCTCCTCCATGTTGTCGTTCACAATGATCAACTTGTCCCCGTCAAGAATCGGCGACGCACCGGTGCCCCATCCGTTGCGCATCTTGTATGGCTTGAACCTTTTCCTCCAAAGCACCTCGCCGGTATTGTCGAGGCAGTAGAGCCCGTGGCTGCCGAAATAGGCGTACACCCGCTCGCCATCTGTCACCGGGGTCTCGGCAGCGTAACTGTTCTTGACGTGGATCGGCGTCAGCGGCCGAGCCGCCAGCACCTCCTTCTGCCAAAGATAGTCGCCGGTCTTCAACTCAATGCACAACACCAGAAAGTGGTGCATATGCTTGATAGGCTCCTTCCGGTCACCGCCAAAGTAGAGGCCCGGCTTGCGCTTCTCAAATTCGCCGTCGCTGACAGCCGTGGTCAGATAAACGCGCCCGCTGTGCACGACAGGACCGGACCAGCCCAACCCCGGCACGGCGGCCTTCCACTCGACGTTTTTCTTGTCACTCCACTCTAGCGGGAGGCTGGGATTGTCGGAGATGCCAAGGGATTTCGGCCCACGAAACGCCGGCCAGTTCTCCTCCGCCATCGCTTGGCCAAATGCAGCATAGAACGCAACACCAAGCGCCAAGAAAGATAGGTGATTTTTCATGCGGATGAATCCGCCGGTAGATTTGGGCCAAGTGCTTGGCCGGTCAAGGAAATTGACCTTCTGCGCTTGGCCAAGTTAGCTGGTGCGCATGAGTGTTCCGGATGATTTTGCCGTCGTAATGGTCACCGCGCCGGACATGGCCCTGGCACGCCGCCTGGCCAAGGCCGGATTGGAGGCCAAACTCGCCGCCTGCGCCAACATCGTCCCGGCGGTCGAGTCTCACTACTGGTGGGAGGGAAACCTCGAAAGCAGCGAAGAGGTGCTGCTCATTCTCAAGACGCGGCAGGCACTGCTGCCCAAGTTGGAGCGGGCCGTCCGGGAAATCCACCCCTACGACACCCCGGAATTCGTCGCCCTCCCCCTAACCGCCGGCAGCCGAAAATATCTCACTTGGCTCAAAGACAATACGGAAGCAGAATAACTTTAACGTTAATCTTCTCGAATCACACCGCTATACGAGTCGATTTCTGCCGTTTCGGGTGACTTGACGTTAGTTTCCTGGGCCAAGATGAAGGCTTTGACATCCTGTTCAGTGACAAAATACTTTTTGCCTATTTTCCGGGCACGGATTTTTCCAGCTTGAATATACCGTGTCACCGTCCGGTACTTGAGGCAAAGCATCTCAGCCACTTCATGCGCATCAAACGCCTTGAAATCATCCACTTCAATCATAACTCAACGCAGAAAAGAGACAATAAAACAGCTTTTAATGTCAATAAAATACATTAAAATACATTAAAATACTTTTTGTTGCTTCCTTTTGTGTCTATATGACCTTTTGTGTGCGTGTGCATTGTTCTTGTTGCTCTTTTGGCTTTTGGTACAGTCCGCGCCCTTTTGGTTTTCTAACCATGCAGAACGAAATCAGCCGACGGCGCACGTTCGCCATCATTTCGCATCCGGACGCCGGCAAGACCACCCTCACAGAGAAGATGCTCCTCTACAGTGGGGCGGTGCAGCTGGCCGGATCGGTGCGTTCGCGCAAAAACCAGCGAACGACGACATCGGACTGGATGGAACTGGAGCGCAAGCGCGGCATCTCGGTCAGTTCGACGGTGCTTCAATTTGATTATCAGGGGTATCAGATCAACCTGCTGGACACCCCGGGACACAAGGATTTCTCCGAGGACACGTACCGCGTGCTCACGGCTGTCGATGCAGTCGTGATGGTGCTCGATGCCGCCAAGGGGATCGAGGCGCAGACGCAAAAGCTGTTCGAGGTCTGCCGCCAACGCGGTGTGCCAATCTTCACATTCATCAACAAGTGCGATCGACCGGCGAAGGGCGCGATCGAGTTGCTGGACGAGATCGAAAACGTACTCCAACTCAAGCCGTTCCCGGTGAACTGGCCGATCGGCGACGGCGCGGATTTCAAGGGCCTGTTCGATCGCTTGGCCAAGCAGGTACATTTGTTCGAGCGCACGACCGGCGGCGCGTACATAGCCCCGGTCGAGGTAGGCGGCATCTCGGACAATTTCGTGAGGGAGCGCGTGCCAGAGGGAACCCTGGCCAAGATCACCGAGGAACTCGAGATGCTCGACATGGCCGGCGCGGAGTTTGATAGCGGGGAGATTCTCGCCGGGCACACGACGCCGGTGTTCTTCGGCAGCGCGATGAACAATTTCGGTATCGAGCTGATTCTCAATGGTTTCCTGCAACACGCGCCGCCGCCGCAGGGCCGTCCGTCCAATGGCGAATTCATCAAGCCAAGCGACGAGGCGTTCTCCGGTTTTATTTTCAAGATCCAGGCGAACATGGACCCGAAGCACCGCGATCGAATCGCGTACATTCGCATTTGCTCCGGCAAGTTTGAGCGCGACATGACGGTGTACCATTCGCGCACGGGAAAAAAAGTGCGCCTGGCCAGCTCGCATCGTTTGTTCGGCAAGGAGCGCGAGACGGTCAACAAGGCGTACGCTGGTGACATCATCGGCTTGGTGGGCCATGCCGACTTTGGGATCGGCGACACGCTTACCACGAACAAAGGCGTCGAGTTTCATGAAATCCCGCGTTTCACGCCGGAGAGTTTCTCGTACCTGCACAATGCGGACACCGGCAAGTTCAAGCAATTCCGGCAGGGATTGGAACAGTTGTTGCAGGAGGGAGCGATCCAGTGCTTGAGCCTGAAGGGTAGCGCGGTGGCCGTACCAGTGTTGGCGGCGGTGGGGCCGTTGCAGTTCGACGTGGTGCAATTCCGGCTCGAGAGCGAATACAACGCCGTCTCCCGGCTAGAACCCGCCTCGTGGCAGGTGGTGCGCTGGCTGCCCGACAAGTTCAGTGAGGAGGAGATGGACAAGCTTTCGCCTCCGACCGGCTCGCGATTCGGGTGGGATTCCGATGGCAACCCGGTGCTGCTCTTCGCGAGTGAATGGGCCGCCGGTTATTTTCAGCAAAACAACGAGTCGCTGAAACTTGCCAAAAGGCCGCCCCGCTGGAACGGGAGCTAATCCGCCACTTTGCGCTTGGCCAAGCGCCACTGACTGACCGCTGTGCCCCAGATTCCGCACATCACGCTGCTAAACGCCGCTGACCTCAAGGTTCGGTTCAACGACCATGAAGTGCTCCAGGCCGCGTCGTTGACGATTCACGACGGGCATCACCTGGGCATGGTCGGGCGCAACGGCTGTGGCAAGTCAACGTTCCTGAAAATCCTGGCCGGCTGGACTCAGCCCGACGACGGTGAAGTCATCCGGCGCAGCGGCTTGGTGGTGGGTTTTCTGCCGCAGGACAGTGACACACCGGCCGACGTCCCCGTGATCGAGGCAATCCGCGAAGGCGCGATCCACCAACAGAAGCTGCTCGACGAATACGAGTCGCTGTCCGCCGACTCGAACCGGCAGACCGAGCTGGAACAACAAATCGCCGCCTCTGATGCGTGGCACATCGAGACGCGCATCAAGACGGCGATGACACACCTGAACACGCCCGCCGCGGACCGGTTAATGGGCACGCTGTCGGGCGGCGAAAAACGGCGGGTCGAACTTTGCCGCGCGATCGTCTCCAACCCCGATTTGCTGATCCTCGACGAGCCTACCAACCATCTCGACACCGACTCGATCGAGTGGATGGCGGCGTACCTGAAAAAATTTCGCGGAGCGTTCCTTGTCGCCACGCACGACCGATATTTCCTCGACGAAACCTGCAACCACATCGTTGAGCTCCAGGCCGGCCGGTTTTTCACGCACAAGGGCAACTACTCCGACTACCTCGAATCCAGCCTCGCCCGGATGGAAAACGAGCAGGCGCTCGAACTGAAGCGGAAGCGTTTTCTGCGGCGCGAGCTGGACTGGATTCGTCGCGGGCCCAAAGCGCGCACGACCAAGGCCAGGTTTCGCGTGGAGAAATTTCACTCCATCAAAAACACGCAGAGCCCCGACAGGGAGCTGTCGATGGACCTGATCATCCCGCCGCCAGGCCAGTTGGCCAATCGCGTGGTGGACCTGATCAACGTTGGGCTCGAGTTGGGCGGCAACGAGTTGATCGAAGGATTCGATTTCAAGTTCGAGTCCGGCATGCGGATCGGCATCTGCGGACGCAACGGCCTTGGCAAAACCAGCCTGCTCAAAATCGTGCTGGGCCAACTGGCCCCATCCGTCGGCAGCCGCAAGGCCGGCGTGCTGACCCAGTTCAATTATGTGGATCAGGAGCGTGTGCAGCTTGATCCGGAAAAGACATTGCTAGAAGAAGTCGCCGAAGGTGCCGATTCGATCCCGTTCGGAAACGGCAAGCTCGCCATTCGCGCCTATCTGCAGCGGTTTGGGTTTGATCCCAAGCGGATTAACATGAGAGTCAAGAGCCTGTCCGGCGGCGAGAAGAGTCGCCTGCTGCTGGCGCGCATTCTCAAGCATGGCGGCAACTTCCTGGTCATGGACGAGCCAACCAACGACCTCGACCTGCCAACATTGCGACTGCTGGAGGAGGCGCTGCTGGCCTTCACCGGCTGCGTGCTGGTGGTCAGTCACGACCGTTATTTTCTCAACCGGGTCTGCACCGGCATCATCGCATTCGAGGGCAGTGGGCGTGTCGTCTACAACGAGGGCGACTACGATTATTACCGCGAAAAACTCGCCGAGCGGACGACGCGCCTGGCCAAGCGACCCGGAGCCGTCCAGACCAGGGTCAAGCCAAGCCAGGCCGGCAGGGCCAAACCGCGCAAATTGACCTGGAAGGAAAAGAACGAACTCGAAGGCATGGAGGCGGTAATCCTCAACGCCGAGGAGGAAGTGGCCCGAATTGAGGGCCTGTTCGCCGACCCAAAGTTTCACTCAAGACACGGTGCACGAACCAACCAACTGACCAGCGAACTGGAGGCTGCAAGGATACAAGCCGCCTCGCTTTATGCTCGCTGGGAGGAACTTGAGGGGATACGGGCCGCGAGCGAAAAGCCCTGAATCCTATTCTGAATCGAAGCCAGCACCACCCGGCTCTGGGGCCGCAGACGCTTGGGCCTCGGCAGAGGCGGCAGCGTCCAGCTGATTTTTCATTTCCTTGCCGGAGCGGAACTTCACCACTTTTCGCGCTGGAATCCGAATGTCAACACTTGGATCCTTAGGGTTGCGGCCGATGCGTTCTTTCCGAATCTCAATTTTGAAGACACCGAAATTGCGCAACTCCACCGTGTTGCCATTGACGAGGGCATCGCGAATGGCATCGAGCGTGTGGGTGATGACATCCGCGACCAGGGCCTGATGCATCTTGACATCCGGCTTTAGGGTAAGACGCACCCGGGTGGCCAAGTCCCTCTTCGTTACGGTGCTCTTCTCTTTGTTGGCCGCATTCATTACTCGGTGGGTTAAGCCGGTGATTCGCTGAACAGGCAGACCTACGCCCTCGCCAGCGATGAGTCAAGCCGCTTTTTAGTAAAAAACTGGGCCCACAAGAAGGAGCTAACCCTTAGCAGGGCAACCGCTTGGCCAAGTGAAAGCGATTCAGGCGATGATTTTTTGTATCATTTTGGCCTCCTCCGCCACCCCGGACAAACGGGCATCCAAACCTTGAAAACTGTACGTAAGTCTTTGATGGTCAATGCCCAACAAATGAAGCATCGTGGCGTGAAAATCACGTATGTGAACCCGATCCCGCACGGCATGGTACCCCAACTCATCGGTCGCGCCGTGGGTGACACCCCCCTTGATGCCCCCGCCAGCCAGCCACATGGAAAACCCTCGGATATGGTGATCGCGACCGGCTGTGGAACCTTTGCCCTGAAACATCGGTGTCCGGCCAAACTCACCGCCCCAGATCACGAGTGTGTCGTCAAGCATGCCTCGTTCTTTCAGGTCCTTCACCAGCGTTGCGCCGGGTTGATCGCAAAGCCCGCAGCAAGTTCCCATGTACCGCTTCAGGTCGCCGTGGTGATCCCAGCCCCGGTGGTAGAGATGAATGAACCTCGTGCCGCGCTCGGCCAAGCGCCGGGCAAGCAGGCAGTTGGCAGCGAACGAACCGTCCATGCCCTTGACACCGTAGGCGTCGAGCACGTGCCGCGGCTCGCCGGAGAAGTCCATCAGCTCCGGCACGCTGGCCTGCATACGAAACGCCAGCTCGTACTGGGCAATGCGCGTATCGATCTCCGGGTTGGCGACCTGCTCGTTGCGCAGGCGGTTGAGTTTGCCGACCGTCTCGACAAAGCCGCGCGCCTGCTCGCGGTTCACGCCGGGCGCGGATCGGACGTAATGAACCGGATCGCCCTGGGAGAAAAACTGGACGCCCTGATGGCGGCTCGGCAAGAAGCCGGCCCCCCACTGGCGCGAAGAGATCGGCTGCGGATTGCGGCCGCCCTCACTGGTCAGCACCACAAATCCCGGCAGATCCTCGCTCATTAGGCCCAAGCCATAGGTCACCCAGGCGCCCATGCTGGGAAAGCCTGAAATCGACGTGCCGGTGTTCATCACCGTATGGGCCGGATCATGGTTGATCTGGTCGGTGTGCATTGAGCGCACAATCGCGATGTCATCGGCGATGGTGGCAGTGCCGGGCAGGATGTCCGAAATCATCTGCCCAGATTGGCCGTGTAGATTAAACGGAAACAACGGGCCAAGGCACTTGAGTTTTTGATTCTGTAACTGGGCAATCGGTTGGCCGCTGGTGAATGACTCCGGCATCGGTTGTCCATCGAGTCGAGCAAGCTCCGGTTTGTAGTCAAACGTCTCCAAGTGCGACGGGCCACCTGCCATGCAGAGAAAAATCACCCGCTTGGCCTTGGGCGCATGATGCGGCAGCCCCGGCAAACCGCTGGTGGCATCCCGGCCAGTGGCGGCGTTGAGCGGGCTCGAATTGGCTAAGGTGGCCAGGGCAGTGGCACCGAGACCAAGCGAAGTGCAGCTTAAAAAGGAGCGGCGGTTTATAAGCGTATCTAATTGCAGCTCTGATGGTTGCATGTCAGTTTCGGGTAATAGTTTCGCTGAGGTTCAACAACGCTTGGCCAAGCACCGTCCACGCAGCGGCCTCCGAACTAGCCAAGCCGCCCGGCAGTTTCAACATGCCGACGGCAAGTAACTCGTCGGCCGCCTTGGCGTCGGCTTGGTAGCGTTTGCGTGTTTCGCCGAGCAACGCCTTCGCCACGGCGAACTCTTCGCGGTTCGGCTCACGGCCCAGTGCTGTTTGCCATGCCCAAGCCAGACGATGCCGATCGGAGGAGCCGCTTTCGTTCAGGATCCGGAGTGCGAGTCCTCTGGCTGCCTCGATGAACGTGGGATCGTTCATCAGTGTGAGCGCAGCCAGCGGCGTGTTGCTGACGGGCCGTTGTGCAGTGCACTCCTCGCGCGTCGGGGCGTCAAATGCGCGAAACATCGGGTGTAGGAACTGCCGCTGCCAATGAACGTACACACCGCGACGATACTGATTGGGGTTCATATCAGCCTTGTAGGTGCGCTTGGGGAAATTAAGCGGCGCGTAGTAACCGGCCGGCTGGTATGGCTTGGTGACTTGGCCACCCATTTGATAGTTCAGCAGGCCACCGATCTCAAGCGCGTTGTCGCGGATGGTCTCAGCCGGAAACCGGAATCGGCCCTGCCTCGCGACCAGGCGGTTATCCGGATCGTGCTGGTGCAATTCCGGACCGACGAGGGATGACTGCCGATAGGCGCTCGAGGTGACGATGAGACGGACAATGTGCTTGATGTCCCAGCCGCTCTCTACGAACTCGACGGCTAGCCAATCAAGCAAAGCCGGATGAGTCGGCCAATCTCCCTGCGAGCCGATGTCATCGAGCGAGCGAGAAAGGCCGGCGCCAAAAAACAAATACCAAAGCCGGTTGACAAACACGCGTGCAGTCAGCGGATTATTGGGGGATGCGAGCCACCGGGCCAAGTCGAGTCGAGTCGCGCGGCCCTTGGTTTTGAGCTCCAGCAGGACAGCTGGTACAGCTGGCACAACGATTTTGCCCGAGTCGTCCATCCAGTTGCCGCGCGGTAAAATTCGGATCGGACGCGGCTCAATGCGGCCGGTGACCATCGTCCGAGTAGGCTTGGCCTGCGACACAGCCAACGGAGAGAGAACCTGCATCTCCGGCTCACGCTTGGTGGGGAGCGTGTTGGTGCCGCTGAACGTCTTGTCGTCATCCACATCGGCGAAAAACGCCGCCAAACTATAGAAATCGCGCTGTGTAAACGGGTCATATTTGTGATCGTGACACTCGCCGCAGACCATCGTCGTGCCAAGCCAGACGTTGGAGAAGTTGCGCACACGGTCAGCAGAGTACTTGGCAAGGTATTCTTTTTTTTGCACGCCACCCTCGTGCGAGGTCTGCAGCAGGCGATTGTAGCCGCTGGCAATTTTTTGGTTCACCGTAGCCTCGGGCAACAGGTCGCCAGCGAGTTGTTCGGTGGTGAACTGATCGAACGGCAGATTGTCATTGAGCGCCTTGATGACCCAGTCGCGGTACGGCGTGATCGCGTGATCCTGATCACCGTGATAGCCAACGGTGTCTGCGTAACGCACGAGATCAAGCCAGTAACTGGCCAGGCGTTCGCCAAACCGGGGCGATGCCAGCAACTCATCCACCACTTGCTCGAAATGCTCCGGTGCCGAGGCCAGGCGCTTGGCCAAGCGGGGTGATGGCGGCAGGCCGGTGAGGTCGAAATGCAGCCTGCGCGCCAACGTGGCGGCGGCGGCTTGGGGAGACGGCGAGAGGTTGGCACTCTCGACTCGTGCGAGAATGAAGTGGTCAATCGCGCCGCTTGGCCAAGCGCCGTTACTGACCTCGGGCAACGCCGGGCGCTTGGGCGGGATGTAAGCCCAGTGGGCCTCGTACTTCCCGCCTTGGGCGATCCAGTCGCGAAGCCGTTTTTTTTCGTCATCGCTTAACTCTTTGCCGGTGTCCGGCGGCGGCATCAAGTCGTCGTCATCATCAGTCATGATGCGGGCGATCAACTCGCTCTTGTCCGGGACACCAGGCACCACTGCCGCATATTCACCAAGATCTGCCAGTGCACCCTCGGGAGTGTCCAGGCGCAGATCTCCCTCGCGGCGGTTGGCATCTGGCCCGTGACAGACGAAACAGTTGTCGGACAGGATTGGGCGGATGTCGCGGTTGAACTGAATCTCAGCTGCCTGTGCCATCCAGGCAGTGGCAGCGAAAACCAGCGTTGTGCCAGGTCCAAGGAGCCGTCTGCAGATCAAGTCGTTCATTTGCGCGGTGGCGAATCTGCCAAAAAAACAGAAATGTGTCACACTTCCACTTGTCCTTGGCACATCCCGGCTTGCCCCTCCATTGGCATGGTGTTTGCTCAGGAAACACCGGTTTTTTATGGCCGAAAACAGACTAAGCAAACTTTCCCTACGGTTTGACAACCGGAAACAGGGGCATAGACTGAAACCGTTTTAAAGCACAGGCACGAAATGAAGCTGATCAACAGGCACAAATCCATCCGGGCTGCTCTAGCCGGGCTGCTGATCCTTGGCACAGCCGCCGAGGTACAGGCCCGCAAGGGGTATCTCCCCCGCCTTTTTAAGCGCAGCAGGACGGCAAACACCGAACCGGCGGCAGAGGCACCAGCCCCGACCCTGATGGGGCGCGTGGTGGTGCCGCTTAACCGCCTCACTGCAGGCGATGTGCAACAGATGCTGGACGACGCCTACGGCCGCGACAATGAATTCAGCATCGTGGAGCCAAGCCGCTTGGCCAAGGGGGTGGTCGTTATCGGGCCAAGGAGCGAGATCGATGGCATCCGGGAGTTGCTCGCCCAAGCCGACCCGAACGATCGCGATTATTTGACCGCCAACATGACGAGCCTGCCGAAGGGGGTCGTGAGTGAGGAGGAACTCGAGGCAGACTTGCCGGATGACTTTTACGCCGAGGCCAGAAAAAACGTCGAGAAACAATTGGCGGGGGAAGACGCAACCGAATCCACCTGGCGCGAAAAAGCAAATCCCAAAAACTGGTTTAACCGAAAAGAACCTGTCTCACGACAACGCACCTGGCGTCAGCGAATCAACCCGCTGAATTGGTTTGACGGAAAAACGAGCCGCAAAAAAACGTATAACCGACGCTCCTTTCCTGCGCGACAAACCCACGGCCAACGATTGATGACGCCAGCGAAGCCACGAAACACCGAACGCAAGCCGATCTCCGCCGGGCAGGAGAACACTGCCATCAAGTTGGCCCACGCCGATGCCACCGAGTTGGCCACCCAGATGCAGGCGCTCTATGGCGATACCGATGTGCGTATCGTGCCGGTGAAACAAGCCAACATCATCCTGGTGACGGGAAGCAAATCCGAAATGCGGGACATTCACCGCTCCGTTCTTCAACTCGACCAGGCCGCGGCGGCGGCATCCGTCGGGGAGATCGCGGATGCGACACAGTACATCCGCAAGATGGCGGACAGCCGAAACACGGCCTTTCGTATCACGCGGCCGCACAAGCCGAGGATACGCCCGCTGCCGCCCATCTCCATCACCGGCGACCCCGAGCCGGACTTCAACAAGGCCGTGGCTGCAGACACAGTACGGCTCCCGGACTATGTGAAGCCTCCCGAGGAGGAACACACGCCCGTCGAGCCGAAGGAGCCCGATCCGCTGCAAATGTTCTTCGAGAATTACATGCGCAAATCGCTGGATGCCACCCGGCGCAGCTCACAGGCCGACGCCCTTCACGAGAACGCCATGAGCACGGGTCAACTGCCCCGGCCGGTCATTGAGGTGCACGTGGACCGCGGCCCGCAGTCGGTCACGAACCTGCTGCAGTACCTGTACACCAAGCCGGCTTCTCCCCCGGCCAAGCCAAGCGGCAGCTCCGCGACCTACCAGCAGGGCGGCAGCAAGCCTGTCTCCACAAAGCCCCACCATTGACGTGCCACCGGCAAACCGCCGGCCAAACATCCACGCATTCCCGCTTTGACTTGCAGGGCCTCGGTTGCAACACTCCCCGCAACCGAATTCCCCATGTCTGCCCATCTTTCAACTGAACAAATCAACGCGTTTCACGAGGACGGCTACCTCATCGTGCCCGGCCTGTTTGACGCCAAGGAAGCCGGGATTCTCCAGACCGCAGCCAAGGCCGACAAGGCGTTCGACGAACACGCCTACAACCTTGCCGACGGCGAGGGAGGAAAGGCGCAACTAGTTCTCTGGAACAAGGCAGGCGAGAATCTCTGGGGCTCCATCGCCCGCTGCGAGCGCGTCGTCAACGCCATGGAGGCAATGCTCGGGGATGAGGTGTATCATTACCATAGCAAGATGAGCATCAAACGACCGCACACAGGCGGCGCGTGGAGCTGGCATCAGGATTACGGCTACTGGTACCAGAACGGCTGTCTCTATCCCGACATGGCATCGGCCTTCATCGCGATCGATCCGAACACTCGGGACAACGGCTGCATGCAGGTACTCAATGGTTCACACAAGATGGGCCGCATCGAGCACGGCCGATTCGGCGATCAGACTGGTGCCGACCCTGAGCGCGTCAAACCTGCGATGAAAGTGATGGACCTTGTTTATGTCGAACTCGAGCCAGGCGACACGCTTTTCTTCCACAGCAACACCCTGCACCGCTCAGACCAAAACACCTCCGAGGTTTCGCGCTGGTCGCTCATTTGCTGCTACAACACTAGGCACAACAATCCCTACAAGGCATCGCACCATCCCTCCTACGAACCGCTGAAAAAACTCCCCGACAGTGCAATCAGGGAAATGGGCTCGAAAATGTTTGAAGTCGAAACGGACTTTTGGGATCCCGCTAAGGACGAGACGGTCGGTGCGGGCAAGGACTAAAACAGGGTGAGCCTATGGAACTAAACATCCATTCACCGCTTCCCGCCCGGTTGGATTGGCGCATCGGCTGCATCGGCAGCGGGTTTATCATGAACGACTGCCACCTGGCCGCCTACCGGAAAGCCGGCTTCAACCCGGTCGCCATCGCCTCGCGCACACAGACCAACGCCGCCAAGTGCGCCGCGCAGCACGACATCCCGACCGTTCACGACTCGATCGACCAGTTGCTCGATGACGAGTCGATCGAGGTGCTCGACATTGCCGTGCCGCCGGACAATCAACTCTCCGTCATCAAGGCCGCCTGCGAACGCGGCACCGCCAAGGGCATCCTCACGCAGAAGCCGCTGGGCGCGAATTACGCGGAGGCTGTCGCCGCTGTCAAGGCCTGCGAACAGGCCGGCATCGTGTTGGCCGTGAACCAAAACATGCGCTACGACCAGTCGGTGCGCGCCGGTAAAACGCTCCTGACCAACGGAACCCTCGGCGAGCCCGTGTTGGCCACCATCGACATGCGCGGCATCCCGCACTGGATGCCGTGGCAGGAACGCCAAGGCTGGGTCACGTTGCGCATCATGTCCATCCACCACATGGACACCTTCCGCTACTGGTTTGGTGATCCGGAGCGCATCTACTGCACCGTCCGCACCGATCCGCGCACGACTTTCCCTCACACCGACGGCATCGCCAGTTACATTCTCGAATACGCCAGCGGTCTCCGCGCCATCTCCGTCGACGATACCTGGACCGGACCCGCCCGCGAAGGCGCCCCGGCCGACATCGGCATCGAGTGGCGCATCGAGGGACTGGACGGCTTGGCCAAGGGAAACATCGGCTGGTGTCAGGACCCCTACACCACGCCGTCGACGATTACTTACGCAGCCAAGGGCGACACCGGCTTTCACTCACCTACCTGGGAGGAGAGCTGGTTTCCCGACGCCTTCATCGGCACCATGGCCCAGCTTCTCATCGCCCTCGAGACCGGCGAGGAACCGGCCATCGGAGGGCGCGACAACCTCAAGACCATGGCCCTGGTCGAGGCCGCCTACCGGAGCGCCGCGGAACATCGCGCCGTCGAGCCGGATGAGATCCACTAGGACTGCCAATGCTCTTCGCGCCGCAACCTCCGCACCAAAAACATCTTGATAATAGCCCGCAATGTGACAACCGTAGCCGCGCCGTGAAACCAGCAGTCATCACAGCAGTCGCAACCGTGCTAATGGTGGGATGCGGCGCGCAACCCACGCAGGAGTCGGCCAAGCCTGTCGAGTCGGCTGCCAAAACACCGGTGCCCCCCCCCGAAGCCGTCACCCTAGCGCCTGTGCAACCGGGGCCTGAGGTAATACCCTCAAAACCCACCGCCCAGGCACCGGCACAACCAGCGCCGGAGGTTAAACCTGTTGAACCTGTCGTCCCAAAAAACAAGCCAGCCGAATGGGAAACGGCAACACGGGGAAATTGGGACGTGGCGACGCGCGGTAACACCGAACTAATCAAACAACTGCTGGCGGATGGAATGGACGTCGATGTAACAGACAAGGAGGGGCTGACTGCCTTGTATCGTGCTGCACACAATGATCAAAAAGAAACTGTGTCATTACTTCTGAGCAAAGGAGCCGATGTCAACATTAGGGACAAGTTTGGCAACACACCTCTGGATGTCACACTTAATGACAACATCGCCAACATCCTCCGCAAACACGGCGGCAAAACGGGTCAAGAGTTGAAAGCCGAGGGCAATTAAGCCAGGGATGCCCGGCAACGTTGCCGCTTGGCCAGTTTGCGGTTTACAAAAACCAGCCTTGGTTTAGCCTCCGCCCGTGTGGCGGTCCTTGGACAAGCGCTTGGTTCCGCCACCCCGCGTTTATGGAATCCAAAGAGCTCGCACTCACCTGCGCCCGGCTGGCCGACAACAAAAAAGCCGAGAACATCACCCTGCTGGATCTCCGGGAACTCTCCTCTGTCGCCGACTATTTTGTCATTGTCACCGGCACGAACGAACCGCACCTGCGGGCCATCGTCGATGAGATCACCGAGAAAATGAGGGAACAACACAGCATCCGCCCCTTTTCCACCGAGGGCGCGCGGGTGACCCCGTGGATCGTGCTCGATTTCATCGACATCCTCGTCCACGTGATGAACGACAAATTCCGCGAACTCTACGATCTCGAAGGCCTCTGGGGGGATGCCAAGCGGGTCGCCTTCCAGCCGGAACCCTCACCTGACGCCGCCCAAGCCTGACGCCGCTTGGCCAAGCGCACCCGCGCCGGCTGTGAATAACATCGGCTTGAAAACCAGCCGCGCACCCGCATCATCCGCGCCCATGTCAGGCAATACCCTGCTTCAACTCGATCTTCCCGGTGTCCCCAAGGTTCGCAGCGGCAAGGTTCGCGAAATGTTCGACCTCGGCGACCGCCTCCTGATGGTCGCCAGCGACCGCATCAGCGCCTACGATGTCGTGATGCCCAACGGCATCCCGCGCAAGGGCGAAGTGCTGACCCTGTTCTCCCATTTTTGGTTTGGCCAATTCGCCGGCATCGTCCCCAACCACCTCCTCGCCGGGGCTGACGAGCCGCTTCCCGAGGCCGTCCGCGACTACGCCGACCAGATCGGCCGACGAGCCATGGTCGTGAAAAAGGCCCAGCCGCTCGCCATCGAGTGCGTCGTTCGCGGCTACCTCGCCGGCTCAGGCTGGAAGGAATACCAAAAACAGAAAACCGTCTGCGGCATCGCGCTGCCGGACGGCCTCGAGAATTCCTCGCAACTGCCGGAGCCGATCTTCACCCCCGCAACCAAGGCCGAGGAAGGCCACGACGAAAACATCAGTTTCGAACAGGCCGTCGAAATCGTCGGCAACGACATCGCCGAGCAGGCCCGCGAACTAAGCATCGAGCTGTACCAACGCGGCCGCGACCACGCCGCCGAAAAGAACATCATCATCGCCGACACCAAGTTCGAGTTCGGCCTATTCGATGGCAAACTCATCCTGATCGACGAGGTACTCACGCCCGACTCCTCCCGCTTCTGGCCGGCCGATCTCTATGCCCCCGGCAAAAGCCAGCCCAGCTTCGACAAGCAATTCGTCCGCGATTACCTCGAGACCCTCGACTGGGACAAAACCCCGCCCGGCCCCAAGCTGCCGAACGACATTGTGCAAAAAACCAGCGAGAAATACATCGAAGCCTACACCCAAATCACCGGCCTCGGTTTCTAATACCACCCCCGAAATAAAACTCGCGGGTTACTTCTCGAATAAAAACTCCAGCAGGTGGCTGAAATCGGCGGGAGGAATCGCCACGCCAAGCGGCTCGGGCATGAGGGAGAGGGTTGTTTGTTCCCGTGACGCGATGTCGGCCTTGGCGATGCTGATCTCCGTGCCGACCAGGTCGGCGAACACGATCGACTCGCCGACCTCGCGGCGCTTGAGGCCCAGCACGGTCTGTCCGTTTTTCAGTTTCACGATCGAGTACCGGAACGCCACATCAACATTGCGGTTCGGGTCGAGGATGTCCTCCACCAGCCGCTCGACACCGCGGTTGCCGGCGTCGTCGAGTTGCGGGCCAATGTTGCCACCCTGCCCTCCTTTTTGGTGGCAGGCCGCGCAGTAGGTGGCAAAGATCACCCGCCCGTTCGCTGCGTCACCGCCCGTTTCGCGAAACGCTGCCACGCGATCGGCGATGAGCCGTTCGCGATCAGCGTTCGGCTTGGGCAGATCAGTGGTGAGTGCCGCCACGCGCCCGGAGGCGTCTTTCGGGAAACTGCCTTTGACCTGAGAATCGAGCAGCAACCCGGCCGGGGCCTGGCCGCTCTCCACCGCGTCGAGCAACGCCTTGGCCCCGGGCCGGTTCCGGGCGAGCGCACGGGCAAACTGCAGTTGCAGATCGGCCGGCGCTTGGACAAGCGCCTTGGCCAAGCGGGCACGAACGACCGGCAAATGCGCCCCGCCGTTGGCCACGGCCAGGCGCAGCGACTCCGGCTGCCGCCCGTCCTCAAGGAGCGGGGCGACGCCGGATTGCTGGCTTGCGTTGCCGTGGCCAAGGATGGCGGACACCGCCACCTCACGCGCCTCAGTGGCAGCAAACGGATCGTTGGCCAGGCGCGCGACAGCATCGAGCACCGTCGTCAACTTCAGGTCGCGGACGATCTGCGCGGCGGCAATCTGGCGCTTGGACAAGAGTCGAGGCGCCATCGCTGGCAGCGGCGCAAAGGGCGGATCGAAGCCACCCGCCGCCACCCAGGCAAACGCGCCCGAGGTGTCGCGATCGACGATCTCAAAGCGCGCGCGCCGTCCGGCAAACGCCGACAAGTCCCACACGACCTCCCGCGCGGTCTCGCCGCTGGAGCACTCGATTTTTTTTAGGATGCGACCGCTCCCAACCTCGACGAGCTGCACATACTTCTTCCGGTTCGGGGGCTTGCCCGGCCGGCCGCTGTAGCCGGCCAGCAGAAATCGCAACCGCGATGGCGCAACAAACTCCCGTGAGCGCAGCACGCCGCTCAGCCGGTCACCACCGGACGCGGCGCTGCTGAGAAATGCGGCCTGCCGGAACATTTCGAGACCGATGCTGAACCGCGCCACGCCAAGCCAAGCAAAGGCGGCACCGGTGTCGCCGTCAACGACCTCGAGATACACCTCGCGTGGCCGGTCGAGTTGCCAGCGCACCGGCACGCCGGTGTCGTGGCGCGGCGGATACACCCGGCGCAGTTCGTCGCCGGTCTTGGCATCAACGAGGCGCACAAAATTCTTGTCGTGGGCGGGGTCATTGGGGAATCCGCGATGGCCGTTGATGAAAAACGTCAGTTCATCCGGCATCGCAAACGCCACCGAGCGCAGCACGCCGGTGAGCGACTCGCCGCCGGGCGGCAGGCTGGTGATGTAGCGGGTGCCGGTGACGCCGTCGCTTGAGGCGCGCCGTTGCGGAATCCACGGGCTGGCGGTCGGGTGATCGGGATGCGGATGGTTTTTCCAGTTGGGTGTCTGGCTCTGGATGTTGCGCGTCTGGACGACCCACGGGATGTCCGACGGGGGCACACCCTTCGCCTGCCCGGCAACCCAGTGCAGCTCGACCGCCCCGACGGCAGCGAGCAACTGGGCGGCGAGATCCCCGGCCCAACCGAGCACACCCTGTTCGGGAGTGAGACCGCGCTGGAGAATCCCCTCATTAATGGCAAGCAGCAGTTCCGCCTGAAAATCGAGGTTGCCGGGAAACTGTTTTTGCACCACGGCAGCCAGGCGATCCAGCCCCACCGGCGGCGCGTTGCGGGCGATGTGGCGGAGGTAAACGGTTAGCTGTCCGGGCTCGAGATTGGCATCATCAAGGCTGTCCAGCAGCTGCGAACCGGCAAACGGCGAGTTGACACCAAGCGCCACGCTCATCAGCTCGCGCAGATTTGCTGGGTCATTCCTGAGGTCGGCGAATTTTGCCGGATCGGCCACGGCATGGAGGTTGTTGCGAAGCGCAATCCGCAACGCGTGCCGAAGGTGTTCGTCATTGGCAGGCACCTGACGCAGGGCGGCCAGCAGATGCCGAACATGGCCGGCGCTCGAACGCCGTGCCAGGGCATCGGCCGCAGCGCGTCGAACCTGCAGCGAGCGGTCGCGCAGCCCGGCGAGCACCATCTCCGATTTTTTTGGCGTCCAGTTTTTTTGCGCGGCAGCAATGCGCCGGGCGTGCACTCGGACCAGTTCCGACTCGTCACTGGCCAAGCGAAGCTGAGTGGCTTCGTCCAATTGGCCAAGGCGATGGAGCACCCAGGCGCCGTGCGCCTTCAGTTCCGGCTTGGCAACGGGCCGGGCCATCGCCTGGCCAAGCGGCTCGGCGGCGCGTTGGCCGACGTCATCGGCGAGATAGTCGGTGGCGGTCATTCGGCGGGCAAGCAACGGGCTGGCCAGCTCGCCGATCGCTTGGCCAAGCGACGCGGCAGGGAGGTTGACCGGCTTGGCCAGGCGCTCGCCCTTTGGGCCGTTGTAAACCAAGCGCCAAATCCGGCCCGTCTCGCGATCGCGCCCGGGGTGGTCGAGGCGCACCTCGTAGTGGCCGATGATGCGGTTGTAAAAATCGGCGATGTACAGCGCGCCGTCGGGGCCGAACTGCAGATCGACCGGCCGGAACCACGGGTCGCGGGTGCGGATTAGGTCCGGCAGCTCGGTGCCTTTCGGACTACTGCCGCGCCAATCGACTCGGTCACGGTTGACGCGGCTGGTGATGACGTTGCCGATGAAAATGTTGTCGCGAAATTCCGGCGGCCAGTGGTTGTCCTGATTGAACACGATGCCGCACAGGCCGGTGGAGTCGTGGTTGTGCCGGATGACCAGCGGCGCGAAGCCCATGCCGTCGTGCGGCTTGCCGAAGCTCGGGTAGTAGGCGTCGCGGATGAGCTGATAAATTGGCGAGCTGTGGCAGTCGGCGGTGTAAAAGTTGCCGAACGAGTCGAGGCACATGCCGAACGGATTCACCTGCCCGAAGGTGAACTGCTCAACGCTCGAACCGTCCGTCTGCAGTCGGTACGTGTTGCCGGAATTCATCGTGATGCTCAAGCCGTCTGCGGCAGTGACGGTTGTGTTGTTGTTGAAGCCGTGCGTGAGGTGCAGCCAGCCGTCGAGCCCGCGAGTAAACGACGAGTGCATGCCGTGCGTGTCCCGCTCGTACCCAAGCGGCCCGTACAGTTTCTCGCGCTTGTCGGCCCGGCCGTCGCCGTCGGTGTCGCGCAGAAACCAGATGTTCGGGATGCTCCAGGCGATCACGCCATCCTTGTACGGGTAAAGACCGGTCGGGATGTTGAGGCCGTCTGCGAACAGGCTGATCTTGTCGTACGCGCCATCGCCGCTGGTGTCCTCGAGCACCTTGATCGTGTCGCGACCGGGTTGGCCAAGCGGCGCGGGGTACGGATACTCCAGCGTGCTTGTGACCCACAACCTGCCGCGCTCGTCAAAGGCGAGGTTCATCGGCTGGCCAATGTCCGGGCTGGCCGCGACCAGCTCCATCCGGAAACCATCCGGGACAGCGAACGCCTTGAGGCTTTCCCGCGTGGAGAGCGGATCCGCCTTGCGCACCAGCACCTGAAAATCCGGTCCGCTGTACGGATCACCGCCTTGCTGGAGACCCTGCGCTTGGCCAAGCACCACGCCAGTCAGGCAATACAAAATGAAGCAAGGAACCGGGTTCACGGTTTGTTATTTCTTCTTATACTTTTTTAAGTCGAACCGCGGCCCGGGAATTCATCCAGCCAGCCAAGACAAAAACAAAAACTTCGATCCATTTTTTTATTCGTGTGGGAGGCGAACTGTACTGAAAAACCGGCCCTACGACAATGCTGGCCGAGGCTGGTTTACGGATTCCAAACGAACTGCTCCCGTCAATCCACAAACAGGAACTCGTTGAGGTTGATCAATGCGAGCGCAAACTGTGTGAGAGGATCGACTTCGCCATCGCTTGGCTCGGCGAGGAACCGCTTGGCCAGGTGCAACTCCTCCCTGCTTGGCTCGCGCTGGAACAGCAGGCCGTACATCCGCCGGATGGACCGTCCAACCGGCGTTTCGCCATCTTTGCAACGCTTGGCCAGGGCCTTGGCCATCGTCAGCGAGAAACCGGAGTTGAGCAGGATCAGCGACTGCGGCGCGGTGGTGGATTCCTTGCGGCGGGCGCACGACGCCGTGCCATCGGGGCGGTCGAACAACTCGAACAGCGGGTAGCGCAGATTCCTCCGGGCGAACAGGTAGACACTGCGCCGGTGGTGATCCTCCGTGTCCGTGCTGACCGGCCACTGGTTTTTAAGCAGCGTGCTGGTGATTTCCCGGGGCAGCGGCGGCCGCACGCCGGGACCGCCGGCGCGCTGTGTGGCCCGGCCACTGAGCGTGAGCAGCGTGTCGCGCAGCGACTCGCCGTCGAGCCGCCACCGGTGCATCCGCGAGTAAAGCCGGTTGCCGGGATCGCCCGTTAAGCGCCTGGCCCAGCGATCGCCCTGCCCCCGACTCGCCTGCCGGTACGTCGTGGATGCCAGCAGCAACCGATGCATCGACTTGATGCTCCAGTCGCGCCGAGGCAATTCCGCCGCGAGCCAGTCGAGCAGTTCCGGATGGGTTGGCGGCTCGCCATCGTGGCCCATGTCGTTCGGCGTCCCTGCGAGCGGTTGGCCGAAGTGAAACTGCCAGAGCCGGTTCACCGCAGCCCGGAGAAACAGCGGGTTGCGCGAGCCGGACATCCACCTGGCCAAGCCGGCCCGGCTGGACGTGGGGCCGTGCTCGACCGAACCAAGCGCGATTCTCGGCACGGCCGGTTTCATCACTTGGCCAAGCCGCCGGAAGTCGCCACGCACCGCAAACCGGGTAGGCGCCGGTTTGCTCGAGATACGCATCACGCGTCCGCTGACTTCGCCACCGGCAAGGGCAAGTTTCTGTTCCTTGAATTGCAGTGCGCTCTCGAAGAATGCGCGCAGTCGATAAAAATCGGCCTGGCTGAGCGGATCCGACTTGTGCTCGTGGCACTGTGCGCAGCCGACGTTCAACCCGAGAAAAACCGATCCAACGGTTGCGGTCATTTCGTTGAGCACCATGTGACGCCGCTCGACGGCCAGGTTGATGTCCGGCATATCCTGCCCGGCCAGCAAAAAACCGGTGCCCAGCGCAGCGGTTGACGACACGGCGTCGCCGGCGAGCTGGTGAAGGACAAACTGGTCGTACGGCTGGTCGGCATTCAGCGCGTCGATGAGCCAGTCGCGGTAGCGCCATGCGTTGGGGCGCACCTTGTCGTGCTCGAAGCCGTCCGTCTCGGCAAAACGCGCGAGATCGAGCCAATGCTGCGCCCAACGCTCTCCGTACACCGGCGAGGCGAGTAACGAGTCGAGCAGCCGCACGTAGGCACCGGGCCGGATGTCCGCTTCGAACGCCGCGACGGCCCTCGGGCTCGGTGGCAGGCCAAGCAGGTCGAAGTAAAGCCGGCGAATCAGCGTGCGGCGATCGGCCTCCGGCGCCAGCGACAAGCTATTGCTCTCCAGTTTCTCGGCGATGAAATGATCGACCGGGTTGGCCAGTCGCCCGGCAGCCTTGACGCTCGGCACTGTCGCTTGGCCAAGCGGGCGCCACGCCCAGTGGTCGCGATCCGCATCGGTGATCGGCGGCTCGACAACGACCGCCGGTTCCGCCGCCCGGCCAAGCGCCAGGCTCAACAGCAGCAGACTGGCGCAGCGAAGAAACATCACGCGAGAATGTCGGTGACGACTTTTCCGGCCACGTTGGTGAGGCGCTCATCGCGGCCGTTGTGGAAGACGGTCAATTGTTCGTGATCGAAGCCAAGCAGATGCAGGATTGTCGCGTGCAGGTCGTTCACGTGCACCCTGTCCTGCTCGGCGCGCAGGCCCACGGCGTCAGTCGCGCCATGGGCGATGCCGCCGCGCACGCCGGCGCCGGCCAGCCAGACCGAGTAGCCCCACGGGTTGTGGTCGCGGCCGGTGCCCTGCTCGCTCATCGGCATGCGACCGAACTCGCCGCCCCAAATCACCAGCGTGTCATTCAGCATGCCGCGCGTCTTCAGATCCTTTAGCAAACCCGCAATCGGCAGATCGGTTCGGCGACAATACTTCGTGTGGTTGTTAAGCACGTCCTTGTGAGCGTCCCAGCCACCGGTATCGCCGGAGTAAAGCTGCACAAATCGTACGCCTTTCTCGACCATTCGCCGCGCCAGCAAACAGCGCATGCCAAACTCGTTTGTTTCCTTTTGGCCAATGCCGTACAGCCGCCGGGTCGCCTCGGTTTCGCGAGAGATATCGACGATCTCCGGCGCAGCCGACTGCATGCGAAACGCCAGCTCGTAGGCGTTGACTCGGGCGGCGAGCCGGTCGTCAAAGTCGCGCCTGGCCAAGTGCCCGCGGTTGAGCCGGCCGATCAGGTCAAGCATACGTCGCTGGCCCCCGGCGCTGATGCCGGGCTGCAGCTGGAGATTCAGAATCGGCTTCGCTCCGGGGCGCAGCGTTGTGCCCTGGCAACTGCCGGGCAGAAAACCACTGCCCCATGCCGGCGGGCCGCCCTTGAGTCCGCCACCCGGATCGGGCAACACAATGAACGCCGGCATGTCGCGGTTCTCCGTGCCCAAGCCGTAAGCCGCCCAGGCGCCAAGGCTCGGCTTACCCATGAGAATTGAGCCGGTGTTCATTTGATAGATCGACTGCGGATGGTTCACACTGTCGCCGTGGCAACTGCGCAGCACGCAAATGTCATCCGCGTGCCCGGCGATGTACGGGAGAAAATCGCTAATCTCGAGGCCGGATTGACCGCGTGGGCGGAACGGTTTGATCGGGCCAAGCAGCGGGTTGCTCCCGACTTTGCGGCGCGTCATCACTTCACCAAAACTGCCCGGCAACGGATGGCCGGCGTACTTGGCCAGGTCCGGCTTGGGGTCGAACAAATCCATGTGACTCGGCCCGCCGTGCATGAACAGCCAAATGACACGCTTGGCCCGAGGGACAAAGTGCGGTTGCCGCGGCGCGAGCGGATCGGCCGCGCCCGACCTCGCAGCCAGCAACTCCCCCTGCATCAGCCCGGCCAGGGCCAAGCCGCCGATTCCGCCGCCAGCCTTGAGCAAAAACCGCCGCCGATCATATCGTTGCGGAAAGTGCGCCTGCCGATGCGGAATGGCTGGAGAAAAACCGTTCACTTGACCACCTACTTAGCCCAAAGATTCGTTTCAGGCAATGCAGAGTATTGCACCTTGGCCAAGCAACCGTTTTGGTTTTATTGGGGTTGCGAGAGACGGCGCGATCTGAGAGTGTCGCCCCGTGAAACGCCTCTCCTTTTTCCTTTGTATTACCGTTTTGTCTGCCCCATCCGGCCAAGCGGAAGCCAACGACAAGCCAACCCTCTGCCAGGGCAACTACCACTCTGAGGCCGATGCCGTGGCGCAGCTCAAGCGGTTGGCCGCGACGCACTCGAATCTCGCCGAGTGGAAGGCGCGTGCTGCGGCGGTACGGCAGCAGTTTTTGACCGGAGCCAGGCTCAGTCCGCTGCCCAAGCGCACGCCGCTCAATCCGATCATCAAGAACAAGCGCCGTTACGACGGCTACACGGTCGAGTCGGCAGCGTTCGAGGCGCGGCCTGGTTTTTTTGTTTACGGCAACCTGTACCGGCCGCTTGGCCGCGAAGGCAAACGCCCGGGCGTGCTCTGTCCGCACGGCCATTACCGCGGCCCGGAAGGCGGGCGGCAGCGGCCCGACCAGCAACACCGCTGCGCCACGCTGGCGCGGATGGGCGCGGTGGTGTTCTCGTACGACATGATCGGCTTTGGCGACTCGCAGCATCTTGGCTGGAATCACAACCACCCGCAGGCGCTCACGCTGCAGACGTGGAGCAGCATCCGTGCGCTGGATTTTCTCGAAACCCTGCCGGAGGTGGACGCCAGGCACATCGGTGTCACCGGCTGTTCCGGCGGCGGCACGCAGACGTTTCTGCTGACGATGGTGGATGAGCGTGTGGCAGTGAGCGTGCCGGTGGTGATGGTGTCGGCGCACTTCTTCGGCGGCTGCAATTGCGAAAGCGGGCTGCCGATCCACAAGACGCCCAAGCTGGAGACGAACAACGCCGAGTTTGCCGCGCTGGCCGCGCCGCGCCCTCTCAAGCTCATCTCCGTGGGGGGCGACTGGACGAAGAACACGCCGGAGGTCGAATACCCGTTCATCCGCTCGATCTACAAATACTACGGCGCAGAGGCCAAGGCCGAGAACACGCACTTCCCCGAGGAGGAACACGGCTACCAGGCCTCAAAGCGCCAGGCGATGTACCCCTTCATGGCCAAGCACCTCGGCCTCGACACGGCCGGCGTGCTGGACAAAAAAACCGGGAAGTTCGACGAAAGCCAAAACACCATCGAGAAGGCGGCTGCAATGCGAACCTTCAACACGCTCGCGGACATGCCCAAGCACGCGCTCAAGCCGGGTGCGACGGTGTCGCTGCGTTAAGGTTGACGCCTGTTACCGGCACCGGGGCTGCGCCTAGGCCGACGATTGAGCGGCGACGGGGTGGTGGCATCTATATCCTGTATCCAGTCCTCAAGCTCAGTCTGCATGCGCTTGGCCAAGCGAGGCTGAGCGGTGGCGAGATCGCTCGTCTCGGAGAGGTCTTCGGCCAGGTTGTACAACTCGATTTTGCCGGTGTTGTTGGTGCGTCGGATCTTGTGGTCACCCTGAATGTAGACTGAATCCAACTTGCGGAAGAAATGCATGCCGGGCCGGGGCCGCTTGATGTCGCCCTTGCCGCCGTTAAACAGAACCGGCTTGACGGTACCGCCTTCAATGCCCTTGGGCAGTTTTTCCGCCGAGCCGGCCAGGTCGGCAAAGGTCGAGAGCAGATCGTAGCCAACGACCGGCACGGCCGAGTACGTGCCCGCCTTGATGCCGGGGCCGGCGGCGAAGAACGGCACGCGCAGGCCGCCCTCGTAGTAGGAGCCCTTGCCGGCGCGAAGCGGCTTGTTGAAATGCGGATACTGCCTCGCGAGGCCGCCGTTGTCCGAGGTGAGAAACACGTAGGTGTTGTCGGTCAGCTTGAGTTCGTCGAGCACGTCGAGAATGCGGCCGACCGCCTGGTCGAGGTCGTCGATCATCGCCGCATACCAGTAGGCGGTGTGCACCTTGCCCGGCGTGCGGGCCTTGTGTCTGGCCAGCGTGGCCGGCTTGGCCTCGGCCGAGAGGTGGATGGCGTAGTGCGATACCTGCAGATAAAACGGCACGCCGGCATGGGCCTGGTGCCGGATGAACTGCACGGCGTTGTCGGTGAGGGAGACGGTGCGCTTGGGGTCGTCGTGCGGGAAATGCTTGGTCTGGTCGGTGGTCAACTGCCGGGCGGTGTGGTTGCCGGTGCGGCCGTCGGAGGCGTCGTAGCCCAGTTCCGCGGGATGGCGGTGCATGTGCCATTTGCCGAAGTGCGCCGCCCGGTACGCGGAGTCGATCGACTTGAGCACCTGCGGGATGGCGCGAGTCGGGAACGGCTCTGGGTAGTTGACGGCGCGGTTGGTGGTTTTCTTGAGCTTGGCCGGTGTCATGCCGAACTGGATGGCATGGCGCGACGGCGAGCAAACCGGGTGGGGCGCATACGCCTGCGAGAAGATCATCCCCGAGTCAGCAAGCCGCTTGAAATTGGGCGTGAGGTAGTAGTCGGATCGGGTGTCGGCACGCGACGGGATCATCGGCACCTCGGTGTTGTTCCAGCCCTGGTCGTCCGTGAGGATGAGGACAATGTTGGGCCGCTTGGCCAAGGCGGTGGAGGTCGTCAGGCCAAGCAGCAGGGCGGCTCCGAGCAGGTGGCGAGATGTGTTTTTCATGGTTGGCGGAAAGTTTAGCCGTACCAAACCTGGCGCCTGGCCAAGCGG
>CAJWEP010000022.1 GCA_913030945.1 uncultured Verrucomicrobiota bacterium
TCAGCGACCTGTGGCATCCCCCTCCCATCCCAGCCATGGGTCGTAGGCCGTCGGCAAACCTCCACACCCATCCCCTTGCCGGCGGCCGCTTTTTTTACTCCAGCCTGTCGAGGGGCAGCTTGTCATCGGCCAACCTGTCGAGATGCCGGAAGCCGGGCCGCATCATCCATGCCCATACGCTCACACCGAGCAGCGTGCCGGTGATCGAGTCCCAAATGAAGTGCTGCTTGGTGGTCATCACACTGATGCACAGGCCCAACCACGCCGGCCAGAGAAGCCAAACCGCCCAGGTCCATTTGCGCTGGAGCCACCAGCGCGCCAGAGCTGAGGCCATAACGAAGCTCTGGGCGATGTGCAGGCAGGGCCACGCGTTGAATGGCTCGTCCAGGGCGTGGAACGCGCCGTAAATGAAGCCGTGGATTCCCTCCATCTCACCCAATTGCCAGCGCAGATCGATGTCGGCCGGCAACAGGGCGAAGACGGGATAAGCAATCCAGCTCGTCACTGCCCAGGCCTGTGCCATCACCAGTGACTCGGCCCGGCCGCGGTCGTTCTTTTGCGCCGCGTAAAAGGCGAAGTAGTAGCCGAAGAGCGACAGGTACAGCCAAATGGTCCAGTTGATGGCCGGAATTTTGTAGTCGAGATAGCGGCCTTCACTGTCGCGGAAGAGCGACTTCGGATCCCACGCCGTGCGCTCGTCCTGCCGCGACACCTTCAACTTGTCCTGCGGGGGGATGGTCGCCTCAAGAACAGGCTTGTACTCCGCCCAAGCAGCAGGACTCCATCCCCAGGTCGCCATTCGGTTGATGACGATGTACGGGCTGATCAGCAGCAGCACCCAAAAGAGCAGCAGTGGCGGGAAAAGCATCCCGTTGCCCTTGTGGCGCAACCGCCAAATCGGGCGCCAAAGGCGCCAAAACCGTGCCCCGAACGGGATGGTTGCTTGATCGGCCACGGGCGAATCAGCGCTTGGCCAATCGGCCCGGTTCGCGTTGGCCGCTGCCTTTTTGGCCCTGGTCGCCGAGTTCCCTGCCCATCGCTTGGCCAAGCGCCTGCAGCCTGGCGAGGACCTTCGGGTGCCTGTCCTTCCTGTCGGTGGTTTCTCCGATGTCCTTCCTGAGATTGAACAACGATAGGCCGATTTTGGCCTGGCTGTAGGCTGTTGGGATGCCGTCCTTGCCGCCGGGGCGGCCGGCCATGGTGCGGTAGGCGTGCGGGAAGTGGAGCTTCCATTTGCCAGAGCGAATGGCCTGCAACTGTTTGCCGTAATAGAAATAATACGCCTCCTGCGGGCTTTTGTCGCTGGTGCCCTTGACGAGGTTCACAATGCTTTTGCCGTCGATTTTGTGTTCCGGCAGCTTGGCGCCGATCAACTCGGCAACGGTCGGCAAAATGTCGATGGTCATCGCCGGCGTGCTGCAAACACTGCCAGCCGGGACGGTGCCGGGCCACCACATCAGTGTGCTTTCGCGGCAGCCGCCGTCGAACATCGTGCCCTTGCCCTCGCGCAGCGGCGCGGCCGAGCCGGCATGCTCGCCATAGCTCAGCCACGGGCCGTTGTCGGCGGTGAAAATGACGAGCGTGTTTTTATCGAGCTTATGCTTTCGCAGCGTGTCGAGAATCCGGCCGACGCTCCAGTCGACCTCCATCATCACGTCGCCGAACAGGCCGGCACCGCTCCTGCCCTTGAACTTGTCAGAAACATACAGCGGCACGTGGACCATTGAGTGGGGCACGTAGACAAAAAACGGGCGATTCTTGTTCTTTTCGATGAACGACACGGCACGCTCGGTGTATTGCGTGGTGAGCTGTTCCTGATCCTTGCCGGAAACCTGGGCGTTGATGATTTCATTCTTGTCGATTAGCGGCAGGTGCGGCCAGCGTTTGAGGCGCTGTTCCATCGGCAGATGCAACACGCCGGGATGGTACGGCCACATGTCATTCGAGTACGGCAGGCCGAAGTAGTCGTCAAACCCGTGTTGCATCGGCAGGAATGGCTTGTGGTGGCCAAGGTGCCATTTACCGTAGATGGCAGTGGCGTAGTCCTTTTGTTTACAGACTTCGGCAAGCGTCATTTCGCCGGCGTTGATGCCGTGCCTGGCGCTGGGACCCAACGCGCCGAAGATGCCGACGCGTACGTTGTAGCAACCGGTGAGCAGACCCGCCCGTGACGCGCTGCAAACGGCCTGGGTGACATAAAAATCGGTGAACTTACGCCCCTCGCGGGCCATGCGGTCGAGATGGGGCGTTGGATACGCCTTGGCCCCAAACGGGCCGATATCCGCGTAACCCATGTCGTCGATGAAAATGACAACCACATTGGGTGGCCGCCCGTCGTTGGCGTCAACCTGAGTCGGTGAAATCTGGCCAAGTGCCAATGCGATGATAAGCCAGCCGAATAACGTGGTCCGGTGAAAAGAATTCATAGATGCAGCAAAGTCTCACGCAAAACCGTCCGCTTGGCCAGCCGTTTTCCGCTTGGCCAAGCGTGCGGTCATTTGGTCTGTTTCTGGTAATGCGCCTCGAGGCGCCGGGTCATTTCTGCCTTGTCGGGGCGGGGCCGTTCGCGCACCGGCAGCGCCTGGCCATCTTCGCGGCCAAACTCGTCGAGCGTGCGAAATCTGGGTTCGGTGTCCCCCGTCTCTTTCTGCCACTTGGCCAAGGCGCGGCGGAACCGTTTCAGCCGCCTGGCTTGTGCGGGGTCACTGGCGAGGTTCTTCAACTCGAACGGATCGGATTGTGTGTCGTACAACTCCTCCCTGGCCCTCGGCTGGATAAAGGTGTTTTTCTGCGCATCGACAAGTCTGTCCTCGTCGCGCAGCCGGATCATTTCTCGGTAGGCCACCGAGCGTACGACGTCTGCCGGCGGCGTATTGGGCAGATCGTCGTAAAAATTGCGGATGTACTTGAAGCGCCTGTTGCGAACAGCACGGACGCGATCCTCGTAGTCGTGCCAGTTGCGTTCCGCGAACACGAAGTCGCGAATGCGCTGTTGCGGATTCCGCAGCAACGGCAGGAAACTGTGCCCCTCAAAAACCTTCGGCGTCGACAAACCGGCCAATTCAAGGAATGCCGGCGCGATGTCGACCGAACTGAGCAGGTTGTTGCAGCGGCTACCGGCGGCAACACGTCCCGGCCAGTGGACGATGAACGGCGTCTTGATGCCGCTGTCGTAAACCGTCGTCTTGTCGCGCGGGAACGGTCGGCCGTTGTCGCTGATAAACAGCACGAACGTGTTGTCGGCGACGTTCTGTTCTTTCAGCTCGGCCATCACGCCGCCGACGAAACGGTCGAGCCGTGTGATCTCGTCGTAGTACAGCGCGTAGTCGTGACGGGACCTAGGCGTATCGGCGACGTACGGTGGCAGGCGAACGTCCTCCGGCTTGTGTGGCTGCTCGAGGATGCCTTCGTCATAGTCGCGATGGGGGTCGAGCGCGGCGAGCCACAGGAAAAACGGCTTGTCCGTTGGCCGCGCCTTGAGCATCGGCATCCACTGGTCGCAGCCGCTGCGCGCGTCACCGACTGCCTTCTGCACAATCTTTCCCGCCTTGGCCGCCTCGCCAGTCGGCAGTTGAAAGCCGGACACGTCGGCTTCACGGACCTCGTCAAAGCGATCCTTCACTGCATCGCCGAGATGCCACTTGCCGGCCGCCGCGGTCCAGTAGCCAGAGGCCTTGAGCAACTCGACGAACGTCAGCCGATCGGCCGGCAGCGGCCAGTGAAGCTGCTCGGCATCGGTCTGGTGCGGGTAGGTGCCGGTGATGATGCTGGCCCGGCTCGGGCTGCACGAGCTGATCGTCAGGTAGGCGTTGGTGAAGCGCATGCCGCCCTTGGCCAGGCGGTCAATGTTTGGGGTGCGGACGCCGGGATTGCCGGTGCAGCCGAGGTCGTCCCAAGCCAGGTCGTCGGCGATGATAAAGACAATGTTAGGCCGCGTCTCCGCCTGGCCAGGCCCTGGTGCGGCCAAGGCGGCCATTGCGAAAAAAAACAACGAAAACCGATACATTTTGGTGCGGCGAATTGTGACTCAGGCAGCATCCGATCCCGAGTCTTTTCGTAGATCATCCAACTGCGCAAGCAGATCGCAGAGCGCTACGAGTCGTGGGGTCTCGACACCGGCGGCCTGCGCTTGGCCAAGCGGCAGGCGAAAGAGCGCGTCCAGTTCCAGCGGCAGGCCGCGCACGAAATCGATCGGTGTCGAGGCAAGGTAAGCCTTCATGACGCGGGTGCGATTGCGCTGGTGTTCGCCAAGCCCGGGCGAAAGGTCATGGCCAAGCGCGCGGCCGGTGCGGATGACCTCGTCCATCAGTTCCGTGACAAGTTGCTCCCAGGGCCCGTTGTCGAGGAGGGCGTCCGTGGCGAGGCAGGGGCCGATGGGCTGACCGTGGTCGAGCCGTCCGGCGAGTGTTGCGGCGAGTCCCGCCGCACCGGCGACACTCAGGCCATTGAACGGAATGTTCCAGATCAGTTTTTCCCAGTGCGCGCGTTCAAGGTCGGGCGAGACATCGACCGGGATGCCGGTGGAGCGGATGAGTTTCGCGACCGCCCCAGTCAGATCATCCGGTGGGCCGCCGTGGCGGCCGAGGACGATCTTGCCGTGGGCGATGTGATGGATGACGCCCGGTTCGATGCGGTTAAGGCAGACAAAGCACATGCCGCCGAGGATCGGCCGGTCGGGAAACAGAGCAGCCAGCGCGATTTCGTTGCCCAACCCGTTCTGGAGCGTCAGCAGGGCAGTGTGCTCGCCGACCAGCGGCGGCAACAGCTCGCCGAGGTGGTGGTTCGCCGTGGACTTGAGCGCGACGATGACGAGGTCGCAGAGACCGATTTCCCCGGGCGATCTGGCGGCCGTTGGGTTTGCATCAAAGTCGCCGTCCGCGGTCCGAATACGCACGCCATTTTCGCGAACAGCTTCGTAATCTGAACGAAGCAAAAAATGCACGTCGCAACCGGTTTGGCACAATTTCGCCCCGTAAAAGCCGCCCACAGCGCCGCAGCCGACCACACCGATTGTCCAACCTGTCACTGTTTACCTCCATAGATGCACAAAAAAAGCGCCCAACAAATGCGGGCGCTTTCCATGAGGATCGGTTAATCCTTAAGTGGCGATTGCGTCCTTCGCGGCCTTGGCCACGGTGAACTTCACCACGGTCTTGGCAGGGATTTGGATTGTCTCGCCGGTGGCGGGGTTGCGCCCCATGCGAGCCTTGCGGTTGACCAGTTTCAGTTTCCCAACACCTGGAAACGTAAAAGCACCGGACGACTTGGTGCTCGAGATAGCCAAGTCAGCCAAGTTGGCCAGCAGGTCGGTGGCCTGCTTCTTGGTGAGACCGTTCGCCTCAGCAACAGCTGTGGCGGTCTGTGATTTCGTCAATGGTTTGTCTGACATATCGTTTTTGATTCTGCAGGTTACAGTATTTTTTTCAGTAGTGATGCACTACTGGGAGTCGGTTGTACGAGCGGCCTGCGGCATCCGCAAGCAGAAAAACCTAAATAAATGAACAATTTTTGGATTGTTTAAGTCGGAATTTTTGAGTCACGGAACCGGTTTGGAACCGTTCATCCCCTTGAGGTGGAACAAGCTGTGTCGTGCCTCGGGGGACAATCCTGATCAACTCAATTTGTTTTGCGGCTGAGAAAAAGCCAGGTCACCACCCCGCGTTGCTCGCCTTCGTCTTGCCACTCGAGCGCGTCACTCCTGGCCAGGTCCAGCCCGGTGGCGAGCAACAGCCCGGACAGGCTCCTGAATACCGAAGACTGGAAACTAAAAACTACCCTAACGAAATCTCCACTCATTCATCATTTCCTTTCCTTCGCGGTTCTCGTAGGAGCGCGGTGTCCAGCGACGGAGCAGCTCGAACGACTCACCAAAACGCTTGTCCAGCTCGGCGGTTGTCGTGCTGAATGGCGGCTCACCGTTGTCGTCGGTGATCATGTAGTTAACGGCGAGGTAGAGCCCGCCCGGCTTGAGCCAGCGTTGCAGTGCTTGCACGTAGTCGGCGCGCCGCGCCGGCGGGATGGCGCAGAAGAGAGTGTGCTCGAACACGAGATCGAATTGCTGATACGGCTCGTCGCCCAGAAAGTCGCCAATGCGAAAATCGATCTCGAGCGCCTCCCCGTTGGCCAGGCGCTTGGCCAAGGGCACGGAGCTTGGGGCGATGTCGAGCCCGGTGACCGACCAGCCGGCCCTGGCCAGGGCGCGGGCATCGTGGCCGTGGCCGCAGCCGGGAACGAGCGCCTGGCTGGGCGGGAGCGACGGGTTCTCGGCCAGATAATCGACCAGGCCGGGCGAGGCTTCGCCATGATCCCAAAATGTGTCATTGGCCCGGTAGAGGGCTTCCCAATCTCTGTCTTTGTTGATTTGCATTGACGCCGCGCCCGAAGGCGTTAGGAACTTGGCCGGTTTTTTTGCAAGAAGCAATTGCCGGCTGGGGTTTCCCACGCTTGGCCAACTGCTTGGGGGTTTTCGCAGGTCGATGATTATTTTATCCGGAATCCAGCCATCGGGCACGCTGCATGTCGGCAACTATTTCGGCATGATGCGCCCGGCGATCGAGCTGCAGGAACAGGGTGAGGCGTACTACTTCATCGCGAACTACCACTCGATGACGTCGGTGTTCGATGCCGGTGAGCGGCGTAGCAACACGCTAGGCGTGGCGCTGGATTTTCTCGCTTGCGGGCTCGATCCGGCCAAGGCGGTGTTCTTTCGCCAGAGCGACGTGCCAGAGGTGTGCGAGCTGACGTGGCTGCTGACGACACTCACGCCGATGGGCCTGCTCGAGCGATGCCACAGCTACAAGGACAAGCTGGCCAAGGGCCTCTCGCCGAATCACGGGCTCTTCGCGTATCCGGTGCTGATGGCGGCCGACATTTTGATTTACGACTCAAACATCGTGCCGGTCGGCCGAGACCAGAAACAGCACGTCGAGGTCACGCGCGACATTGCGATCAAGTTCAACCAGACCTACGGGGAGACCTTCGTGATACCCGAGCCGCAGATTCGCGACTCGGTGGCCGTGGTGCCGGGAACGGACGGGCAAAAGATGAGCAAGAGCTACGAAAACACCATCGACATTTTCGGCGATGAAAAACCGCTGCGCAAAACCATCATGCGCCTTGTGATGGACAGCCGACCGCCGGAGGAGCCCAAGCCCGATGCTGACCAAAACATCGCCGTTCAGTTACTACGACTCGTGGCCCCGGAGGCCTTGGCTGCCGACTGGGAGGAGCGTCTGCGCGCGGGCGGACTGGGCTACGGCGACCTGAAAAAGGCGCTGTTCGAGCATTATTGGCAGTATTTCGCCGAGGCTAGGGCCAGGCGCGCGGAGTTGGAGAATAACCTCGACTACGTGAACCAAGTCCTGAAGGACGGCGCCGACAAGGCCCGTGCCCGGGCGAGCACCGTCCTCGACCGCGCCCGCAAAAACTGCGGCTTGGCCTGATCGTGGTCAGAAGCCGATCGCGTTCAGCAGGTAGTAGATCGCCACGGCAAAGCTGGCAAAAATCACAAGCGCCTCGATGGCCACCACAAACTGCGCCTGCCGCGGCAGACCAAGCACACCGGCTTGGCCGCTTGGTTTGTCCGCCTGGGCAAGCGTACCGAGCATCAGTCCGCCGGTCATCACGACAACCTGCACGAAGACGAACACCATCAGCCAAGCGAACGCCTTGTCCATAAAGCCGTACGAATGCAAGCCGATGCCGAGCATGTTCGTGCCGAAAAACGACCAGGCGGTCACGGCGTTGCCGAAGATTGCCATGGAGACAAGCCCGCGCTCGCGGATCATTCCTCCCCAGCGCGCATGCAGGATAGCGGCGTTCCAGATGACGATCATGAGCGCGCCGTTTTCCTTCGGGTCCCATCCCCAGAACCGGCCCCACGACTGGTCGGCCCAGATGCCCCCAAGCACAGTGCCGACGAAGCTGAAGAGTGTCGCAAAGCAGACGATGCCGTAAATCATCTTGGTGAGCGCTGTGCGGTTGGCCTTGCCGAACGGCACCCGGTTGGCAACGAAGTCGCGCACCACATAAATGATTGCGAGGAAGCCGGCGACGAAGGTGGCCGAGTAGCCGATGGTGATGATCACAACGTGTGTCGCGAGCCAGAAATTGGTGTCGAGCACCGCCTGCAACATCTCCATTGTGTCGCCGCTGAGTGACAGCCCACCGGCGACAAGCAGCGTAACAAAGCCCACCGCGCTGGCGACAACGTTACCGATGCCGTCACGGTTGATGCGCTCGAGAATCAGCCCGAGTATCACCGCGCCCCAGCCGACGAACACCGCTGATGAGTAGAGATTGGTCACCGGCGGCCGGCCCTCCAGCCACATGCGAAAAATGAGTCCGGCGGTATGGATAACCGCCGCGAGGGCGATCAAATAGTAGGCTGTTTGGTTCGGCCATCGGGCCAGGGTCAGCCAGCTGCCGCAAGCCAACAGGAAGGCCAGCACATAGAGGATTTCGCACTTGTAAAACGGGTCGAAATTGTTGAACACGAACTCCTTGCCGGTTTTGTTGATTTCCGCGGAAAGACCGTTGGCACGAAGATAATCCTGATAGTCCCGGAGTATGACGTTGAACGTCGTCCCATCGTTTTTGGCATAGGCTGAGACCATGCCGGCGTAGGCTTTGGCGGCGGGATGGAACTGGATTTTCCAGTCGCTCTCGGCAGCGGCTGCTGTGCTGATGGTGCTCAGCAGGTTCGTGCTCAACGATTGCCAAGTCTTGCTCACAGGAACGACCCGCGGCCAGAACATCACACCGCTCCTATCGCCGTCGCGTAGGCTGGGATCAAACAATGTGTCGAGCAACCCCAAGAATTCCTGATGTTTCGACTCGTCGTGTTCCGCATTCGAATCATGCGCCCGCATGGCAGCCATGCCCTCGGGGAACACTGTCTCCAGCCGGGTCAGTTCCGCTACGAAGTTGGTCGAGTTTTCCGGTCGGAAGCTCTTGGCCAAGCGCTGGTAAATCATCAGCGAATCGGCGACGGCTTTGAGCGATTTTTCGTATGGCGTTCGCAGTCCGGCGTCCTTCGAATGAATGCGCCCGCTCTCGCGGGTCAAACGCTCAAAGTTGTCGTCCGCGGTGATATCGTTCACTGAGAAATGTTTTTCGTCCTTGGCCAAGCGGAGGTTGTCTTTGATCTCCTCGTTGTCGATCCGGAACACCGGTCGGGAACGGGCCACGCCCGGCTTGGCCGCCAGCTCAAGCAGCCACTCGACGGCAGGGATGGTTACCACCTTGGTACCGGTGCGGGCGTAACGACCGGTAGACTTGTGACGGATAACGCGCATAGCGTTGCGTGCGGTGGAGTCGATCGGCTGGATGCGCCCGTCGAGCAGCACCGGCAGTTTGCCGAAGCCGTAAATGTCCGGCTGATCGCTGGCTACATTCGGCATGCGTACCAGCCCCATCAAGGCCCACATGGCCATGATCCCGACGGCGACAAGCGGGACGGACAGCTTTTTCATGCGACGGCCTTTCGTTTTCTGTTGAAAGCAAGCAGGTGAGTCAAAAACTGAATAAGCATCCCGAGTCCAACGAGGGCGCAGGAGATGTAAGGCGTCACCCAGCCGGGATTCCGGACGACCTGCAAAATCGTGGCTTTGTCGTTTTCCGGATCGAAACTGGCCTGAAAGTAGGTTTTTCCGTGGGTGCGCAGCGGGTGGTTCATCCAGATGTTCACCTCGCGCTCCGCTCCGGTAGCGCGGTCCCGCACGATCACGAGGCTGGAGAAGTTTCGCGCCTTTTCCGTCCCTTGAAACTTGTCGTGCTTAAAGTCGATCAACTCTATGTCGTATGCAGAGGTATAGTAACGCTTGAAGCGCAACGCCAGTTCGTACTGTTTGCCGTCGTGCTCAAAGGTCTGCTCCGGAATCGGTTGGCGCAGCACGCCGAACAGTGCCGAAACCATCCATGTCCCAAGATCCTTGCCAGAGATGGATTTCAGCCGCAGGTAGGCGGCGGGGAAGTTGACCTCCTCGAGTGAGGTGGCGGATTCCGCCCCGGTGGCAATGAGTTCGAGCCCCTTCCCATGCGTGGCTTTGTTCGCCTGCCCCTCGCCAAGCGCTGCGAGGTTGGAGTTTTTGAAGTAGTCGAGCACGGTCAACTCGAACGGCGGCGTGCCAACATGATGGATTGTTTTGTCCCCGAGCGCCTCCGCCGGGATGGCGGTGACGGTGTCCACATCCGATTGGCTTTTGTCGATGATCACCAACTCGCACTCCCTGCCGCTGACGGAGTAACCCTTGCTTTGACCCTCCTCGAGCCGGAGGTTGCTCTCGACCTGAAACTTGTCAGTGATCAACTGGCCAAGCAGCATGAAAATTAGCCCAGCGTGCGTCAGAAAGATACCGATTTTTTTCCGCGTAAACTTGAAGCGCTGAAAATGCGCGGCTAGCAGGTTGACCAGCAACACGATGCCCACGAGGTAACCGCCGACGAACGGAAACTTGAACATTACCGGGTAGCGGGCCGATTGCACGTAGTCCCGAAAGATGTCCCTTTCCTTCATCACCGCATCGGTGTCGCCGGTGATCTTGTAGAACCACGTCTCCGGCGCAGTGCGGTAAGTGATGGTGTGAATGACTCCCAGCGTCGTGACCGGCTTGCCATCGCGTGTACCGCTCATCTCCACAAACCAACCGGAGTTGCCGTCCACCACGAACGACTCAAGCTGCGGATCCTGGATCTCTTCGAGTCCTATTTGTTTGCGCCAGCGGTTGACGTTGGCTGGCAGCCCGCCCGCGGCCTTGGCCAGTTTGGTAACCGAGATGGCCGCGCTCGCATCGCCGTGCAGCGCTGCGAAGTCGATCAGGCTAAATTGCGAACCTTCGGTTTCGCTCCAGTGCGCCGGCGTTTCCCACTCCGAGTTGCCGATCCGAACCTGCGCCCAACCAGCGCCACCAACGCTTTCAGGCAGGAGGAAATAGCTCTGGAAATATTTTTTCTGCGCGTCGTACAAGCCCTGATCCACCTGCGCCAGCGTGCCGACAAACACCAGCACCAGTGCCGCAAGCAGGCAGGCCACGGTCAGCCGCAGTGAACACCAAAACTGGACAAACGGCTTGAGCAACACCATCACGACTTAGGGGGTTGGGAACCGGATGGACTGGACGAATTCCATGAACGCGCTTTTCTCGGCAGTGACAACGTCGCTTGGCCCGCTCATTTTGTAAACCCACGTCTGTCCTTCCGTCGGATGATACACGCTCAGCGAACCGTTGGTGGCACCGATAGCCTCAACGAGTGTGGCCGATGTACCGTCGACCCTCAATTGCTCCGTTGCATTGGCCAAGCCGGCGGCATCAATCGGCGGCAGGCCCGCTTGGCCACGCCAACGGTTGACGTTAGCCAACAGCCCTCCGACGTCGCCGGGGAACGTCATCACAGTAATCTCCGCCTGGTCACTCCCTGCTGTGAAGTTCCCCAGGCGCATCGCAGTGCGCGGCTTCTCAGCCCAACCGGCCGGCTTAGTCCATGTCGGTGCATCTGGGCTGGGCGCAGCCGGGGGAGGGGGCTTTGAGGCTCCCGGTGCCTCTGCCATCAGCTTGTCGAAATTCACTTCACTTGCTGCTGGCTGGAATTTCAGCTTGGCGAGAAAATTCGTGAAGTTGCCGAAATGCGGCTCGATTGCGCCGGCCGAGCCGGACAACTTGAAAAACCATCCCACTTGGCCAAGCACAAGCGATGCTGAGACGATGCGAGGTGGTTTGTCTTGTCCCGCGAGTGGTTTGGTACCGGCGAAGTCGAACATCCGGCCGGGTTTGCCGCCAATTGAGATCGGCTTGGCCAAGCTCTTCACGGAGGCTTCATCGACGGGGCCAAGGCCTACCTGCTCACGCCACATGTTGATGATCATTGGGTCATTGGCCAGGCGTGCTGGCAGCGGGATGGCGCTGACACCGGCGTTTCCCGGCAACGCGAACGAAAGGGTCGCCAGGCCCGTCGCATCGGTGGCGTCGATCCAGTTCTCGGGCTTGGTGAACCGGATCAGTGTGCCGGGATCCGGCTTGGCCGTGGTGGCGGCGGCGACGGGCGGAGCGGCGGTCGGAGCCACTTTTTCTTTTGGAACATCGTAGGTGCGAACCTCGCTGCCGGTGCCGGAAAACAACTCGAACGACAGCACGGCAAGAAGCACCAAGACGATAAAAATACCATCCCGCAAATAGTTGGGTTGTGATTTCTCCACGCGGACAGGCAGTCGGACGCGCCGGGAGGACGATTCATTCACCCCGTTCCCCGGCGGACGGGAGAGACTACTCGCAAAGGCCTGTTTGGCAACCCTCTTTGCATGGCCGAGCTTCCCCGTTTTTGCCAACCTGCCGCTCGCCCGGCCCGGCGTGGCTCCGAACAAACTGGGGTCTGACCGCCAACCCGGAACTCAATCAGCACCCCGCGCTGGGACTGCCCAAGCTCACGCCGAAAGTGGACTTGGCCAACATGTGGTTTCGCGTCGAGCGGCAGGCACTGGTCGCGCTGTCGGAGACAGGTGGCATCTTGTTTGGCATTCGCCTTGAGGTGGTTCCCTTGGCCAAGCTCAGGGAAAATCAAGTGGCCCGCGACGGCCTGCTCGAGGCCCTCAACACCATGCCCGAGGAAATCGCCGACTACAAAAACCTCGCCCTCGCCCGCGAGCGACTGATCGAGCTGCTGGGCTGATCAAACCGCGACGGCTAGTTCCCGCTTGGCCCCGGATTGTTTCTCCCAGTCGGAATAGCGCCACACAACCTCGCCCTCCCAATAGACGTCGGTCTGGTAATCCTTGGCGATTTCAATGGCCTCGTTGACACGGCGGCGCTTGGATGCCGTGGAGCCGTCCTTTTGTTTCGCTGACACCATCTGTCCCATGGCGGCAAACAAAGCAACAAAAGGGCCAACTCCACGTCGAGGAAGGGATAATTTGGAGTGCGGTGGCAAACGCGGCTCGCCTACCGTTTTTCGAGGATGGCCATGACGACGGCGTGGTCGGCCGTGTGGCTGATGCTGAGGTGGACGAAATCGCCGCCCCGTTCCTTGAGCAGGTCGAGCCCCTTGCCGTGCAGAACCACATACGGCTCGCCGGAGTCGTGCTTGGCCACCTCCATGTCGTGCCAGCTGAGCTTGGCGCAGATGCCGGTGCCGAATGCCTTGGAGATCGCCTCCTTGGCGGCGAACCGTGCCGCCAAAAACGGCGCGGGATCCTTGTGCTGCAGGCAGTACTCGATCTCGGCGGGGAGCAGGATGCGCCGGGTGAACCGTTCGCCGAATTTCTCGTGCGAGGCGCGGATGCGCTCTACCTCGATGATGTCGATGCCGGTGCCGAGGATCATCCGGCTGGCGGGTAACCGTCCATCAATCCGAGCATCTCGCGCACTGCCTGGCCAAGTCCGACCGTGACGGCGCGGCTGACGATGCTGTGGCCGATGTTCAACTCGTTGAGGTGCGGCACGGCGAAGATGCCACGCGTGTTCTTGTAGTTGAGGCCGTGGCCGGCGTTGACGCCGATGCCAAGCGACTTGGCCAGCTCGGCCGATTTGGCCAGGCGCTCCAGCTCGGAGGCCCGCTTGGCCTCATCGCTGTGCGCCTCCGCGTAGGCGCCGGTATGCAGCTCGATGAACGGGCTGCCGGTTCCGGCGGTGGCCTCGATCTGCGCCGGGTCGGGGTCGATGAATAGGCTCACCTCGATGCTGGCTTGGCCCAGCGTGGCCGCGGCGCCGGCAATGGCGTTGGCCTGGCCGACAACATCCAGTCCGCCCTCGGTGGTGACCTCGGCGCGATTCTCCGGCACGAGGCAGACGGCCTCCGGCTTGAGGCGCAGGGCGATGTCGATCATCTCCGGCGTGTTGGCCATCTCGAAGTTGAGGCGCGTCTGCACAGCGTTGCGGATTGCCCAGATGTCGCGATCGAGGATGTGCCGCCGATCCTCCCGCAGGTGGGCGGTGATGCCGTGCGCGCCGGCGGCCTCGGCTTGACGGACAGCCTCGACGGGACACGGTTCACCGTGGTCGAGGCCGCGATAGCGAGCCTGCCGTAGCGTGGCGACGTGGTCGATGTTGACGCCGAGTCGCAGCATATCGGGGTGAGCGCTACTTTTTGTCCGCCGGCTTCTTGGGCTTGTTCGGCTTGGGGGTGCGTTTTTTCTCCGCGGCAGGCGGCCACTCGAGTGTCGGCGCGGGGAAGCGCGGGTTGTCGATCCAGCGGGTCAGCAGGGCGATCTCGAGCGCCGAGAGGCCCAGGTGCGACTTGCGGGTGATCGTGAGCCGGTTGCCGTCGATGGTGGCGTCGGTGATCGTGTTGCCGAGTTTCGGGTACAGCGAGGTGGTGAACGCGATGCCCTTGGTTTTGTTGACGAGCTGCTCGCGCCGGTCGGAGAGGATGGCGGCGAACTGGATCAGCAGGCTCCATTTTTCGAGCCGTTGGCCGGTAATTTCCCAGTTGTAATAAACCAGGTTTTCCTTGTTGGCGAACTCGTCGAGCATCTCCTTCGGGATCGGTTTCTTGATGGGATCCGGCGGGAAAACACCGCCGACGATGTAGCCCTTGTCGTCCGAATTGCCGACCGTGACGTACGGTGAGAACAACGGTACGTTACCCCAGACGAGCTCCGGCTTTTTTGGCTTGTGCCCGATCTGGCCGATGAATTTCTCGCCGCGGCCTCCCGGTTTCTTGAAGTCGCTGACGCGCTTGGCCAAGCCGGCGATCGCCTCCTTCGGCTCATCGACTTTCACGGAGAAAAACGATTGGAACTTGGTTCTTGCCTGCGACCACGCAAAGAACTGGCCGTTGACAGGGTCGAGTTTCAGCAGTTCGAGGATCAGTTTGGCGGTAGACATGCCCACGCCGCGCGCGGCAGTAAAGCTGGCCAGCGGCTCGGTGATCGTGCGCGTGGGGATTTCCCAGTCCGGCACGTCAGTCGGCAGCGGCTCAACGAACTCCACCACGACCTTGCTGTAAAAGTTGTCCTTCTTCAGGAGCGAGGTGATGTGGATCGTGTTTGGCGCGCTGGGCAGGCGGTCGCGGATGGCGCCGGGAAGCGCCCGGGCGTCCACCGTGAGGCTCAAGTCATTCTCCGTGTCGACGGGGAAGGGACGGCCGGTATCGGCGATCCGCTCGGCTGCTTTTTTCAAATAGCTTAACGTCTGCTGCCCGGTGCCGAGCAACAGCCAGCCGTCGGCGTAGCCAAAACCGAGGATGCGTCCGTTGTCGAAGTCCACGCGCCAGCCGGTGTAGCCGGCCACGGTCTGCTCGAGCGGCTCGCCGCCGCGCTGCTCAGCCAGGCGCCGGAGGCTTTGCGTCCACAACTTGCCGCGTGTCTCACCCATCGCCGTGATGAGCGCCACGTCCGCCCGGCCATCTGCCGGGGTGATGCCCAGAAACAACTCGCCATGCCCGAGATCGGGCAGCAGCTTGCGCAGGGTCGCCTCGCGCTCGGCATTTCCGTCACCGAGCCGCTTGGCCAGCTTGTCGAGTGCCTCATTGCGGAACGCCTGGGTTTGCTTGAGTTGCCAGACCGCGCGCAGTGTCTTGGCGTCCTTGCGCTTGGTCAGATTGTCAATGCCGGCAAAGTGTGCCTTCAGCACTGGCTCGGCCTGCGCGCAAACCAGACCGAGCGCCGCCAGAGGGATCGTCAGGGATGGGGACAAAACTCGCTTCATGGGGGGACAGTCCTTGCCAGAGAACGGCGGTCGAATCAATCGCAAACCTTTTGCTTAAGCGCCGCCCGGCCGGCCCCAGTGGTCCCGGTAATTGCGCGAGACCAGCGCATTGGCCTCTCCGTTGCCAACGATTTGCTCGTGCTTGGGATCAAATTCCAGCACGTGCCCGACGCGCGTGGCGATGTTGCCGAGGTGGCACAGTGATGACGAGAGGTGGCCGATCTCGATGTCGGCATTCGGCGTGCCGCCCTCGCGGATGCAGCGGAAGAAATCGTCGTGATGCGCCCGCAGATCCGGGGAGCCGTTCATCTGCTCACGCAGCTTGTTGCGCGGGCCGAACAGCTTCCAGCCGCCGTGCTTGCCCAGCAGCATGAGGCCGTCCGTGCCGTAAAAGGCGTCGCCGTTCTCGTAACCCTGCTCGAAGTACGGCGCCCAGATGCGCTGCTCGAAAATGAGCTGGCGCGGCGGGCCGCCCCCATTGGCCGGCTCATACTCGAACAGCACATTCTGTGTGTCGGGAAACTGCTGGTCGTCATCGAAGAAATATTTTCCGCCCAGCGCGGTGATGCGGCTCGGGTGTGTTGTGACACCGAGGCCCCAGCGGGCAATGTCGAGGTCGTGCACGCCATCGTTGCCCATGTCGCCGGTGCCGAATGCGTGCCACCAGCGCCAGATGCCGTGCAGCATGTTCGACTGGTACGGCACCTTCGGCGCCGGGCCAAGCCACGTTTCAAAGTCAAGATGCACCGGCGGTACGCTGGGCTTGGCCTTGCCGATCGACGAACGCTTCTGGCTGTTCCATGCCTTGGATACCAGCACGCGGCCGATCGCGCCGTTGTGCAGCAGTTCCATCGCCTTCATCACATGCCGGGTGCTGCGCGACTGGGTGCCGACCTGCATGACGCGTTTGTTGCGCCGCGCCGCCTCGATCATCAGCCGCCCCTCGCGGACATTATGCGAGCACGGCTTTTCCACATAGACATGTTTACCGGCCTCAGCGGCGAGGATGGCGGCCGATGCATGCCAGTGATCCGGAGTGGCGATGAACACCGCATCCACATTGTTGACCTCCAGTATTTCCCGCATGTCCCCAACCTGCTTCGGTTTGATGCCGGTGCCGGCTTCGATCATGTTTGCGGCGTTGGCGCGGCGGTTGGAATCAGGATCACAGACAAACGCGATCTCGACGTCCTTGCGCTGGTTGAGATTCCCGATGTGGCTGCGCCCCATGCCGCCCGGGCCGATGATGCCCAGCAACACCTTGTCATTGGGACTGGCAGCCCTCAGGCCGCTGGTCAGGTGGACGGTCGCCAGGGCGCTGATTGAGGCACTCGATGACTTGATAAATTGCCGTCGGGGCGTGCGTGTAGTGGAGGAAGTGTTCATGTGTCAAATGGAGTGAGTGGGGAAAGTCTATTCCTCAACATCCCGTCGTGCAACCCCAAGCCAAGCGCTTGGCCAAGCGGGGATATTTTTCTCCCGATAACACGCGGGGCGTGATAGCTTAGCGGCGATGATCCAGCGCTTAGCTATTTTGTGGTTTTTGCTGGGTGGCCCTGTTTTTGCCGCAGAATTTACCCAGGCAGACCGCGAATGGTGGGCGTTCCAGCCGGTGCATCCGGTGGCGTTGCCGTCAGACGGCGGCGGATGGGCGCTCAACGGGATCGACCGGTTCATCGCCCGCAAGCTGGTGGCGAACGGGCTGACACCCGCCCCGGCGGCGGATCGCCGGACGCTCATCCGCCGCGTGTGTTTTGACCTCACCGGCTTGCCTCCTACCCCGAGGCAGATCGCCACGTTCCTCGACGACGACTCGCCGGACGCTTACGACAAACTGGTCGATCGGCTGCTCGACAGTCCGCGCCACGGCGAGGCGCAGGCCAGCTTCTGGCTTGACCTCGTACGCTATGCCGATTCCGACGGCTACAACGCCGACCACTACCGGCCCGAAGCGTGGCGCTACCGCGACTATGTCATTCGCTCGTTCAACATCGACAAGCCGTACGACCGATTTGTGCGGGAGCAGCTGGCCGGAGACGAGATCGATCCCGGCAACCGCGACGCGCTGATCGCGACGATGTTTCTGCGCCACTGGATTTACGAGTACAACCAGCGCGACGTCGAGACGCAGTGGCGCGAGATTCTTGCCGACATCACCAACGTCACCGGCGACGCGCTGCTCGGCATGGGCCTACGGTGTGCTCGATGTCACGATCACAAATTCGATCCTATCACGCAGCACGACTACTTCCGGATGCGGGCGTTTTTCACGCCACTGCTACCGCGCGACTCGATGCCGGTCGGCACCGTGGCGCAGCGTGCTGCGTTTTTGAAACAGCGTACGGCGTGGGCCGCCGCGACGCAGGACCCCCGGCGGAAACTCCACGCCATCGAGCAGCCGGTTCTGCTGAAGTATGCGACCGGCGAAGGCGTCGACAAGTTCATCGACAAAATCCAAAAGATGATCCGCAAACAGCCGGCGCAGCGCACAGCGTACGAGCAGCAGATTGCCACGATGTCGGTGCGGCAGTTCGGCGTCGAACCGGAGAAAGTGCCCGAGCGGCTCGATGCCAGCGCAAAGGCACATTGGGAGCGACTGCGGACGGCGTTGGCGGCGTTCGAGCCGGAGAAACCGAAACCGTTGCCACAGGTGAAATTCGTCGTCAGCGATGCCGGTCCGTTGGCACCCGTCACGCGCCTCCCAAAAAGCGGCACGCCGGTCGAGCCGGGTTTCCTGAGCATTCTCAAGTCCGGCCCGGTGCGCATCACGCCGCCACCGGCCGCGTTGCAATCGACCGGTCGCCGCACTGCCTTGGCCAACTGGATCACGCGGCCGGACAATCCGCTGACGAGCCGCGTGCTGGTGAACCGGCTGTGGCAGCAGCATTTCGGCCGTGGCTTGGCCTCCAACGCCAGCGACTTTGGCAGGCTCGGTGAGCCGCCGACGCATCCGGAGCTGCTCGACTGGCTCGCGGCGCGCTTCGTCGGCGACGGCTGGAGCCTCAAGAAAATGCACCGGCTGATGGTCACCAGCGCGGTGTATCGGCAGGCGTCGGCTAACACGGTGTCCGAACAGGGCGATCAGGCAAACCGTTGGTTTGCCCGCGCACCAATCCGTCGGCTGAGCGCCGAGCAGGTGCGCGACAGCCTGCTGGAGGTCTCCGGCGAGCTGGAGTTGCAGATGGGCGGCGAAGGCGTGGCGGCGGCCGACTCGAACCGCCGCTCGGTTTATCGGAGAGTGATGCGCAACAAGCCGGACGACGTGATGCACACCTTCGACACGCCCGACCACATTTCACATACGCCGCAGCGCAACGTGACGACGACCGCGACGCAATCGCTGCTGTTGCTCAACAGCGAGTGGGCACGCAAACGGGCTACGGCCCTGGCCAAGCGCATGGCCAAGCGGCACCCCGGCGACGCGGTCGCGCAGGTCGCCGCCGCGCACGAGTTGGCGTTTGGCCAAGCCCCGTTGCCGCAGCAGATCAACGAGGCACTGGCATTTCTCGAGCAAGGCGGCTTGGCCACGCTCACCGAGTACTGCCACATGCTCATGAACGCCAACGCCTTTCTGTACGTGGATTGAGTGATGAATTTTGAAACGCCAATGCCGAACGAACTTTTTTCGCGACGCGAGTTGTTACTACGCGGCGGCGGCGGGTTTGGCGCGGTGGCTCTCAGCGGCATGTTCGCCCGCGACAAGGCACTCGCCGGCAACGCGACGCCGGCGGGTCGGGCGCACTTCGCGCCTAGGGCGAAAAATGTCATCTTCCTTTTCATGGAAGGTGGGCCGAGCCACATCGACCTGTTCGATCCTAAGCCGCTGCTCAACAAACTGGCCGGGCAGCGGTTGCCCAAAAGTTTCAAGCGGCCGATAACGGCGATGGGCGAGGCGGAGTCGCCGCTGCTCGCGAGTCCGCGCAAATGGAAGCGCTGGGGCCAAAGCGGCATCTGGGTGAGCGACTGGCTGCCGCATATCGGCGGATGTGTCGATGATCTCGCGGTGATCCATTCCTGCTGGACCAACGGCATCAACCACTCGGGTGGTGTTTGCCAAATGAACACCGGCCAGCCGCTCGCCGGCCGGCCCAGCCTCGGCTCGTGGGTGAATTATGGACTCGGCACCGCGAACGAAAATCTGCCGGCGTTCGTCGTGATGACCGACACCAAGTCCACACCGGTGAACGGGCCGCGCAACTGGAGCACCGGATTCATGCCGGCGGCGTACCAAGGTATCCGGCTCAGCCCCGGTAAGGAGCCGTTCCTCCACTTAAACCTCCCCAAGAGCGTGACGCCGCAGATGCACCGGCGGAAGCTCGAGCTGTTGCGGCGGCTCAACGAGCAGCACCAGGCCACGCGCAAGCACCAGAGTGAACTCGAGGCGCGTATCCGCAGCTACGAGTTGGCCTACCGCATGCAGTCCACCGCACCGGAGGCGGTGGATCTGGGCAGAGAGACCGAGGCGACCAAGCAGCTGTACGGCTTCGGTAACAAGGATACGGAGCCGTTCGGTAGATGCTGCCTGCTGGCTCGGCGAATGGTCGAGCGCGGCGTGCGGTTCGTGCAGATTTATCACGGCGCGGGAAGCAAGTGGGATTCGCACTCGAAGATGGAAGCCAACCACGGGCGCCAATGCCGCCAGAGCGACCTGCCAACTGCCGGGTTGTTGAAGGACCTCAAGGCACGCGGTCTGTTGGAGGACACGCTGGTGATCTGGGGCGGTGAGTTTGGCCGCACACCGATGAGCGAGAAGGGTGACGGTCGCGACCACAACCCCACCGGATTCACCATGTGGATGGCTGGCGCCGGCGTGAAAGGCGGCCAAGTGATAGGTGCGACGGACGAGTTGGGCCTGTGGGCGACGCAGGATCGATTGCACGTGAACGACCTTCACGCGACGATCCTGCATCTGCTTGGCCTGCGCGACTCGGAACTGGTTTACCGCTATAACGGCCGCCCCGAATTGCCCACAATCAGCGGCGGGGAGGCGTATACAAAGATCACCACGGGCTGATTTTACCGCTTGCCAAGTGTCAGAGGCGGCTTCAGCCTCCTGCCGGTGGCGATTGTCTAGTTTGGGTGATTGCCTAAAAAAAGGACCTTTATGGGAAACAAAATATTCGTGGGCGGCCTGAATTGGGACGCCACAGACGACGATCTGCGGGAGGCTTTCGGGGTTTCCGGCACGATCACCGAGGCGGTGGTGGTGCAGGATCGTGACACGGGCAGATCACGCGGCTTTGGCTTTGTGACCTATTCCAGTGATGAGGAAGCCAACGCCGCTGTTGAGAAATTCGATGGCCAGGACTTCATGGGACGCAAGCTGACCGTGAACGAGGCCCGCCAGCGCGAGGAACGAGGCGGAGGCGGTGGCGGAGGCGGTGGTTATCGCGATCGTGGTGACCGCGGAGGCCGCGGAGGCCGCCGTGACAATTGGTAGGCCATTTCGAATTTAATAATCGCGGCTTCCGTGCCACGTCACGGGATCCTGCTTGTAGTAAGACCGGAGTTCTTCATACAGCTCCGGCCTTTTCTTTTTCAATTGCCGGGGCTTCTCGAAAAACGCCTCGGTGGCCGTCGCAAAAAACTCGGCCGGGTTGGTCGCGCCATATTGGTCTATCACCATCTTTTTGCCCTTGGCCGCGCTGTTCCGTAGTCGCTCGAATTCCCGGCTGAACACCAGTGCCCAGGACCGGTACATCGGCTTGCGCCCGACCCAATTCTCCCCTTGTCCTAGTGGTGGCGCACCGTCGGCGGCACCATCGATCTGATCAAGCTGATGCGCGAACTCGTGAAGCACCACGTTGCAGCCGTCGAAGGCGTTTTTGCCGCCCCGCCGGCTGGAATCCCACGCCAGCACCACCGGCCCATATTGCCACGATTCCCCGAGCCGGTGCGACCGATCCTGCTTGTCGTACGGATTCTTCGCGAGGTACGAGCTGGGATAAACAAGGATCGTGCGCAGCGAGGGATAGTAGGCCGGTTCGCGGTGCAACAGCAGCAGGCAGGCCTGCGCGGCGATGGTCACGCGAATCTCGTCGTCGATCTCCAGTCCGCCGCAGCCCTCGAATCGTTTCTCGTCGAGGAACACAAGAATATGTTCCTGCAACTCCTGCTGATCGGCGGCGGAAAGCTGCCCGTAAATGCCGAGGTTCGTCTCCAAAACCCCGATCCACTCCGCAGGAAAGGTTCCCTGGCGAATTTTTGCTCGCCTCCTGTCTTTAAAAACCCCGAACACCGGCAGACAGCCTCCTTGCGCTCGTCGAAAAAGGCCAACATTAAAGTCGTGAGTGCCCGGACGCGGTGATAGGTTTCCCGGCTCATGAAATCCATCAAACGCAGAACCTTTGTGAAAGCCGGCTTGGCCGCGTCCGCCCTCGGCTTCCCGGCGCTTGGCCAAGTGCGGGGCGCCAACGAACGTGTGCAGGTGGCACTGATCGGTTGCGGCGGCCGGGGCACACAGGTCACCTCCAGCCTGGTCAGGCGCAGCGATGTGGTGTGCTCGCAGGTTTGCGACATTCATGAGGATCGACTCGTGCGGATCGCGGACCATATGGCACAGCAACAGGGCGGCCGCAAACCGCTGCTGGCCCGACGCATGGAGGAGGTGTTTGCCAGCAAGGATGTCGATGCCGTGGTGGTGGCCACGCCGGATCACTGGCACACACCGGCGGCCATTCTCGCCTGCCAGGCCGGCAAGGATGTCTATGTCGAGAAACCGTTCAGCCACAACATCTGGGAGGGCCGGAAGCTGGTCGAGGCGGCGCGCAAATACAAACGCGTCGTGCAGGTGGGCACACAAAACCGCAGCGCCCCGTACAACCTTGCGGCGCGGGAGTACATCCAATCCGGCAAGCTTGGCGACGTGCGGCTTGTCAAGGTGTTCAACCTCAAGGGCGGCGGGCCGTTCCGGCTCGGGGCAAGTGGCGATGCGCCGAAGGGGTTCTCGTGGAAAACATGGCTCGGCCCGGCCAAGGCGCGTCCCTACCACAGCAAGATTTTTCACGGTGGCTGGCATTATTTCTGGGACTACTCGGGAGGCGATCTGGCCGATTGCGGCATCCATCAACTCGACCTGACGTTGATGGTGATGGGCGATCCTGCCGTGCCCGGCGCGGTCTCCGCCTCCGGCGGACGGCTGCAACACCGGGGTGACGATGCCGAGGTGCCCGACGTGGAGATCCTGCAGTACGACTTTCCCGGGTTTGTCCTGACGTTCGAGCATTCGCACTTCGCCAACGCGATGAGCAAGATCAACGGCGGCATCCGGGCCGGTGACCAGTTTCCGCACTGGCCGCAGTGCGCGACACGCATCGAGTTTTACGGCACAAGGGACAACATGATGCTTGGCCGGCACGGCGGCGGCTGGCAGGTGTTCGCTTCCAACGGCAGGGTGGTGGATCAGCAGTTTGGTAGGCATCCCGACCCCGAGCATCAGCAGAATTTTGTAGACTGCATCCGGTCACGCAATCGGCCCAACGCGGACGTCGGCCTCGCACAGGCAACCACCACGGTGATGCACATGGGCAACATCGCGCACCGTGTCGGCAACCAAAAACTGCGGTTCAATGCTCAGGCGGAACGCTTCATCGACAATGAGCCAGCCAACCGCTTGGCCAAACGGCGGAACGTGAACGAGTTCTCCGTCACGGAGCCGGTTTGAGGGAAGGCACCGGACATTGCGCTTGGTTTGCCGCCCCGACGGCGGGCTTCGGGCAGCTAGCCGATGAGGTGCCGTGGGTTCACATCACCTCACCGGACGACTCCCTCACCGAGGCTCCCAGCTTCACGAGAGTCGAGGCCAAGGCCGACCTGGACGGCACGGGACTGGAACAAGACGCTCTGCTCCTCCGACTGCAAGTGGACCACCCTACACGCAATCGAGCTGGAACACGGCCAAGCGGAGTGATTTCTTCCGTCTAGCGAGGCTGTTCGACAGTACTTCCGGTTGCGTGCATCGGCTGACGGTGAATAGTGTCGTCTTGCTGGTGTGACCATTTTTTGGTTTCTTCCGCGCATGCCGTTTTCATTGCGAGTTGTTTCGTGCTTCGTTTTTCTGACTGCCGTTTTTGGGTTCGCCCGGCCTGTGTCGGCCAAGAGCGTGACCGTCGTATCCCCGGGCCGGCAGTTTGCGATTGAACTGTCCACAGGTGAGGCCGGCCGGCCGGCCTATCGGGTGCTTTGGCGAGGCAGCGAGATCATCAAGCTGAGCGGGCTCGGGTTTACACTGGACGGTGAAAAGGATTGGACGCGGGGCTTCGGGCCGTTGACTGAGCTTTCCGTCTCGGAATCGAACTCCAGCTGGAAGCCGGTCTGGGGTGAACGCTCGCTGATCCACGACCGTTACCGGGGCGCCACCGTGGCCTATCGTCGGCAAGACGGGGCGGCATTCAAGCTCGAAGCCCGCGCCTACGATGAGGGCGTTGCGTTTCGCTACATCATCGACGAAGGACCAAGTGGCGGCTCACTGCACATCGCCTCGGAGCAGACCGAGTTTCAATTCACCGCCGACCACGACGTCTGGGCGGTCACCTCGGCACAGGGCAAATACTCGAAGATCAAGCTCAGCGAATCGAGGCACAACCTCGAGCGGCCGTGCGTGTTGGAGACGGCAGGCGGCAAAGTAATAGCCGTGGCCGAGGCGGCGCTTGTCGATTATGCCCGGATGCGTGTGCGGCGGCAGGACGACTCGAGCACGGCACTGGTGTCCCGCCTGCACGGCCCTGTGGTTTCCAAGCTGCCTTTGACCACGCCGTGGCGCGTGATCATGGCCGGGGACACCGCGGGGGATTTGCTCGAGAACAATCATCTTATTTTGAACCTTAACGAGCCGTCAAAAATCGCCGACACGAGCTGGATCAAGCCCGGCAAGGTCATCCGCGAAGTGTCACTCTCGACCCAGGGCGGAATAGACTGCGTGGATTTTGCCGTCGAGTACGGTTTGGAATACATCGAGTACGATGCCGGTTGGTACGGGCCGCAAGACAGGGAGGACTCAGACGCGCGCACGGTATCCCGGCGAGGGCTTGACCTGCAGAAGGTGTTGAAATACGCCAAGCAGCACGGCATCGGTGTGATCCTTTACGTCAACCACCGGCACCTCGAAAGTCAGCTTCACGAGTTGTTACCAGTTTATCAATCGTGGGGCATCGCTGGCATCAAGTACGGCTTCGTCCAGCACGGTTCGCAGAAGTGGACGGCGTGGATGCACGATGCGATCCGTAAAACCGCCGAATACGAGATCCTCGTTGACGTCCACGACGAATACCGCATGACCGGCTGGGAACGGACGTATCCCAACTTCCTCACCGCCGAGGGCATTGGCGGTGACGAAACGCGCCCGCCGCACGAGCAGGCTTTGGCTAACCTGTTCACGCGCATGATCGCCGGTCCGGCCGACCACACTTTTTGCTACTACGCCGGCTACGTTGACGACACCTCATCGCATGCCAGCCAGTTGGCCAAGACAGTTTGCTTCTTCAGCCCGCTCCAGTTTCTGTTCTGGTACGACCGACCATCGCAAATGAGCAAGGACCCCGAGCTGGAATTCTTCAGGCACCTCCCCACGACCTGGGACGAGTCACGGGTGTTGCACTCCAAAATCGGCACCTACGCGACGATCGCCCGGCGCAACGGGCAGAACTGGTTCATCGGCTGCTTGAACGCAGTTGAACGCCGCACGCTGGAGGTGGCGTTTGACTTCCTCCCTGGGGATAAGACCTACACCGCACACATCTATCGGGACGACCACTCGGTGAACACTCGCACCAGGGTTGGCATCGAGAAACGCGACGTCACCGCCACCTCGGTCTTCAGGGCGGAGTTGGGCAAACAGGGCGGAGTCGCCATCCGGCTCGTTCCAAAAAAATAAACCAAGCGCTTGGCCAAGCGGTGGGTTTTATCTACGCGATGATGTCTTGGATGACTTTGCCGTGGACGTCGGTGAGGCGGTAGTCGCGGCCGCTGTAGCGGTAGGTTAGCTTTTCGTGATCCAGCCCCATTGAGGCGCGGAATCGTGGCGTGCAGGTCGTAGACGTGGACTCGATTCTCCATCGCCGAACAGCCGAATTCATCCATGGCCCCGTAGGTAAACCCGGGCTTCACGCCGCCGCCGGCCATCCAGACGGTGAATCCGTAGTGGTCGTGGTCGCGACCCTTCTGGCCCTCGGAGGTGGGCGCCCGGCCGAATTCGCCGCCCTATCAGTTGGGCAAATAATCAACCCGTCCAGACTAACGAAAGCAGTGGCCCAGTTTGGATAACTCGATCACAGGAATCTGCCGAAGAGTTGAGCGTTGATGAGCTTGATTTGGGGAAGTTTTAGC
>CAJWEP010000023.1 GCA_913030945.1 uncultured Verrucomicrobiota bacterium
TCACAAGACCGCCCACGGCCAAACCGGCCACGAGCAGCGCAACCCCATGCTTCAATCTGTGTTTCATTTTCGTCTGCGCCTGGCTTTGGGTTGCCTTTGTTTGCCTTTGCGCTTGGGAGATTTTTCCGGCCTTGTTTTTTGGGCCGACTTCGACTTTTTTTTGTCCCTAGGCGGCCTGGTTTTGACGACGCAAAAGTCGGCCTGTTTTTTGTGCAGATCGATGCCCTCGACCTGAACCTTGAGTTGATCGCCCGGCGCGATCTCGTTGCCGCGCTGGCGGCCGACGAGGCGGCCGCGCTCCGGCACAAACCGGTAATGGTCGTCGCTCAGGCTAAGGCGCTTGACCAGCCCCTTGAGCCCCAACTCGGTGATGTCCACCATCGCGCCCATGCTGCGAACCTCGGTGACCATGGCCGTGTAGGTCTCCGGCTTGCGGCGGTCGAGCTGCCGCTGCAGATAGCCCAGCAACTTGATGAGTTTGCTGTCCAGTTCAGCGTCGCCGGAATTGCGCTCGGTGAGTGAAATATGATCGGCCGCCGTGGCCAGAGCCGTGGCATCGAGCCTGGCCCTTTGGTACACGACACGATGCACGATCAGGTCGGCGTAGCGACGGATCGGCGACGTAAAGTGCACGTAGTCCTCCTTGGCCAGGCCGTAATGCCCAATCGGCTCCGTCGAGTAGCAGGCCCGTTTCATGCAGCGCAGGTAGCCGATCCGGAAGACGTCCGCGAGCGGGTGGCCCTTGAGGCTGGCAAGGAATTTGCCGGCTTGTTTCTGGTCCGTCAGGTTGCCGGCGCGCAGCCCCATCAACGCTGCCTGCGCCCGGAGGTTGTCGAGTTTCTCGAAATCCGGCTTCTCGTGGACGCGGTGGATCGCCCCGGCGCGGCGGCGCTTTATTTCCCGGGCGACCGCCTCGTTGGCCAGCAGCATGAATTCCTCGATCAACTGGTGCGACACGTCGTTCTCCACCCGGCGCACCTCGCTCACGCGGCCCTTGGCGTCGAGCATCACCTTGTGCTCCGGCATGTCCAGATCCAGCGCACCGGCGCGGAACCGCGCCTGCCGCAGCTTTTGCGCGAGTCGGTGGGCGTCGTGCAGCATCCGCTCAATGTCGTCTGACGGCTTACGCTCGAGAACCGCCATCGCCTCCTCGTAGGCGTAGCGTCGTTTCGAGCAGATGACCGTCGAGTGAAACTTCACCTGCTCGACCCGGCCGCTCTCCGTCAGCACAAACTCCACGCTGCGCGCCAGCCGGTCCACCCCCGGCTTGAGCGAGCACAGCTCGTTGCTCAGCGCCTCCGGCAGCATCGGGATCACGCGATCGATAAGGTAAGTCGAGTTGCCACGCCGCCGAGCCTCCCTGTCGAGCGCGCTCCCGGGCGTGACATAGTGCGACACGTCGGCGATGTGCACCCACAGCCGCCAGCGCCGCCCCTCGATGCGCTCCAGCGATATGGCGTCGTCAAAGTCCCGCGCGTCCACCGGGTCGATCGTCACGACGCGATGCTTGCGGCAATCCCGCCGGCCCCTGCGGTCGGCCGCCGTCACTTTCGCGCCCAAGCGCTTGGCCTCGGCCTGCACCTTTGCCGGGAAACGCGTCGGCAGCTCGTACTGACGGATGACCGACTCGACATCGACACCCGGCGCGCCCGGGCTGCCGATCACCTCCACCAGTTTGCCCTCTGGCGCGTTGTGGCGCGACGGCCACTCGGTGATCTCCACCACCACCCGGTCGCCGCGCCTGGCCCTGGCCTTGGTCGCTTGGCCAAGCTTGGGCAGATAAATGTCGTGCGTGATCCGCGGGTCGCTCGGCACGACGTACCAGAGCTGCCGCGACTTCTCCAGCGTGCCGACCACCTGCGTGCGGGCGCGCTCGAGCACCTCGACCACCTTGCCGCCTGGCCCTGCCGGCGGACGCTGGCCGCGGCGGCGCCCGGGTGGTGCCGCCGAGTCCACCAGCACCAGCACGCGGTCGTTATGCATCGCCGTGCCGGCGGCGTTGGGGGAAATGTCGATCGCCGGCTGCGACGCGTCGGTGGTGACGACGCGCCCGCCGCCACGGCGGTTCATGAGGATGCGCCCGGCGACCAGGTCCTCGTCGGCGGGCAGAGCGAACCGTTTGTCGGGCAACCGCACCACCCGGCCCGATCGCACGAGGCCGCGCAGCTCGCGCCGCACCTCCTTGGCCTGCGCCTCGCCAAGCCCGAGTTTTTTGGTGATGTCGTCCGCCCCGACCGGGACGTAATGTTTGCGCCCCAACAGGCGCAGAAGTCGATTTTCAAGATTCATCAAGTGATGCTACGGCGCCCGGGTGGGGCGAACCTCCGGCGCGCCTCCAGCAAATTCATTGCCACCGGCACGCTTGTATCGCGCAGCGGAAGCCCCCACAACGCTAACATTCCAAAATCCACGGACAAACCGCATCAGCATGCGGGTGAACACGAAATAACAAGCAGAAAACCACTCGACACAGCTTAAGCCAGAAAGCCCATGACTGTGTGAATTTCACGCAATCCGAGTGAGAACCACGCTCTTTAACCCTGTTTCGCGCTCCGAATTGAATCCTATTTCGACCCAGTAACGATGGCATTTTGCGTGCTAATTTTTTTTAAGTTTGGCGTTGACAAAGGTTCAATCTGACACGAATCTCCGTCTTCCTTTTACCCGTACGGTGAAGTAAGTGTTAACTGTAAACTAAAAAACGAGAATTGCATCATGAAGCGTTTTCATAAAATCAAAGTCGGGGCCTTCACGCTCATTGAGCTGTTGGTCGTTATAGCAATCATTGCCATTCTGGCCGGCATGCTCCTGCCCGCATTGGCAAAGGCAAAGGCAAAGGCACAGCGCATCTCCTGCGTGAACAACCTCAAGCAGGTTGGCGTCGCCACTCGCATCTACGCGACGGACAACCAGGATCGGTTCCCGTGGCAGGTGCCAGAGTTGGAAGGCGGTTCCGCCGAGTATTTGGCCAAAAACAAGGCATTGGAAGGTTGCAGGCACTGGCAGGCGCTCTCAAACGAGTTGAGTAACCCGAAAGTGGTTCGCTGCCCGCGTGACGGCAACCGCACCCAAGCCAACAGCTTTATGAATGGCAAACCTCGCGGTGCTGCGGGCAAGAACATTACTCCGTTTTGCGAAGGGAATGCAAAGAAACATTCAAGAGGCATCATGAGCTACAGCTACTTCATTGGCAAAGGCGCTGACGAAGCCAGGCCGAACAACATCCTGTCCGGTGACCGCAATGTCATATTCGGCAATTACGACAACGACAATGACAAGAAAGCGCAACACATCGTATTTAAGAAAAAGTTCACTACCAAGAAGACTCCTCTCTGGTCTACGAGCATTCACGAGGAACAGGGCGATATCCTTTTGTCTGACTCATCCGTCCAACAGGCCAGCAGCCAGAAGCTCATGCAGTACCTGATCGACTCGAGCGACGCAAGCAACGAGATAATGTTCCCAGCCGGGAAGTAGTAATTCGTTCAAACAACCTTTCAAGGGCCCTCCCAACCGGGAGGGTCTTTTTTTTGTAGGGAGCACTAACTCGACATACAAGAACTCACAAAATTCCTGCCAGCGTTTTGCTGCAACGTGCTTTGCGCCGCTTTTGGGCGCAACCAAAGCGGCAAGGACTGCCGCACTCCAAGAACGCTCTCCGTGTCCCGCCAAGCCGCTTGACCAAGCGCAAGGCCCACTCGAATCTTCCCAAATTTGCATTTGACTCGCGGCCAGGGAAGGACTAGTTTGAACCCGAACCGAGTCATTAAGCCAACATCTGGTTGACCGACAGCGTTTGAATTTACCAAATTATGAAAAAAACAACTGTTCCCAAGACACTGGGCACCAAGGTCATCCTTGGTTTCACGCTCATAGAGTTGCTGGTGGTGATCGCCATCATCGCCATACTGGCGGCGTTATTGTTGCCTGCGCTGGCCCGGGCCAAGGACAAGGCCCACAACTCCATCGACTGGAACAACAACAAGCAGATCATGCTGGCCCTGAACATGTTCGCCGGCGACTATGAAGATTACCTGCCTCACCCCACCTGGGGCGGCAACGGAGCCGGCCCAACCGGATGGGCATATGCTGGCAACCAACAGGAAAACTCCACGAGCTTTCCCGCCGGTAGCCGGTGTAATGTAGAATCCCACAACTGGAGCGGCTCAACGGCAATGCCGGGCTATTCCAGCGCCACAAGCATGAGCGGCTTGGAGAGGCAAATGGCCGGCCAGTACGAATCCTTCAAGCACGGTCAACTGGGAAACTATCTGGGCAACAATCCTCAAGTGCTCATGTGCCCCAAGGACAAAGCCACATCGACCGGATCCAACAGCAGGCTGTTTCTCCAGCGCCCCATCAAGATCACCAGCTACACGTGGAATGGAAACATCATTTTCTTTCACCCCCAACCGAGTCCACAAACGGGATCATATGATGCAAGTAGGGTGCGCAAGATTTCAGCCACCGAACCCGGCAACATCATCCAGTGGGAGACCGATGATACAACCCCGTTCTGGTTCAACGATGCCGGCAATCAGCCGCATGAGGGTATTTCCCAACGGCACGTCACCAGTGGCACCAACAGAAACAACCGTGATGACATCAGGGGAGCAGCCACGGTGGGCATTGTATCCGGGGCGGCGTACAACCTGACCTATAGGAGTTTTTATGAGATGGCCCAAATATCGGGGCGCCCAGTTGCCCCCAATGACATCTGGTGGGGCAGTTCCAGCCGTTGAGGCCAATAGACCATTTCTCAAAAGGCGGCCGATGAATATAGGCCGTCTTTTTTCTTTGCCAAGGTGTACCGTGGCGTTTTACCTCGGGCGAGCAACATGCACGGCGACGATCAAAAGCATCACACCTCCACACTCCGGTGGATTATAGCTCTTGCACTGGTGGCCATCGTCCTGCTGGTCATCAACCTCCTCGGCACACCGGAGACCGACCCGCCCGCCACCCCCGCCCAAGCGCTTGGCCAAGTGCAGCCGCCCTACACCACCACCCTGCCCTACCGCCGCGATGTCACTGAATACACCGGCTCGTCGTCATGCCACGAATGCCATGAAGACGAGCACGAAAGCTGGCGCAGCTCGCATCACAGCCGCATGACGCAGCTCATCTCGCCCAAGACCGTCCAGGCGGCGTTCGACGGCCAAGCGCATGAATTCCAGGGCGAACGCTTTACCATGCACCGGCGCGGTGAAGAATACTGGGCCAGCATCGAGAGCATCGACGCCGCCAACGCCGCACCCGACAGCCGCGACCCTGGAGCGCTGCACATGCGCATGGGCATGGTCACCGGCTCACACCACATGCAGGTTTTTTGGCTGCCCGGCATGATGGGCAACCTGCAGATCGGATTCCCCTTCTCCTGGCTGATCGCTGACCAGCGTTGGGCGCCGCGCAACAGTTTGTTCATCCGCGATCCGTACACGGTTGTCAGCAAGGAAAACTGGAACATGAGCTGCATCCGCTGTCATGCCACCGGCCCGCAGCCAAGGCCCAACGAGGCAGCGCAGCGCTTCGAGACGCGCGTTGCCGACCTGGGCATCTCGTGCGAAGCGTGCCACGGCCCGGGCCGGCGACACGTCGATCGGCAAACGCGCCTGACCAAGCTGCCCGAGCTCGAACGTCAAGCCGCACTCGACACCGAGCCGTTGGCCATCGTGCAGCCGACCGATCTCGATCACATCCGCAGCACACAGGTGTGCGGTTCTTGTCACGGCATGAAGTGGTTCGACAAAAGCGAGGGGTGGCCTGAGCACGGTTTTCGATACCGTCCCGGTGATGATCTCGAGCAAACCACGCCGATCATTCGCCCGACCCAGCTCGACAGGCAGCCGTGGCTCAAGCCTGTGCTAGAGAAAAACCCCAACCTACTCGGCGACTTCTTCTGGCCGGACGGTTACATCCGGGTGCCCGGCCGCGAATACAACGGCCTGCTCGAGTCGCCGTGCCACCAGCGCGGCACGATGTCGTGTGTCAGTTGCCACTCAATTCACGAAAGCGATCCCAACGACCAACTCGCCAAGGGCATGCGCGGCAACAAGGCCTGTCTCCAGTGTCACGGCGACATGGCCACCGAACTCACCGCACACACCCGCCACGCCGCCGACTCGCCCGGCAGCAACTGCTACAACTGCCATATGCCGCACACATCGTACGGGCTGCTCTCCGCCATTCGGGGTCACACCATCGAGTCGCCCAACGTGGCCACCACCCTCGAGACCGGCCGGCCCAACGCCTGCAACCTGTGCCACCTCGACAAGACGCTCGACTGGACCGCCGAGCAGTTGGCCAAGCGCACCGACCAAGCCAAGCCGGACCTGCCGGCGCAACACCGCACGACAGCCGCCTCGGTACTCTGGCTGCTCAAGGGTGATGCCGGCCAACGCGCGCTCGCCGCGTGGCACATGGGCTGGGAACCGGCGCTCCAAGCCAGCGGCAGCGCTTGGCAGCCGCCGCTGCTTGCCGAGTTGCTCAACGACCCCTACTCCGCCGTCCGCTACGTGGCACACAAGGCCTTGGTTCGCCAGCCGGGATACAGGGGGTTCGAGTACGACTTCGTCGCCGACGAACCCAAGCGCTTGGCCAAGCGGGAGGTCGCCCTGGCCAAGTGGAAGCCACCGACCGCCGACACACCGGCAAACCCCGCCGCCGTGCTGCTGGGCGCCAACGGCCAGCGGCTGACCAACCGAGTGCAACGGCTTATCGAGGCCCGCGACAACCGCCCCATGCGCCTTCGCGAGTGAGCGACTAGAGAGCATGCGCGTCTTGTCGGAATCTTTGTAGTGCGGTGGCAAGTGCAGCGCGACACCGCTTTTTCGGTTTGAGGTTCTCAGTTCTTGGTTTTGAATGCGCTGCCGCCGCTTTGCTCTGCCGGCGCACTCCAAAACAGTTCGCCGCTTGGCCAGGCCCGGCCCGTTTGGTTCCTCCTCCCTAAGGGAGATGGGGGCCGCAGGCCGGATGAGGGTGAAACACCGTATGGTTTTTAGAAATAACCACTGTTTGATCGGCAGATTGATAGCTTGCCATAAAACATTTCCGTTTTCAGACTGCGTGCCCCGTTCCGATGATTTTGTTTTTTCAAAATAAGAATCGTCGACTTGCATTCACGCTGATCGAGTTGCTGGTGGTGATCGCCATCATCGCGATTCTTGCCAGTCTGCTGCTGCCGGCGCTCGCGCGGGCCAAGGAGCAGGCGCACCGCACGACCTGCAAAAACAACAGTCACCAATGGCTGCTCTCGCTGACAATGTACGCCGGCGACAACGACGAGGCATTCCCGCCCGGCGGCTCGAGCAACCCGTACTGGAACTCGGTCTGGTTTCGCGACACGATGACGAATCGCTACCACATCCGTCGGCCGATGTTCTACTGCCCGTCCAACCGGAGCTGGAACCGCAACGATTTCTGGGCTTGGCCGGGCGGACGCGACTCGGTCATGGGCTACTTCTATTTTGCCGGTGAAAAGCGCTACTCCAACAACAAGTCGATCTTTCAGGAGCAGGTCCGCACGCCGGTGTTCGCACTCAAGACAACGGACGACCCGCACTACAAGGTCATCTGGGCTGACCTGAACCGGAAACACCAGGGCTCGTGGGGGCGGCCCGGCGATCCCAACCCGCTGATGCGGGGTGTCAACCATTACAACGATCGTGGCAACGAGCCGGACGGGGCAAACGAGGGATTTGTCGACGGCCACGTGGAGTGGATCAAGGGCAACACCTTCCGGAAAAAACCGAAAATGATGGACTTTCTGTACTTTTAACTGCTCGAGAGACGGCGTTTGTCACAAAACGGTCACGGTAAAAAAAATCCTTGCTGGATGGGAAATGTGCTGTATGCTTCCCTTTGTCTCGCACGGCGTGTGAATGTAAGCGCTGTCGTGGGTATCTACTATTATCTGACATTACGTTCTCTGAACTATCCCCGGAGGGGTTGCAGGTTTCTTCAATCTGGCCCCTCCGGTTTCGTTTTTCAAACACCCTCCAAGCCAAGTGGCATTGAATGTCTGCACTAAAGAGTGCGAAAAGGCATCTGTATTTACTTGGGGTTCTTTATCAGGTACACGTCTGTGCCAGACAATGAGAGCCACTTTCCGCAAAAAAGCACAAGCAGCTTATTCATTACTCGCCAGTCAAGTTCGTGACGTTGCATGAAATACACCGCCGACAACCTGCTGATTCGCCCAGAGATTGTCCCGGAAGATCCCGGTTTGATCCTTGATATTACTCCTGAATTGGCAGGCTGGGATTTCATCTCGTTTCAGGTGAGAAAACTGGAGGAGGGAGGTGTATGGTCATTCGACACCGGCAACAACGAACTGGCGCTGGTAAACCTGACCGGACGCTACCGAGTTGAGTCCAACCGGGGTCGATGGAGCGGTATCGGTGGACGGAACACCGTTTTTGAGGGCGGTGCTCACGCACTTTACCTTCCACGGAACACCGAGTTCAGCGTCGCCGCAGAGCAGGCCGGTGAATTTGCAGTCGCGTGGGTGCCGTCCACACAGGATCATGATCCTTGGCTAATCCAACCCGATCACGTGGACAGCGGAATCCGTGGAGGAGACAATGTGAGCCGGCAGATCAACGATCTGCTGCCGCCGGGATCCCCGGTGGAAAAACTGGTCTTGGTTGAGGTCTATACCCCGAGCGGGAATTGGAGCAGCTATCCCCCGCACAAACACGACCGGCACATTGAGGATGAACAAGGAAACCTGATCGAGGCCGACCTTGAGGAGGTATACTATTACAAAATAGACCGCCCAGAGGGGTATGCGTATCAACGCGTCTACACGGATATCAACTCGCCCCTTCACGAGGCAGGCCATCCAATTGATGCATTAATGCGTGCCGAGGAAAACACAGCCGTTCTCGTTCCTGAAGGCTACCACCCGGTGGTCAGTGCTCCCGGTTACACCACTTACTATTTAAATGTTTTGGCAGGCAGCGCGCAGAGTCTGGCCAATCAGGACGATCCGGAATTTAGCTGGGTCAAGGAACATTATCGAAATAGGGACGACAGGCTTCCGCTTTATTGACCGTGTACCCGCATTCCCCCGCCCTATGAGCAAGCCAGAGCGCAAATACGACACGATTCACATGGGCCGTTCCTCTATTGATCTTTACAGCAACGACATTGGGGCCGCATTTGTGGATATCAAAAGTTTCGCCGCTTATGTCGGGGGATCGCCGACAAATATCAGCGTGGGTGCTCGACGGCTGGGCCTTGACTCGGTGTTGCTAACGGGCCTTGGCGAGGATCCTGTGGGAGACTTTATCCTGAATTACCTCGAACAGGAATCCGTTGTCACCCAATTTATCAAGCGAAAGCCCGGATACCGCACGAGTGCAGTTGCCCTTGGGATAGAACCTCCTGACCGATTCCCGCTGGTCTTTTACCGGGATCACTGCGCCGACTTTGAATTGAGTATCGACGATGTGTTGGCAACGCCAATCGCTGAGGCGAAAGTTTTTCAATTCGCGGGAACCAACATGGGCAGGGAACCGAGTCGAAGCGCCACACTGTACGGAGCTGAACTGGCACACCAGAACGGTGTTGAAGTAGTTCTGGACATTGATTTTCGCCCGGATCAATGGCACGACCCGAGGGCATTCGGCGTCGCTATACGCTCTGCCCTCCGATTGGTTGACATCGTCATCGGAACCGAGGATGAGATAAATGCCGCGATGCTGGCTGACCCTTCGCGCGTGGAAATCACCGATTCCGTGTCGGACACCAAGGTAGACGGCGATGTTGAAGAGGCCGTTCGACGTTTGTTATCCATGGGGCCCAAGGCGGTGCTGAAGAAACAGGGCGATCGAGGTGTGTGCGTTTACCTGCGGGACGAATCAGGGAAAATCGAAACCATCGAAGCTCCCGGATTTCCGGTGGAAATTCAAAACATCCTCGGCGCCGGGGATGCATTCGCCGCCGGATTCCTTTACGGTCACATAAATGACTGGGGATGGTATCGGTCAGCGAGGCTGGGTAACGCCTGCGGAGCCATTGTTGTAACCAAGCACGGATGTGCCAACTTTATGCCAACCTATGATGAAGTTATGAACTTCACGGAGACCCACGGTGGGCTCGATTAATCAAACACGAACATACAACACAATGAGCACTCAAACTGAACGCCTGACCATGGCACAGGCCCTAGTCAAATTCCTGATCAACCAACATGTGGAAAGGGATGGCGAAGAACACTGTTTTTTCGGCGGTTGCTTCGGCATTTTCGGCCACGGTATCGTGAGCGGCATAGGGCAGGCACTGCAACAGTACCCCGAACTACGCTATTACCAGTCGCGAAATGAACAGGCCATGGTGCATACGGCAATCGCCTACGCCAAAATGAAGAACAGACTGCAGACACTGGTCTGCACTTCCTCGATCGGGCCCGGAGCCACCAATATGATCACCGGCGCCGCGGTCGCCGCGACAAACCGACTACCGGTACTCCTGCTTCCAGGCGACATCTTCGCTCGGCGTAATGTGGCCCCGGTCTTGCAGCAACTGGAGTCTGAACATGCACAGGACATTTCGGTCAATGACTGCTTCAAACCGGTCAGCCGTTATTGGGATCGCCTTTACCGGCCGGATCAACTCCTGACCTCCATGCCGGAAGTTATGAGGACATTAACCAGCCCTTCGGATACGGGAGCCGTCACTCTGGCATTGCCGGAGGACACACAGACGGAGGCATTCGATTATCCAACAGCATTCTTTGACAAGCGTGTCTGGTCGATCCCAAGAAACCGGCCGGATAATGCCGCCCTTATCCGGGCCGCTGAAATGATTCGCCATGCGAAACGCCCGCTGATTGTTGCCGGTGGAGGAGTGATCTACAGTGAGGCCAACGACGCCCTCAAGTGCCTTGTGAATCAAACCGGCATTCCGGTTGGTGAAACCATGGCCGGAAAAGGCAGCCTGCTTTACGATGAACCGCTCAATCTTGGTGCCATCGGCGTCACCGGCAACTTCGCCGCCAACCGGATTGCCAGAGATGCCGATCTAGTCATCGGAATTGGCACCCGGTACAGCGACTTTACGACTGCCAGCAAAACAGCGTTTCAGTGCCCTGGAGTCAAATTCATAAACATCAACGTGACTTCCTTTGACTCCCACAAGCACTACGCTCTGCCGTTAATCGGAGACGCCCGGGTGACACTTGAAGAGTTGACCAGCGCACTGGATGGGTATCAGGTGGCCGCCGATTACCGGGAACAATGCCAGAAACTGCACGAGGAATGGGAATCCGAAGTGGACAGCATTTACGCCATTCGCAACAAACCGGTGCCGAGTCAGGGGGAACTCATAGGCGCAGTCAACGAATTGAGCGATCCGGACGGCGTGATGATCAATGCCGCCGGAAGCATGCCAGGGGATCTCCACAAACTATGGAGAACCCGGCATTCCAAGAATTTCCACCTCGAATATGGTTATAGCTGCATGGGCTATGAAATCGCCGGTGGGCTTGGAATCAAAATGGCAGATCCATCTCGAAATGTTTATGTCATGGTGGGAGACGGAAGTTACCTCATGCTGGGCAACGAAATCATCACTTCGATCCAGGAAGATTTCAAATTGACGATCGTCTTGATGGACAACTCCGGCTTCAACAGCATCGGCGGCTTAAGCCGGTCACTCGGACAGGATGGATTCGGCACGCGCTACGCCTTCCCCAAGGAGCAGCGACTTCCCAGCGACGCGGACGGGGAAGAAGTGAAAATGCTACCCGTGGATCTCGCCATGAGCGCAGAATCTCTGGGCGCTCACGTCACCCGGTGTGAAACCTTGGAAGATTTCCGGAAGGCGCTGGAAGATTCCAAGGGCGTTGACAAGACATCGGTCATCTACATCCGGAATGATCGCTACGTGGGGGTGCCGAATTATGACACTTGGTGGGACGTGCCGGTGGCAGAAGTCAGCGAAATGGACTCGGTGCGCGAATCGAGAAAGCGCTGGCTGGAAAAACGTCCATCAGAGAAATATTTCCACTAGGACCGGCACAACAACAGCAATCATGAGCAGCATAGGTATCGGCAATGCGCCCTGCTCTTGGGGCAGCCTTGAATTTGAAGGTCTTGAAGGGGAAAGCATCGGTTATTCTCAAATGCTCGATGAACTCACCGAGACCGGATACAAGGGCACCGAACTTGGAGACTGGGGATTTATGCCAACGGATCCCGAGAAATTACATCAGGAGTTGGGCCGCCGCAGTTTGACCCTTTTGGGTGCGTTCGTACCTGTGGCGTTGAAGCATCCGGAGAAACATGCCTCCGGCTTGGCCAACGCGCTGAAGACCGCGAATCTCCTGGCACAGGTTCAACAAAGGGCAAAAGCCGACACTCCCCCTTTTCTGGTGCTCTCTGATGAAAACGGCATCGACCCACAGCGCACCCATCACGCCGGAAGAATCACTCCTGAACTAAGCCTCACCCAAACCCAATGGCGGTGCTTCGCAGAAGGAGCAAACCAAATCGCGCTGCAGGTCAAGGAACAAACCGGAATCCGCACCGTATTCCACCATCATTGCTCGGGCTTTATCGAGACACCGGACGAGATCGGGCAATTGCTTGAGATGACGGATCCTGATGTTTTGGGGCTGGTCTTTGACACGGGTCACTACCTTTACGGCTCCGGCCAACTCGGGGCAGACACAATAACCCAGGGGTTAGATCGGTTTGCGGATCGAATTTGGTATGTTCATTTCAAGGATTGTCATCCGGGAACTGTACAAACGAGCCGTGAAGAAGGAATTGATTATTTCGAAGCCGTGAAAAACGGGGTTTTCTGTGAACTGGGACAGGGCGACGTCGATTTCAAGGCCGTGAAAAATTGGCTCGAAGCACGGCAATACACCGGATGGGCGTTGGTTGAACAAGACGTATTGCCGGGCATGGGAAGCCCCAGGGAGAGCGCCCGACGCAATCTGGAATTCCTTCGCTCAATTGGCTTTTGATATGTGATGAACAGAGATGTTCTCAACGTGGGCCTCATTGGCGCAGGCAGAATTGGGCAAATACACGCCCGGAACCTGTCTCGATCGATTCCGCAGTCGAACCTTTGTATGGTGACCGACATCGTCGAGTCAAACGCCCTAGCCTGTGCCCAAAATTTTCGAATACCTCACGCCGGCACAGACCACCGTGATGTGATAGGCAACAGTGATATCGATGCGGTGGTCATTTGTTCAAGTACAGACACGCACGCCCCGATCATCGCTGAGGCGGCAAAAGCCGGGAAGCATGTCTTTTGTGAAAAACCGATCGATTTCGATCTTGACCGCATCGACGACGCTTTGGATGCCGCAGATCAAGCCGGTATTGTTTTGCAGATTGGGTTCAATCGGCGATTTGACCCGAACTTTCAGAGAATTCGCAAGGCAGTGACAACCGGAGAAATCGGCATCCCGCATCAACTCCACATTATCAGCCGCGATCCCGCTCTGCCACCCAGGGAGTATCTCGATAAATCAGGCGGCATCTTCATGGACATGACCATTCATGATCTTGACATGGCCCGCTTTCTCATCGGTGCCGATATCACCGAAATATACGCCGTCGGAAACGCCCTGATTGATCCTTCAATTGCAGAGATTGGTGACTTGGACACGGTCATGGTCATGTTGAAATTCGCCAATGGAGCGATCGGCATCATCGAAAACAGCAGACAAGCTGTCTTTGGCTACGATCAACGAGCAGAAGTGTTCGGGAGCAACGGCAAGATTGCTATCGACAACGTACATCCCAACACAGCCCAGATTTCCAGCGCGGACAAAATCTACAAGGATCCACCGTTGAACTACTTTCTGGAACGCTATCAAGATAGTTATCTGGAGGAAATGAGGGAGTTCATCAAGGTTTCATTGAACGGGGGTAACTCACCGGTTTCGGGGCACGAATCAAGAATCCCTGTGGTAATGGGGAAAGCGGCGCTCCTCTCCTGTCAGGAAAATCGCCCCGTGAGTATCGGGGAAATACAATGACTGCTTTACAGTTGCAACACTCGTGGAAGTGACGATCGGCAAATGGCGCCGTTTGCAACAGGCGTCCAGCAACCAAGGGACGTTCACCATACTGGCAATTGATCATCGGGGACCGCTTCGCCACGCCTTGGCCAGCCAAGCCGGAGTGGTTTCGTTGAACAAGGCCGTAGCAACATTTAAACAGGAGGTGGTTCGTGAGTTGGCGCCCGAATGCTCAGCCGTGCTCTTGGACCCGGAAACCGGCGTGGCGCCCTGTCTCACATCCGGAGCCTTGCCGGGGCAAGCGGCATTGATCGTGGCCATGGACACCGGTTCCACCGGCGATCCAGCAATCCTGAAAACTCACCTCATCCAAGACTGGAGTGTGCAGCAATCCTCCCTTGTCGGAGCATCAGGCGTAAAACTGTTGGTCTATTATCACCCCAACTCCCCGAGTGCAGCCCAGACTGAGGCGTTGGTGAAGGGCGTTGGCTTGGCCTGTGCGCAGCATGATGTCCCTCTCTATCTTGAACCTCTCTCCTTCAAGCCGGAGGCGCCCGGAGTTAAATTGTCATCGGACGAGTTGAAGGATGTTGTCATCGAATCCGCCCGTCGCCTTACCCCGTTTGGAGCCGATGTGCTCAAGGCTGAATTCCCGTATAACATCTCGGAATCCCACGATTTGGTCAAGTGGCAGACCGCCTGCAGCGAGTTGAGCCAAGCCTGCCCTGTCCCTTGGGTTCTTTTATCGGCAGGTGTTCCCTTTGACACGTTTCTCGACCAGGCCCGGGTTGCATGCGAGTCCGGCGCAAGCGGTGTAATGGCAGGTCGTGCCGTCTGGAATGAAGCCGCATCCCTTGACTCGCGGAAGTGTACCCGTTTCCTGCGTGGATCCGGGTTGGAACGGATCAAAAAACTCCGGCGCTTGTGTGACACTCACGGCAGATCATTCATGGACATCTGCCAAGCGGCGCAAACCGGATCAATCGATGCTCGCGAACTGTCCCTCGGAACAACGGGAAACAGGGACATTAATCCTCCGGCCAATAACGTTCCGTGATCACTTTTGGCTCGGTGAAAAACTGAACGACCGCTTTCCCTTGAGCCTTTACATCGGCAAAAATGGAGTCCTTCATGCCGCCAAACGGAAGCGATGCCACCGGCGCCGGTATCCCAACGTTCACCCCGACCATGCCTACTCGCGTCCTGAGTTTGAACTCTCGAGCATAATGGCCGTTCTGGGTATAGATGGATGCCCCGTTGCCGTATTGGTGGTCGTTGATGACTTGGATCGCCTCGTCAAGCGTTGCCACCTTGAGGATCACCACCACCGGCCCGAAGATCTCGGTTTGATGGATTTTCATCCCCGGCTTGACATCCGTGAACACCGTTGGCCCGATGAAGTGTCCCCCTTGACAGCCCTCCACCTCCAAGCCCCGGCCGTCCAACGCCAAGGTTGCCCCCTCATCCACACCGACCTGAATCATGTCCAGGATGAACCGCTTGGCCTTGGCTGAAATTACGGGGCCCATCAACATCGACTCGCTGGCAACTTCAGGATCAAGCGGTGACGCAACTCGAACGCCTCGGGAAGCCTTCAAGAAAGCATCCGTCACGGTTTGGCAAACCTCGTCACCCACGCAAATAATCGCCGAGGAAGCCATGCACCGCTGCCCTGCGCAACCGTAGCAGGATGAGATCATGTTTCGAATGACGGGATCAATCTTGGCATCCGGCATCACGACTAAATGGTTTTTTGCACTGCCCAGCGCCTGGCAACGTTTGTTGGTCTCAGCTGAGCGCACCGCCACCGTCCGGCAAACCCGGGAAGTGCCTACAAACGAAATGCCCTGAACATCCCGATGCTCGAGGAGCCGTTCCGCCGCCACTCGATCCCCATGGACGAGGTTAAACACCCCGGGTGGAAACCCACACTCCTCAATCATCTCCGCCACCCGTTGCATGCTGCACGGGGCCTGCTCCGACGGCTTGATCACATACGTGTTGCCGGTGGCAAGGGCGTAGGGGAAAAACCAGAATGGCACCATGAGCGGAAAGTTGAACGGCGCTATCATGCCAAACACTCCCACCGGCAGACGAAGCACCTCACCGTCAATGCCAGCCGCACCGTTGATGAGTTTGTCACCCTGCTGATGCAGCGGCATCCCGCAGGCCACCTCAGCGTTTTCCAAGGCTCTTTTGACTTCAGCCCGGGAGTCCGGCAGTGACTTGCCATTCTCCTCGGAGATCAGTCGCGCCAGTTCTTCAGCTTTGCCCCGAAGCAGATCGGTCAGTTTAAAAAGGAAATCACAACGCCGGGAAACCGGCGTGGCGCTCCATTCCGGAAATGCCGCCTTGGCTGCAGCGACGGCCTGTTCCGCCTCCTCAGGCGAGGAGAGCGGCACCCGGGCGACCGCCTGCCCGGTGGAGGGGTTCTCCACATCGCAATACCCTTGAGTGCCTGAACAGGTCCACTCTCCCCCGATGTAATTATTCAGGTCTGCTTTACTCATAGAATTCTGCGCTCATTTGCCGCACAGCCAACTCTCACCCATGAATTGCCATCCACCACGCCAACGCGCACTGACACGCAATCAGGATTCCCAACGGTACGAACAGAATAATCCTGACTGACTCCAGTCATCTAGACTATCCGGTCAACGCGGATGACGTTCCGGCAACCGACCCAGGCGTGCACCCGTTCCTGAACTCAATCTCCGTCTCAAATCGCTGCGTGCAATTTATATTTCCAGCACTCACTGTCAAGCTCAACTGGACATTGGAGCAAGTTCTCCGGTTGATGGCGACTGCCGTTCACTCCGTTAAGGCATAATCCCGCAGTCGAGGCAGAGACTCAAAAAATGGATAGTCAAGCGCAGCTGTTTCGCCTATTCGCATGCCCCGACGGGAGTAAGCATGCCGTACCGGTTCCATTATCAATTACTGCTGCTGTTCGGGCTGGCTTGGTCGTCCGGCCGGGAGCTTGGCCAAGCGAGCCCACTCCCTGAAGCAAAGAGAGTCTTGACTTCTGCCGGTGAAACCGAACCATGCGCCCCCAACAGGGAGTCGTCGATTCCAGCCACGGCGGGATCGCAGTGCCAAAATCGACAAGTAGTAAAATGCAGCCTGAGTTGCTCTCGACCGTGAACAGTGTCCTGCCGCACGTCGGTGCGACCAACGACCCGTATTCCGCCTACCTAATCCTGACCGTGATGGTGTTGCTGGCAGTGGGATTTGCCTGCGCGCCGCTCATTCTCGCGGCGATCCTCGCACCGCGCAAGCCGGGCGACATCAAGGAGTCGGCCTTCGAGTGCGGGCTAGAGTCGAAAGGCGATCCGTGGGTGCAGTTCAAAGTGCAATACTATCTGTACGCGCTGGCGTTTGTGATTTTCGACATTGAGGTGGTATTCATCTACCCGTGGGCGGTGGCTTTCAAGGGGCTGTCATTTGGGGCGTTCCTGGCTATGGGGGTGTTTATTCTGCTTTTGGCTGAAAGTTTGATTTATCTCTGGCTCAAGGGAGTGCTGACCTGGAAATGACAACCTCAAACACATCACCCGACATCGATCTCGACAACACGACACGTACGGAACTGGAGCGTGCCGGGGTGATTGTGTCAAAGGTCGATTACCTCTACAACTGGGCGCGCGGCGGCTCGGTCTGGCCTCTAACATTCGGCCTGGCCTGTTGTGCGATCGAAATGATTGCGTCGGCCACGTCCCGTTTTGACATATCACGTTTCGGGTCGGAAGTGTTTCGTCCCACCCCGCGCCAGGCCGACCTGATGATCGTCTCCGGCACGGTCACCAAGAAAATGGCGCCGCAGGTGGTTCGAATTTTCAATCAGATGCCGGAACCCAAGTGGGTGATCGCGATGGGCGCGTGCGCCATCTCGGGCGGACCGTTCAAGCAGGGCTATAACGTGCTCAAGGGCATCGACCGCTACATCCCGGTGGACGTGTACCTGCCGGGCTGCCCGCCGCGGCCGGAGGCGGTGCTGCAGTCGCTGAACTATTTGCAGGAGAAAATCCGCACGCAGGATATCAAGTCGGACCCGGCTTTCACGAAAGGCCGGCGGCAGTATACGGTGCCGGAATTTACCGGCAAGGATCTCGAGCCTCCCTACAACCCGGATGTGTGGCAGCCCCCGACCAATCCCAACGTCAAGCCGCTGGAAGAAGCCACCGCATGAGCCACACTGTGGGCCACGAACCGATCCTCGGGAAATTCCCGGGTCTGGAATGGGATGAGGAAGCTGGCGCGCTCGTCGTACCTGCGGCCCAGGCTGCGAAGATCGCGACATGGCTCCGCGACAATGATGCGTTTTTGCTCGATTACTGCAGCAACGTCACCGGAGTCGATTACCTTGAGCGTGAAATCAAGGAAAAGGTGACAAACGAGGCAGGCAAGACGGAAACAGTGATCCGGATCGAACCCAGCCGCATGGACATCGTCTATCATCTTTATTCCATGCAAAAACAAACCGGCCCGCTCGTTTTAAAACAGCGCACCAACCGCGAACAACCGGAAGTCGAATCACTCACGCCGGTGTGGCGGAGTTGCGAACTGCAGGAACGGGAGGTTTACGACTTGTTTGGCGTGAACTTCATGGGGCATCCCGATCAACGACGCATTTTGATGTGGGACGAGTTCGAGGGGCACCCCATGCGGAAGGATTACACCGAGCCGTTCGACTACGAGTGGGAGCCCACGCCGCACGACGAGGTTTTGGAGAGGCATCAGAGGGGGAAAGTCATCGTTTGAGCAGCCCCACAGCCACAGCACCCAACTACGAGTTGATTCAGCAGGACGGACTGGAAACCAGTCTGCTGGAAGTTTCGATGGGGCCGCATCATCCCAGCACGCACGGCGTGTTCCGGATGGATGTGAAGTTGGACGGCGAAACGGTTGTGGATTTGCAACCGGTGTTCGGCTACCTGCACCGCAACCACGAGAAGCTTGCCGAGAACATGAGCTACCTCGCGAGCATGCCGTTCACCGATCGCCTTGATTACTTCAACAGCATGACCAACAACTGGGCCTACGCACTCGCGGCCGAAAAGTTGGTGGAAATTGAAGTGCCGGAGCGCGCCGAGTATTTGCGCGTGATCATGGCGGAGCTCACGCGACTGGTGAACCACATCTCGCTCGTCGGCTTTTTCATCAATGACCTCGGGGCGCTGGGCACCCCCCTGCTCTATGCCTTTCGCGAACGCGAAAAAATTATGGACTTGTTTGAACAGGCCAGTGGCGCCCGGATGATGTGCAATTACTTCCGCTTCGGAGGCCTCCGCAACGATGTGCCGGAAGGATGGCTCGACCGCACTCGGGAGGTGGTCGATCGCTTTCCGGATTTTCTCGACGAGTATGAAAAGCTCCTCTGCGAAAACGAGATCATCCTCAGTCGCACACAAGGCGTAGGATGTTTATCCCGTGACCTAGCCATCAGCGCGGGTATCACCGGCCCGATGCTTCGCGCCAGCGGCGTGAATTACGACATTCGAAAAGTTGACCAGTACGGCATCTACAATCGGTTCAAGTTTCGCGTGCCATACACCGATGACGATGTGGGCGACTGCTATGACCGGTTCATGATTCGCATGCTTGAGATGCGGGAAAGCATCGAGATTTTAAAGCAGGCGCTGCGTGATATTCCCGGGGGCGACATCATCGGTAAAGCGCCAAAAATCTTTAAGCCCAAGCCAGCCGAAGCGTACGCTCGCGTCGAGGGGCCCAAGGGCGAGCTTGGGTTTTACCTGATCGCCGACGGCACGCCCAAGCCGTATCGCTACCGTGTGCGGCCGCCGTCGCTCATCAATCTCACCGTGCTGCGCGACATGTGCCTTAGCCAGAAAATCGCCGATGCCGTCGTCATCCTCGGCAGCATCGATATAGTCCTCGGGGAGGTGGATCGATGACCCTGCTTGGCAGTGGCATTTTCAAGGGCATGGCGGTGACGTTCCGCAACTTTGTGGGCTCATATTTCCACAGGGAGCGCCTCCCCACGAACGATTATTCGTGGCGAACCGAAGGCAGCCTGCCTCAGCACGCCGGTGATTACCCAAAAGAGGAAGGCGAACAACTTCGCGACACCACCACCGTCACCAATTACAGCCGCAACTTCCCCATGCTGCTGCATGACGGCAGCGAACCGATGGACACCATCCGCTGCGTCGCCTGCCAAATCTGCGAGCGCAGTTGTCCCCCACAATGCATTTACATCGAAAAGAGCACCGAGAAAAAAGAGGACTCCAGCGGCAAGATGCAGTTTTATCCCGCAACTTTCGACATCGACGTATCGGTGTGCATGAGCTGCCAGATTTGCGTGGAGGTCTGCCCGTTCGATGCCATTGTGATGAATAGCCAGTTCGAGTTGAGCACGCCGAACCGCTTCGGCGGACTGCTGCTGCATCAAGGGGATTTGCTCAAGAGCAACGACTACTACCACAAAATTCATCCCGAGGAAGCCGCCGCCCGGGACAAGCGGATCGCCGACGAAAAAACAGCCAAGGAAGCCAAGAAAAAAGCTGCCGCCGAGGCCGCCAAAAAGAAAGCTGAGGCAAAAGCCGGGGCTGAAACCGAAGCTGGTGATGAGAAGAAGGAGGTTGCCGAATGAGCCTCGAACCCCTCACCCTCACAGACATTCTCATCGCCACCGTGCCGCTAATGTTGATTTTCGCGACACTTTTCGCCTTCACCACATGGCTCGAGCGCAAGGCTCTAGCCCGCATCCAAAACCGCATCGGCCCCAACAAGGTGGGTATCCCATGCACACGCATCGGCCTCTTCGGCCTTGGCCAACCGGCCGCTGACGGCATCAAGATGATTTTCAAGGAAGACATCGTCCCGAGGGGTGCCGACCGCCTGTTTCACCTTCTCGCCCCCATCCTAGCACTCATCCCCGCGATGCTCGTGTTGTGCTTCCTCCCCCTTAATTTCCCCTGGATCAAGAACATTCAAGGTTTAGTAAAGCCCTTCATGCTGGATGGTGCGGTCATTTTCTTTTTCGCCATCACCGGCCTTAACACGCTCGCAGTTTTCATGGCTGGCTGGGCATCTCGCAACAAGTACTCGCTACTCGGCGGCATACGCGCCGTCGCGCAAATGGTCAGCTATGAAATCCCACTCGTGCTTTCCGCTGTCATCGTGGTGATGATGGTCGGCAGCCTCAACGCCGCCGAGATCGTCAAAGAGCAAGCGGATGAATATTGGTTTATTCTCTCCCCGTGGGGATTCACGGCCTTTGTCATTTTCTTCATCGCCGCGCTGGCGGAAACCAACCGTTCCCCGTTCGATCTGCCCGAGGCCGAGAGCGAGATCATCGCCGGCTACTTCACAGAGTATAGCGGTTTCAAGTTTGCGCTCTTTTTCCTCGGTGAATATATCGCCATGTTCGCCATCAGCGGTCTGGCCGTGACGCTATTCCTTGGCGGCGGCGATGGCCCCGGCGTGACGATGAATCCGGAGGATCAAGGTTTGGCCACGGAAGCATTTCCAGGGCTGTCGGCCGTGTGGTTTCTCGCAAAAATATTCGCCCTTATCGCAGTGATGATTTGGCTGCGAGGCACCCTGCCCCGCCTGCGAGTCGACCAGTTGATGGGTTTTGCGTGGAAATTCATGCTGCCGCTTTCCATTCTGAACATCCTCGTGGCCGGCTTCGCTTGGCACGCGGAACAACTAGACAACACAATTATCACGGTGATCACTTGGGTGATCTCGTTCGCGGTTTTGTATGGTGCCGCCAGTGGACTGAACCAACTGAACCGCGGCAAAGTGCGCCCGCGCGAGTACAAGTACGCTGAATGAACGAGGTAGTTGCATTTTGGATCTTGTCCGTCATCGCCGTATTCGGTGCGCTGGTTGCGGTGCGCAAGCGCAATCTCATTCACGGTGTGTTCGCATTGCTGGTTTTCTTCGCGGGTTTGTCGGGGTTGTTTTTACTGCTGCTCGCCGAGTTCATCGCAGCGGTTCAGGTGCTCGTGTATATCGGTGCGGTGGGCATTTTACTGCTGTTTGCCATCATGCTCACGGAGCGTGTCACGGGCGATGACGACCGCCGAGTAACCTCACGTGGCTGGTTCTGGGGGCTCGTGGTGACTGCCGCGGTGTTTGTTGTGCTGTTGCTGCCAGCCATCCAGCAATTGCCACCCCCGAAAGCCGCCCAGACGATCGACCCCTCGGTCAAGGAACTAGGTCACAAGTTGATGAACCCATACGTGGTCACGCTGGAGGTGCTGGCGTTGTTGCTCACAGCTGCTCTCATCGGTGCAGTCACCGCGGCGCAGGGCGTTCGCATGCCCAAGGAGGAGGATTCACCGGAATGACTTTGCACCATTACCTCATTTTGGCGGCGCTGCTATTTTGCGTTGGGTTGATGGGCGCGTTCACGCGACGCAATGCCATCGTCGTGCTGTTTTCCGTCGAGATTATGCTCAACGCCGCCAACCTAAACTTCATCGCTTTTTGGCGTTACAGCGAAAACCCCGCGCTGCTGCACGGGCCGTTGTTCACGCTGTTCGCGATCGCCGTGGCGGCTGCTGAAGTGGCCGTGGGCTTGGCCTTGATGATTGCGGTTTATCGGCATTTCAAAACCGTGGACTTGGAGTCAATGGACACGTTAAGGGAAGAATGAGTACCACGACCTTGGCCCTCATACCCCTGCTACCACTGCTGGCCGCCGCCTTGACGTGCGCGCTGCAGAATGGTCGGCGCGCCGCCGGTGTAGCCATCGTCGCGATGCTCGCCTCCTGCGGCTTGGCACTCTCGGCACTGAAAGAGGCATGCGGCATGAAGCCGACGGATGATCCCCTGACATTTGATTTTGAATGGCTCACCGTCGGCAACGATACCGTCATCAATTTTGGTTTCGTACTCGACCCACTTACTGGTGTGATGGCCGCAATGGTCACCTTCGTCGGCCTGCTCATTTTCATCTACTCCGCCGGCTACATGAAAGAGGACGAACGCATGGCCCGATTCTTCTGCTACCTGTCGTTGTTTGCTGCCGGGATGCTTGGCCTCGTATTGGTCAATAACCTCTTACTGCTGTTCATGTGCTGGGAGATTGTCGGCGTCGCGTCGTACTTACTCATCAGTTTCTGGTTCCACAAGCCGGAGGCAGCCGCGGCTGGCAAAAAGGCGTTCATCGTCACCCGCATCGGCGACATGGGTTTTCTCATCGGCATCCTGCTGGCGTTCAAGACGACTGGCACGCTGACGCTTTATGACAGTGGCCAAGGACTGCTCGAGTTGCCGATCGGCGCGACCGTGCTTGGCCTCAAGGCCTCGGCGATGATCAGCTTGCTACTGTTCATGGGCGCGGTGGGTAAGTCCGGTCAACTGCCGCTGCATGTGTGGCTACCGGACGCGATGGAAGGACCCACGCCGGTCAGCGCGCTGATCCACGCGGCGACGATGGTGGCAGCCGGTGTGTTCCTCGTGGCACGCACCATGCCGCTCTTTGAGAATGGCGGCACGCTGCCGGTGGTGGCTTGGACAGGCGCAATCACCGCACTTATTGCTGCATTCATTGCCCTTGGCCAATACGACATTAAACGCATCCTGGCCTACTCCACAGTGAGCCAACTCGGCCTGATGATGGTGGGGCTGGGTGTGGGCGGCGTGGCGGTGGGCATGTTTCATTTGCTCACACACGCCTTCTTCAAGGCGCTGCTCTTCCTCGGTGCGGGCTCGATCATCCACGGTTGCCACGAGGAACAAGACATCCGCAAGATGGGCGGCATTTGGAAACCCATGCGCGTGACCTCCATCGCCTACCTTTGCGGCACAGCGGCACTGGTGGCATTGCCATTCGTCACTAGCGGTTATTATAGCAAGGATCAAATCCTTGCCGCCGCGTGGGAAGAACCGTTGATGAGACCTGTTTTCTGGATCGCCGCCGCAGCCTCACTGCTCACAGCGGTGTACATGACGCGCCAGTGCCTGTACGTGTTTGCGGGCGAATACCGCGGCTGCAAAACGCCGCACGAAAGCCCAGTGACAATGACCACGCCACTGGTCATTTTGGCGCTGTTTGCCCTCGGCATGGGGATGGTTTTGGAAAAATCAATTTTTGCCAAACTGCAAGGGAAACTTATACACGACAACTTTGTCATCGCCGTGAGCATGGCGGTGGCGCTGGGGGGTATTGCGCTTGGCTGGCTGATTTATCGAGGCCGCGCGCTTGGCCAAGCGGCAGATCCGCTCGCCGTCACGCCGCTCGTACGCAAGTTGTGGTTCGACGAACTGTACGCCGCCACGGTGGGCCGCTTGTGGGCGTTGGCCATCGTCATCTTCGAACAACTCAACGAACTGCTGCACTTCGTACGCGACTTGGCGGTACTGCTGGCGGACAGGATTGGCAACGCCTTCGCTGTCGGCGGCGACCGTAAATTGATCGACACGCTGGCCTTCGACGGCATGTGCAACCGGCTTCGCTCGGCCGGCCACGCCGTGACCCGCCCGCAAAACGGCTTTCTCCCCGGCTACCTCCGCCTCATCGCGCTCGGCGCGGTCGCACTGGGGTTGCTGGTGTCCTGGATGAAATGATCACCGCACTCACATTGGCCCCGATGGTGGCGGCCGTGCTGATTTTGGCCCTGCCGGAACGCCGTGCCCGCGCGGTGGCGCTGGCCGGTGCGCTGGTGTCGTTGGCCCTCGCGGTGTGGATGCTTTTGCAGTTTAACGAGCAACCTGGGGATCTGAAGTTTATGGAAAAGGTGGAGTGGATTTCACAGCTTGACACTGATCAAACGACGGCAGCGGAAAAGAAGAACAAAACAATGGTGTCGTACTTCGTGGGCTTGGACGGCACCAACGCGCTGGTGCTGCTGTTGTCGGCGCTGCTCGCGCCTCTCGTTGTGCTGGCTTCGTGGCAGCACACCGACCGGCCGCGCACCTATTTCGTGCTGCTCAGTCTCCTGTTCACCGGCCTGTTTGGCACCTTCACTGCGCTGAACTTTTTCCATTGGTTCCTGTATTGGGAACTGGCGCTGGTGCCACCCTTCTTTCTCATCAAGCTCTTCGGCAAAGGCGAGGAACGGCACGGTGCAGCGCTGAATTTTTTTCTGTTTACCGTGCTGGGTAGCGTGGCGATGCTGCTGGGCTTCCTGTTTTTGTACCAGCAAACCGGCACCTTTGACTTCATCGAACTCGCCAAAAAAGACGTTAGCGTCAGCCCGCTGATCTTCTGCGCTGTCCTCGCCGGACTGTGGGTGAAGGTGCCTCTCGCGCCGCTTCACATCTGGCAGGCGCCAGCGTACGCCGCCGCGCCGACACCGGTGACCATGCTGCTCACCGGCGTGATGTCGAAAATGGGCGTCTACGGTTTCCTGCGACTCATCGTTCCCATTTTCCCTGAGCAACTGCAGCAGCACGCCGGTACGCTGATGACCTTCGCGCTGGTGACGATCCTGTGGGGCGCGTTCCTCGCATTGCGACAGACCGATCTCAAGCGCCTGCTTGCCTTCTCGTCGCTCAACCATGTGGCCTATTGCGTTCTCGGCGTGGGCGC
>CAJWEP010000024.1 GCA_913030945.1 uncultured Verrucomicrobiota bacterium
GAATCCAATAGAGGCAGGGCGAGAAATTAGCCTGTTAGAAGGCTTATTGAAACATAAAAAAGCTCCCTTAATCCGGGGCATTTGATGTAAGATATTGATGTTGAATAAGAAAACTCCAAATTATTTGTTGAGGCAAACCGTTCTTGACGCCAGAGCCATACGAGCCTGGCTCTTTTCCCTATGGACGACCAACCGTGATCCAAACAGCCAGCCTTTTTAGTTGGTTTTTGGCGTTTTGGATTGGCACAGCGAGCAGAGCCAGCCCAACAGGCCGGACACGGTCAAGGACCAGATAAAGGGGTTGAGTTCCAGTAACTGGTAGGCGGCGAATTTGTCCTCGATCAAGTATCCGGCGATGTAAAGTGAGAGATGGCAGCTCAATCCGCCCAACATTCCTGCGATGGCTCCCTTGGCGGTCATTTGCGGCCAGTAAAGGCCAAGCAGAATCGGCATCAGGAAACAGCCGGCCAAACCACTCGTGGCAAACACGATCAGGTCCTGCAGGTATTGAGGCGGGTTGAGCACGGCGAGCATGGCCAATGTCCCCACCACCACCGTGACAAGGTAGGAGAGCCGTTTCAGCTGCCTTTCGCTGGCGCTGGGGTTCACCCGGTTTTGATAGATATCCCGCACCACTGACGAGGAGACCATCAGCAGGAAGCTGTCCACGCTGGACATTACCGCGGCGAACGGCGCCGCGAGCAGCAGGCCGGCAAGCCAAGGCACGCCGGCGTTGCTGGTGACCTTGGCGGCAAGTTCCGGCATGATACGATCCGAGTCCACCTCCATGCCAGGGAGGAGGATGCGGCCACAGCAGAAGATCACCACCAACAGAAGATAGATGACCGTGTAGTAGATCGACACGGTGAGGATGGCGTTGCGCAGGACGTTGGTGCCCTTGAACGCCATCAGGCGAACCATGTTGCTCGGCTGCCCGGCGGAGCCGAAGGCCCAGAAGAAAAAGAAACTGATTGCGACCCATACGTTGAGGAAGCCGTCTTCCCTTTCCGGATGCGGCCCCGGCGCGCTGACGTACACCCCCTTGCGCCCCTTGCCGTAGCCCCCGGTTTCATCCGCCGTGAACGTGGCGCTCACAGGGAAACCAAACTGGGTCGGCGGGATGCGTTCCACTTCAGCCGGTGTTGTGATCCTGAGCAGCTTGGCTTCGACCCGAGTTTCGCCTTTGGCCAAGCTGGCCTGCTCGGCCAGACGGGCGATGCCACCATCGGCCAGGCGCACCCAGTCGCCCTTGGGCAGTGTCACTGGCTTGGCCTGCGCCTGGCCAAGCGTGATGATGCCGTTGCCGGTCTCGGGCGGCGTCATCTCCTTTAACTGCTCGGTGGCCTTGGTCAGTCCGCCCACTTGGCCAAGCGTGAGAAACAGCAGGATGATTACCCCGATACCCATGACGATGCCCTGCATCACGTCGGTCCACACCACCGCGCGGAAGCCGCCGAATGCCGTGTACACGATCACCGAGAACGCGAACACCAGGAGGCACAGCACGTAGTCCGGCTCCGCGCTGCCGATCCACGGCAGTCCGTCGATTGCGCCGCCGATGGCGTTGACAGCCGATTGATAGATGGCGACATCCTCAAGCAGGGTGGTCATGATTTTGCTGCCGGCCTTGAATTGGGCGAGCAGGTAGAAAAACATGAAGAAGAGCACCAGCAGCGTGGCGATCATCCCAACCGCCTCGGAGCGGAAACGCGCCTTGATGAGGTCGGGAATCGTCACTGCGCCGGACTGGCGTGCGAGCCGGTTCACTCGTTTGCCCAGCAGGCCCATGCCGATGAGCGGCACCAGCATGTAGCTGGCAATCCACAGCGCAAGCACCCAGCCGTGGGTGTAAATCAACGACGGGAAACCCATGAAACTGCCGCCGGAGGCGCTGGTCGCCGCGAAGGTCAGCGCGAACGCCCATAGGCCGAGGCTGCGACTGCCCAGGAAATATTCACCTACGAACTCTTTCCGTTGGCGGACACGGCTCGAGAGCCAGGCGAGGAAAAAGACGCCGAGCAGGTAAATCGCAAAGCTGACGAGGGCCGAGTTGGCGGTGCTGCCGGCGGCAGTTTCGTTCATGGGGACTCCTCCTCGTCCTCATCGTTCCTCAGGAAGCCTAGGCAGAACCAGAAAGTGAAGGCATTGGCGATCATCCAAGGCACCACGACTCCCCAAAACACCCAGTTGGGAAACCCCAGCACGGTGGATACCTCCCCCGGTGCGAGGTCATAACCGTTGATGGAGCAGTAGCTGATTACCCAGATCGCGCACCCCAGCCAGGCCAGCAGGATAAGCCACAACTCACGCCGGCTTTGGCGCAGGCTGTTAGCTTCGGCTTGGGCGGGGTCGCTCATGTCAGTACGTCAGTTTGCGGGCGCGGGCGGCGATCTGCCACTGGTCGGCGAGTTTACCGCCGCGGATCACGTGCGCCCGGTCGTACAGCGCGACGGTCGGGCAGATGTGCCGGGGGATGCCATACAGGCAGTCGCCGACCTTGAAATCTGCCGCGTTTGCCGTGCGGAGCGTGAGGTGTTCCTCGCTGTGCACGATCGCCTCGGCGTCGTCGAGGCCGATGAACTGCACGCGCGGATGCGGATTCTCCGCCGCGACCGCCTTGTGGCCGAGGTCCAAGGTGATGAAGTTGTTGCCCGGTTTGCTGATGACGCGTGTGAGCAGCACGGCGGCGTTTTGGTAATCGAGGTCGGAGAACTTGTCGCGATAGCCGAAGTCCCAAAGCAGCGTTGTGCCGGGGCTGCACTCATGGTCGGTGTGCTGTGTGTGAAACGGAAACGTCGGCGTGCCACCGCCAACCACACCCGGTACCGACAAACCGGCGGTCTCGAGTTCGGTGCGGAACGAGCGCACTTCGTCCATCATCGTCTGCCACTTGGCCAGGCGCTCGGCCGGGTCGCTGTCGTGCAGGTGGCCGTCGTAGAGATGCAGTCCCGCCGGCTCGATGCCGGGCAGTTGATCGATGAGTTTGTACAGTGTGATGGCCGCTTGGCCGGGTGCGATGCCGGTGCGGCCCATCCCCACATCGAGATCGAGCCAGATCGGCAGGGTGATGCCGGCCGCCAGGGCGGCCTCGGCCAGGGCGCCCACGGCCCCGGCGTCGTCGGCGATGGTGGAAAACCGGACGTCGCGAAACCAGCCAGCCAAGCCCAGCAGTCGGGCGACGTTCGGGCCGACCGGCTGGTTGGCCAGCAGCACGTCTTTTGCGCTGGCTTGGCCAAGCATCTCCGCCTCGGCGATGGTGGCGCACTTGAATTTGCCGATGCCGGCCTTGAGCTGCATCTGCACCATCTCTGCCATCTTGTGCGTCTTGACGTGGGGCCGCAACCGCTCCGCCTGGCCAACGGCGGCAACCATGCGCCGAATATTTTCCCCGACACGATCCGGATAAAGCAGAAGGGCGGGCGAGGGGATCTCGTCCGGGCTGGCGAGCGTGTGCCAGTCGTCCGCCATGCGCGGTCAGTCGATCTCGAAGATGGCCTCGATCTCGGTGGGGATGTTGCCGGGCAGCGAGCCCATGCCGACGGCGCTGCGAGCGCCGACGCCGTTTTCCTCGCCCCAAACCTGCGCGAACAATTCGCTGCAGCCGTTAATGACCTTGGGGTGATCGGGAAAGTCGGGCGTGCAGTTGACCATGCCAAGCACCTTGATGACGCGCCGGACGCGATCGAGGCTGCCGAGGTTGGCTTTGAGCGTGGCGAGCAGGGTGAGGCCGACCTGCCGGGCGGATTGGTAGCCGGCGTCGAGGTCGAGGTCATCGCCGACACGGCCGCTCATCAGTGAGCCGTCGAGCTGCACAGGGCCGTGGCCGGAGAGGTAGGCGAGGCTGCCGGTGATGACAATCGGCTTGTACACGCCCATCGGCGCCGGGGCGGGCGGGAGTTCAAGGCCGAGTTCCTGGATTTTCGTGTCTGCGCTCATACTGGTTTGTGATCGTTCGGGGAGCGGCAGCTTCGTGGAAGACCCGTGAACGGACAAGTTTTTTTGGGGGCGCTTTTGAAACCGCCGGGGTCTGCGAAGCCCCGGACGCCGTGGCGGGCTCAGTCCTTCTTTTTGTCGTCGAGCTTGCTGAGTTGGTCGCGCAGCTTGGCAGCGGCTTCGTAATCCTCCTGCTCGATGGCTTTGTTGAGCTTGTGCTGGAGTTTTTCGACCTGGGTCATCGGCTTTTTCTCGGCAGCCTCTATCTCGACGTCCTTGAGCCACTCGCGCAGGGAGTGAACTTCCATGCTGCTGTCCACCAGTTCCTCGCGCCCCATCTCGGTGTAGAACCGGTTGAGGTCGTCGATTGCATCGGTGATCTCCTCGATGGCGGCATCGTAGTTGTTCTCGGCAATCAGCTCGGTGCCGATGGCCCGGATCTGCATCATGATCGTTTGCGGGCGGAACTGCTGGAAGCTTTGCCCGATCTCATCCTCCACGGCATAATCCTGCACGAAGTCGAGCAACTCGAGAATGTGCTCGGTGTCGCGCTCTACGGCCTCGTAATCCTCCAGTTCGAAGTTGCATATGCTGCGGTGGTGATACTGGATGGCTTCCTGCTGGAGCTTGGCGCACTCGTCAGGGTTGATGCTGAAATCGTTGTCCTCGCCTTCGTTTTTCTCGCGGTGCTTCTCTAGGCGGATCAGGAAATGGTCCAGCAGAGTGGGGTGCCCGAACGGCCGCTTGCCGTCGGGGCGAAACTGGGCGTTCATCTGCAGGAGGCCGAGATCGATTCGCAGTTGCAGCTTCTCCACCCCGTCCCCCCCCTTCACCCGGCGCGCATCCACCCGGCCAAGGCGGTAGTCCCAATTTTCAAGGACTTTTGTGATGTCGTCACGTTTGATGTCGTCACTCATCGGGGCAGAATCTTACCAAAAACCGGCTCCGTGTCAATTCAAGCCGGTCACTTGGCCCGGACCGAGACCGCGAGCGAGCCGCGGTCGGTGGCCAGGACCGCGCCGGGCTTGATGCCGTTTTTGGCGAACCAGCCCTGGTTGACTTCCAGCGCGTACTGGACGCGGGCCGAGCGGGACTCGGCCGGCTTGGTGTTGCCGGGTTGCAGGTCGTGGATCTCGATCACGCGACTGGCGGGGTCGATGTAGGCGATTGACAGCGGCACGGTGGTGTTCTTCATCCAAAAGCCGGTCTGGTGCGGGTAGGGGAAGACAAAGAGCATGCCCTCGTTCTCCGGCATCGTCGTGCGGTGCATCATGCCGGTCATGCGTTCGTGGTTTTCGTCGGCGATCTCGACGGTCAACTCCGCCGCTCCGAGGTAGAGCTTGATCGTCTTAAGCCTCGGCTGCGCCTGGCCAGTCGCGGGTTCGACCGGCGGTTTTTTGGTGACTACGCTTGGGGGCATGTCGGGTTTGTCCTTCTCGCAACCGGCGGCCAACAGCAGGGCGGCGAGCCCCAGTGCCTGGCCAAGTTTGTGGGTCAATGTATGTTTCATTCCTTGGGGGACACTTGCAGCCGGAAATACGAGGCCGGTTTGTTGAGTTGAGCGGCGGGAAGGGGCAACTCCATCCCGGCAGCGTCGTCGCCCTCGAGTTGTTGCGTTTGGCCAAGCGCCTGGTACGGGCCGGCCGCCTGCGCGGCGGTGATGACCTGGTAGACGGCTCCGGGGATCGCGCGCCAGTGGAGGCGGATGCCGTCAGCGGTCGATTCAACCTGCAGCGTGAGATAGGATTCGCCGTCGAGCGGGTCGGTGCCGGCTGCAAGTTCGTCGGCATTGCTCATGCCGTCACCGTCGGGGTCGTGCGCCAACGCCGCGTCGCCGTCGTGCTTCAGGGGGTCGAGCCCGCGGGCGACTTCCCAGCCGTCCGGCAGCAGATCGCCGTCGGTGTCGCGCTTGGCCGGGTCGGTGCCAAGTTCACGCTCGTGGGTGGTGAGCAGCCCGTCGTCGTCCGGATCCGGGTCGATGGTCAGGCGCACCTTCAGGCCCTCAAGCCGGTAAACATCAAGCTGGAAAATGAGGTCCTTCTCGACCTTCAGGCTTTTGCCCAGGTGCGTCGTGTCGAGTTGCCGATACTGGTTGGAGTAAATGCCCCCGGTGCCGACGACCGCGCCAATCGTGATTTCGTCGCCCGGCTGCAGGTTACCCAGGGCAGAGTAGGGGATGGCCAACTCGATAAAATTGGCGTCGGTTTCATAAAAACTGGCGTCGGTCCACTCCCTTGGATGGGTCAACTGCGGCGAACGGTTGAACTGTTGAAAACGGGCGCCAGCCACGTCGCTGAATGTTTTGTCGAGTTGAAACACGCCCTGGCCAAGCGGGAAGGGGACCGCGGCAATGTCCTCCGGGTTTTCACCAGTGCGCACATTGATGGTTAATCCCGGACGTCCAAAGCGGCGGGTCTGGTAATCGGCCCGTTCATCGCCGAGGATTGCCGCCACACTTGGTTTGAAGTTGGTGAAGGTTAGGTTTTGAAGGAAGTCGAGCCCGTTGGCGCCTTCGCCGCTGAATTCCACCTTGCCGTTGCCGAGCCCCGCTAGGTTGGCGACGCCGTCCTGCCTGGGTGACTCGATGAACAGGAAGATGTTTTGGCTGGGCCCAATCATCGCCTGCTCGAAGCCAATGTACAGGTGGGTGCGGTCATTGTTGACGCGCACCTGGCCGAGGTTGGCGCTTGTGCCACTAACGGCGGGGATTGGTTTGCCGATCAGGTCGAACGCCTGGCCCTGAATATTTTTGCCCTCATCTTTGTTTTGGGATGACTCGATCTGTGGCGAATGCCAAGCCGAGTCCCACCAGTCGCGCTCAGGTGTTTTTTTGTTTATCACAAGCCAGTCCAATACCTTGCCGTCAGGGTCTAGGCCATCAAGTTTGAGTTGATCCCCGTCGATATTGATGCGTGCTACGAAGTTATTTGGGCTTCCCCAAAACTGCGAAGTTCCAGGAAAGAATCTGTAAAAGGAATATGCGCTAGAACTCGAACCGCAGACGACCGAGATCATGCCGTTAATTGGGTTGAATTTCTCAAACGAGTGGCAGTGCCCCGCCAGCATCAGGTCTACCTTATACTTGGCGACGATCGGGTAGATGGTGTTGCCAAAATCAATAGTATCCGGAAGCGCATTGGCGTCGTAATCGCTCCATCCGTGACTTGCCGACGAGGCGACCGGGAAATGCCCAAGGAGCAGCTTCCACGGCTTTGAGGTGGTGGCCAGGTCGTTTGTGAGCCAGTGGAGCTGGTTGGTGTCCTTGGAAAAATTGTGGTGGGAATACCACGGGTTGTAGAGCACCGAGACGTGCGCGTCGCCGACATCGAACGAGTAGAAATGTTCCGTGCCGGAAAAAGGATAATCCAGGTTTGGCGGTTTCAAACCGAGGGTGGGTAGGTTGTTCGTCGGCAGATGAAATGCGCTCAGGTAGGCTGCATCACCGTAGTAGAGTTCATGATTCCCTATAGCTGTAAAGTACGGGACAGACTTCATGTGCTCCTTGTAGACGCTGAAATGGCGAAAATCTGGATAGTAGTTTGGAGGGCCAGATTTGAAATCATAAACGATGTCACCGGCGTACAGGACAGCGTCCGGTTGATTGTCACGGATCACCTCGCCGAACTTGTGTTGAAGAAGGTTTCCACTGCCAGAGTCGCCAAGTAGCATCAACCGGACGGGACCACTGGGCTTGAGCGTCTTGAACGAAGTGGTCTTCGAGAAACGCGGGATTTCCCCAGCAACACCACCGACTCGGTAGTGGTAGGTTGTGTTCGGCTTGAGATCAAGGAGTTGGAGCACGTGATCGGTCGTTAATATTTCGCTCTCAATCCGCTGGCCAAGCGACGTCGTGGGCCCGTACTCGACAACGGAGGTAGTGGGCTTGAGGGTTTGCCAGGCAATCTTGGTATCGGTCGACGTGGTGCTTTCGATAACCGGACCACGTACAATATTGGCCAATAACTCAACGTGTAACGCAAACCCATAGCTGTTGACGGAGTCATCGTGCGCCTGGATGGCGAGAATGTTTTCCCCTTGCACAAGAAGCTGCTTGTACGGTTCGAGATCAATCAACTCTGGATTCCCGCGGTAGTGAACAGTTGCTAAGGCCTTGAATGGCACCGGTTGACCGGGTTCACCAGCCAACCCACGCCGAGCTATCTCGGTGCCGTTCAGGTAGGCGACGAAACCATCGCGGTAATCGACTCGCATCACTAGCGACTTTATCCATTGGGCATCCTGTAGTGTGAATTTCTTACGAAGGAAAAGGGAGTGGTAATTTCCTGGCATTCCCCAAAGTGTCGTGGGGGCATCGTATCTACCATAGCCGATGCTGAAGCCGGATCGGCCTTCCTTCCACTGGGTGTCGCGGAAGTTCAGCTCCTGCCAGGCGTTGGGCGGGTCGGAAGCCTCTTTCGTGCCTTCAAGGTATTTCCAGGTGGAATAATTGCTGACGAGGCTCTCGCCCCTGGTTGAAACGGCCAAGAGGAGCAACCCGCACAGTGTCAATTGCTTGAATAGCACTGGGCGGAGTGTAGGAAACGCTTGGTCGGGGTCAATGTTGTGTTTTTGACGGAATACCCGAAAAAGCTGCCTTTCGCTTGGCCAAGCGTGGGAATCAGGGGGCGCTGTGAATGGCAAAAAACAGAATTAAAGTGCTTTACAACACGGTTTTTGTTGGTACGTTGCCCCGCCTTTTCGAGAAGAGAAGAGAGGCAAAGAGACTGAAAGGAATGGAAGAGAAGGCCAACACAATCGAGGGATATCGCCTTCACGAGACGGACACCGGTTCGGCGGATGTCCAGATTGCGCTGTTGACACAGCGGATCAACCACTTGACCGAGCACCTGAAGAGCAACAAGAAGGATCACGCATCACGGCGTGGCCTGCTTATGATGGTGGGGCGCCGTCGTCGCCTGCTGGACTATGTCCACCGCCACGACGCGAACCGGTATCGCTCGCTGACCCAGCGCCTCAAGCTGAGGCACTAGAGTCGCACGGGCCGGTCGACCCCTTCTTTTCAACGAGACTTTTGGCAACGCCATGTCGGTGGGAAATGTCCATCCGGCGGGTTGGAAATCGCGGCCCGATCCCCTGTTGCCCGAGACTGAGCCGCGTGAATCGTTGCGTTCGTTGGTTCTGAGCATTTCATTCAGCCACCCGGTTTGTCGGGAGTTTGAGTGAAGTTCTCCGTGCTGGCGGGCGTGACATTACGGAAAGATAAACATGTCACATAAAGTAACCGCCAACGTTGGCGGCGCAGAGATTCATATTGAATCCGGCAAAATAGCCAAACAAGCGGACGGTTCGGTAACCGTCCAACTCGGAGACACCATCGTCCTGGTCGCAGCCTGCGGTTCATCCAAGCCACGTCCAGGCCTGGACTTTTTCCCGCTCACGGTCGATTACCGTGAGAAGGCCGCTGCCGCCGGTCGTTTCCCCGGCGGTTTCTTCAAGCGCGAAGGTCGCCCGTCCGAGAAGGAAATCCTCACCTGCCGTGTCACGGATCGTCCGATCCGCCCACTGTTCCCCAAGGGGTATTTCAACGAGGTGCAGGTCCAGACCCTGCTGCTCAGCGCAGACGGGGAGAACGACTCGGACATCCTGTCGATCAACGGTGCCTCAGCGGCGCTGATGATCAGTGATCTCCCGTTTGCGGGCCCGATCGGCGCGGTTCGCGTCGGCCGAGTCAACGGCGAGTTCGTCGCCAACCCGACCCACGAGCAGATGGAGTCAAGCGACCTCGATCTGGTGTACGTCGGTAACGAGTCGAACATGGTCATGTTCGAGGGTGCAGCTGATGAAATCGCGGAAGCCGATTTTCTCAAGGCACTGGAGTTCGGACAGGAGTCGGTTGCGCCGCTCGTCGCGGCACAAAAGGAATTGTGCGCCGCAGTCGGCAAAACCAAGCGCGAGTTTACCCCGCGAGTGGTCGAGGCGGATGTTCAGGCGGAGGCGGAGTCGATCATTTCGGATCGCATCACCGACGCGCTGCTCATTCAGGCCAAGCTCGAGCGCGAGGCCGCGTGCAACGCGCTCAAGGATGAGATGGCGGAGAAGCTCACCGAGAAATTCGGCGAGGAAGCCATCACCGGCTTCATGGTCGGCGAGGCGTTTTACGCGATCCAAAAGGCGGCTGTGCGCAAGCTCGTACTCGACGATGGCAAGCGGCTCGACGGCCGCGGCTACGACGACATGCGTCAGCTCACCAGCGAGGCCGGCATGATCCCCCGCACACACGGCTCCGGCCTGTTCTCCCGAGGCGAAACACAGGGCCTGTCGCTCGTCACGCTCGGCACGACCGATGACACGCAGTCGTACGACGCCTACACCGGTGGCCCGAGCGAAAAGCGGTTCATGCTGCACTACAACTTCCCGCATTTCTCCGTTGGCGAAACCGGCCGCATCATGGGCCCGGGCCGCCGCGAGATTGGTCACGGCGCATTGGCCGAGCGATCCATTGCCCCGGTCATCCCGAACATCGAGGACTTCCCGTACGCGGTGCGCATCACGGCGGAGATCATGGAGTCCAACGGCTCCACATCAATGGCTGCTGTTTGCAGCGGCACGCTGGCACTGCTCGACGCGGGTGTTCCGCTAAAGCGTTCCGTCGCCGGCATCAGCATCGGCCTCTGCACGCGCACTAACGACAACAAGGAGATCGAGGATTACAAGCTGCTCACCGACATCATCGGCTGGGAGGATGCCTTCTGCGACATGGATTGCAAAATCGCCGGCACTGACCAGGGCATCACGGGGTTCCAACTCGACCTCAAGCTGCAGGGCATTCCGCAGTCCATCATGGAAGAGGCCATCGTCAAGGCCAAGACGGCCCGCACCGCGATCCTCGAAAACATGAATGGCTGCCTGTCCAAGGAACGCGAGGAAATGAGCCCCTACGCGCCGCGAATCGTCACCATCCCTATCGATCCGTCGAAGATTGGCGAATTGATCGGGCCGGGTGGCAAGAACATCAAGCGAATTGTCGAGGAGTCCGGTTGCGAGATCAACATCGAGGACGACGGCCGCGTTTTGGTATACTCCATGTCAGCCGAGGGATTGCAGGTGGCCAAGGATTGCATCGAGGGCATCACTGCTGAGGTCGAGGTTGGCAAGCTTTACCGGGGCAAGGTTGTTTCCATCAAGGACTTCGGCTGTTTCGTCGAGGTGTTGCCAGGCAAGGACGGCCTCGTGCACATCAGCGAGTTGGCCAACTTCCGCGTCAAGAAGACCGAGGACATTGTTAAGGACGGCGACGAGATCTGGGTCAAGTGCATTGGCGTGGACGACAAGGGTCGCGTCAAGCTCTCCCGCAAGGCTGCGATGGAGGAGCGCAAGGCCGAGTTCAGCGATGACGAAGAGGGTGGAGATGGGCCGGATACCAGCGACGACTCAGAAGAGTAAGCCTGTTAGGCAAACAAAACCATTTCAGGCGGGCCGCTTGGCCCGCCTTTTTTGTGCCCTTGACCAAGCGCCTAACCAAGCGCTATTCTCCTCTTTGTTCCGTTTGGCAGCTTGCAACCCGCTTGGTCGAGCGAATCAATAACCCCAAATCCCTTAACAAATGAATTCATCCATCCGTATCAAGCTCTCGATTATGATGTTCCTCCAGCTTTTTGTATGGGGTACATGGTTTACGACACTTGGATTGGCTTTATCAACTAATAATCTGAGTGATATCATAGGAGGTGCTTATTCAGCTGTTCCCCTTGCTGCGATCATTGCGCCGTTATTTCTTGGGTTGATTTCTGATCGCTTCTTCAATTGTGAGAAAACGATGGGCGTTTTACATGTCTTGGGTGGTGTGTTGTTGTTTACCGCTCCTACGCTAATTGCCAGTGGCAATGGGAGCGTGTTGAGTTGGATTATCATGGCTCACATGCTTTGCTATATGCCAACTCTTGCCCTGAGCAATACGGTGGCGTTTGCAAATATTGATGATCGCAACAAGTTCCCGGCTCTTCGGGTTTGGGGGACGATCGGTTGGATTGTGGCCGGTCTGGTTGTTGGTGGCCTTGGGATGTCCAGCAGTCCCAAGATTTTTTATATTGGTGCAGTATCGGCGATTCTTCTTGGGGTCCTTTGTTTTTTTATGCCGAAAACACCTCCTCCCGCCAAGGGTAAGCCAATCAATGTTGGCACGTTGTTGATGTGGGACGCAATCAAGATGCTTGGCAGCGTTCCGTTCCTGGTGTTCATCATTTGCTCGGCATTGATCTGTGTGCCGTTGGCCTATTACTTTGCTTATACTTCAGTTTACCTTCCTCAAATAGGGTTCCAGGCTCCGGCCTCCACCATGGCACTCGGTCAGGTATCTGAAATATTTTTCATGCTACTTGTCCCGTTTTTCTTCCGGAAATTGGGCGTGAAAATCATGATATTGATCGGAATGTTGGCATGGGTTGCCCGCTATGCATTGTTTGCCATGGGTGCACCGGATCAAGTCGTCTGGATGATTATGCTTGGAGTGGTGCTTCACGGCATTTGTTATGATTTTTTCTTTGTGACCGGCTTTATGTACACGGACAAAAAGGCGCCAAAGGAGGTTCGCAGTCAGGCGCAGTCGCTTTTGGTTTTCTTTACCCAGGGTGTGGGCATGTTTTTTGGCTATAAAATTGCCGGTGCCAAATTTGCCGCGGTACAAGAAAGTTCCGATGCGCTTGCTGCTACGATTGAGACCCCGACTTTTGGATTTTGGGAGTCTTTCGGGAAAATGTTTCTAACAGAAAAACCAACAGCGACTGCTGGAATTGTTCAAGATGCTATGGCGAACTGGAAAACTTTCTGGATGTTTCCAAGTTTAATGGCGCTGGTGGTTGCTGTTATTTTTGCCTTTGCTTTTTGGGATAAGGTAAAACAGGAGAAGGCGCCTACAGAATAGAGTGAATAATTTTAATTAAATAACTATCATGATAAAAAATATAAATCGACGTGAATTTGTGAAGCAGTCTTCGCTTGCCGTTGGTGCCATGGGTGCGGCGGTGTCGGTCGGTTGCCAAAGCTTGGCTGGCGGTAGCAGTGATTCGCTTTACGACATCTCGTTGGCGCAGTGGTCGCTGAACCGCCAGTTCTTCGGTGGGAAGCTAAACGCGCTCGATTTTGCCAAGGTCACGAAGGAGGATTTCGGCCTCAATGCCATCGAGTATGTGAACCAATTCTTCAAGGACAAGGCCAACGACGAGGCCTACCTTGGCCAATTGAAATCGCGCGCGGCCGATCACGGCGTGAAGAGCCTGTTGATCATGGTCGACGGCGAAGGATCGCTTGGCCACGGCGACACTGCTGAGCGCAATAAGGCGGTACAGAATCATCATAAATGGGCCAACGCGGCCGAATTCCTCGGTTGCCATTCCATCCGGGTGAACGCCGCCACAACCGGTAACGGCAGTTTTAAGGAGAAACAGAAGCTGGCCGCCGATGGGTTGCGCAGTTTGTCCGAGTACGGGGCCGAGCTTGGCCTGAACGTGATCGTGGAGAACCACGGGGGCCTGTCGTCCAACGGTGCCTGGCTCGCCGGCGTGATGAAGATCGTTAACCTGTCCAACTGCGGCACATTGCCGGACTTTGGGAACTTCAACGTCGGCGACGGCAAGTGGTACGATCGTTATCAGGGCGTGACCGAGTTGATGCCATTTGCCAAGGCGGTCAGCGCCAAGTCTCACGAGTTCGATGAAAATGGGGACGAAGTTCGCACCGACTATCGCCGGATGATGGGTATTGTTCTCGCTGCCGGTTACCACGGCTACGTTGGGATCGAGTACGAGGGCAGCAAAGTCGATGCCTACACTGGCATCAGGAAAACCAAGCAGTTGCTCGAGACGGTTCGTGACGAACTGTCCTGAACCGACACAAAATTAATTCGATTGAAGGGAGTCAAGCGGCTCCCTTTTTCTTTGGCTTATTGCCGATTGTGGTGCGGTGTGTTGTCGAGGTTCCAGCGCTTGGCTGCAGCGTCTTTGCGGCTCTGATCCCTGTTGAGTTGAGCGGCGAGGTCGATACGTTTTTCAGCGGTGACGTGACCGTCGACGAATAGAATTTCAGCCCGAGTGCTGTGTAGAGGCAACGGCCATTGGCGTTCCTCGTACATGCCGATGAAGCCGCTCCAGTTTGGGTCGCCTTTGCGCTTTAGGTCCCAGTTGCTGTCACCCAGCGCAATCATCTCGCTGGGCACCTTGACTTGGCTGGGCTTGGTCTCACCCCAGTTGGGGTGCCCCTTGTAGACACCCATGCCCTGGTTTGGAATCATACCCGCCCACGCGCCCCAGACGTTGTAGCCGTAACTCATGAAACTGCTGCCGCCAGGGATGAGTCGCACTTCGCCCTTGAGGTAGCCATCCTCAGCCGGTTGGCTGCCCCTGAATTTCACCTTCCACTGGGCCTCGTCGGGGGCTGAGGGGCATTTAAAAAGCTCGGTGCTCTGGGCATTGGCCCCACCGAGGTATTGGCGGATTTGCGACGGCCAAATCCAAGAGGAACCGCGGTTGCCATTGATGCCAACCGGGTAGTGTTCGAAGTCATTCGAGAACGCGATGAGGCCGATGCCCATCTGCCGCAGATTACTGGAACACTTGGCGCCGGTGGCTTTGCTTTTGGCCTTGGCCAGGGCAGGCAGCAACATGCCGGCAAGAATCGCGATGATGGCGATCACCACCAGCAATTCGATGAGTGTGAAGCCAGACCGGTTTTGCCGCAGTGTTTGCATTGGGATGAACAGCGGTAGGCTGTTCCGCTTGGCCAAGCGACGCAAGCCTTTTGGCTACTTCTCAATGATGAGGTTGTCGCGGAGTTTGCCGTCGGTGTCGTAGGAGTGGTACACGAGGCGGTTGCCGCTGATCTGGATGTCGAGCACCTGGAAGGTGGAGACGTTTGTCATTCCGAACTCAGTGTACTCGCGCGGATCCTGCTCGTAATGTTTTGTGCCGGAAACAGAGACGATGTACACGGTGCCTTCGGCGGCAGATTCGGCCTTCTTCTGATCCTTGATCGGGTAGGTGCGCAGGTAAGCGTGGTCGTGTCCCTGCAGGGCCATGTCGAGGTGGTGCTTGTCGAAGAGCGGGGTCCAGTGGTCGCGGATGCTGGGATTGTCCCGCTCTGGCTTGGAGGAGTAGGCGGGATGATGGTACACGGCGAATTTCCACGTTGCGGTGCTGGTTTTCAGCGCCTCCTCCAGCCAGGCCGACTGGCTTTTCGGCGTCAGGTTGCTATCGAGCACGAAAAACTCGGCATTGCTGTAGCGGAAGGTGTACGCGCGTTCCGGCTCGATGCTTTCCGGGCCGTTTTTCGGGAGATCGAACATCTGCAGGTACAGACCGGGGTGGCCGCCCTGATTCTCGTGGTTGCCGATGGCGGGGACGACCGGGCGACGATCGTAAATGCCCCGTGCGTTGTGAAAGAGGCTGTCCCAGTCGTCCCGTTCGTTGCCGCGATTCACGAGGTCGCCGGCCATGACGAAAAACGCTGCGTCGGGCCGCTGGCGGAACGCGTTGTGAACAAGGCTGCCCCAGCGCTCGAGTCCATTCTGCGCGTCGCCCATGTACACGAAGGAGAACGGCTCCGTCCGGCTCGGCGCGGTGGTGAACTCGGCCATCTCCGACCAGCCATCGTCGGAGCCGTCGCCGACGGAGTACAGGTAGGTCGTGTCCGGCTCGAGGCCGGTGAGGGTGGTCGTGTGCCGGTGGGCGACCGGGTCGTTCAGCAGGTTGGCATCCTCCATCCTGAACGTCGTGGCCTCGGCCCGCTTGGGCCGGGCCGGCTGGAACCGGTTATAGGCTGATTTTTTGATCCACTGCACCTCGCCTTTGGCCATACTTGGCCCGGTTCGCCACTGGATGGACTGTGTGGTTTGCGGGTCGCCGCTCCACGTCAGGATGACTTGGTCCGGCTTGGCCAGGGCCGGGTGGTTCGTGTTGCGGAAGAGGTTGATGAGCTTGGCGTCGTCGCGGCTTTCGTACTGGGTGCGGATCATGGTCAGCCCGGAGAGCACGCCGGGCAGCACCGGCAGCTTGGGCATTACCTCGGGGCGGTCCACGTACGGCTGGAGCCCGTCCTTCAGCGTGCCGATCCGGAGCTGGCCGGGATACAATTCGGTGACCTCCAGCTTCGGCTGCGTTTTGAGTGGCATCAACGCCACGATGTAATGGTCGTCCCCGCCGGTCAGCGAGTTGACGCCAAGGCCGATTCTGCCGGCCTCAAAGTCCTTCATCCAAAAATCCGCATCCGTGTCTTGTATGGTGATTTTAAAGCCCATCGGCGCGAAGCCGCGCTCCTTGAGCCAGAACGGCTTGTCCCCCATGTCGGCGTCGCGGATGATGATCACTTTCACCGGCGCGTTGACGCGGAAGGTGATGTGCTCGGTCGCCAGCGTGTGAAGCTCCTTTTCCGTCAGAAGCGACTTGGCCTTGGCGGCGTCCATCGCGATCAACTCCTTTTGTGGGAAGGTTTTGCGAAAGCGGTCGATGATGCCGGCCACCGTGTCGTGCACCGAAGGATGCGGGCCGACATGGGCCTGGCCAAGCGCAGCTGAGAATAAAAAAGCCGCCAAGGCCGCGAGCGGAAATCGCCTTTGGGTCTGGTTTAACATGCTGGTCACCGGGCCGATGCGGTGGCTGGAGAGTCACCGCATTATCGGCGGGCGGGGACGCTATGCCACTTGGTCAGGTGATGCACGACCAAAGCGCCAACCGCTTTGCCAAGCGGGCGGGAAAAGGGGGTTGCATTGCCCGGCCAAGGGGGCAACATCCGCCGTGAACCGGTGGCAGCGCATGGCATGTGCCGGCACCGGAAGCAGGGAGCGATGCTGAGTATCTACGGGAATTCTTCCGGGCGATTCTGTGACGGCGTCAGTCGGCGCAATTTTCTCAGGATCGGCGGCTTGGGCATGGGAGGACTGGCATTGCCGGAGTTGCTGCGGGCTTCCGAGACCTCGGGCGGCGGCAAGCGCGAAAAATCCATCATCATGATTTACCTGCCTGGCGGCCCGCCACATCAGGACATGTATGACCTGAAAGTAAACGCGCCACGGGAGATTCGCGGTCAATTCAAGCCGATTCGCACTTCGGTGCCGGGTATCCATATTTGCGAGATGCTGCCTCGGATTGCCAGCCAAATGCACCGGATGACACCGATCCGATCCATCGTTGGCGCTCGGGACGAGCACTCCAACCACATCTGCTTCACCGGTCATACGCTCAATTCGCAAAAGCCGCCGGGAGGTTGGCCGACCTTTGGCGCAGTCATTTCAAAGCTTCAGGGGGCGCAAGACCCGGCCCTGCCACCGTTTGTAGGTCTAGAACCGAGGATGAAGCATCGTCCGTACAATGCCGCCTCTCCCGGCTTTTGCGGCGTGGCTCACAAGTCGTTCCGTCCCGAAGGCGACGGCAAAGCGGACATGACGCTCGAGGGGATCAGCCTCTCCCGGCTTCGCGACAGGGTGGGACTGCTGCAAAGTTTCGATCGGTTTCGCCGCGATGTTGACCAGGCCGGCCTGATGGAGGGCATGGATGCCTTCAACCAGCAGGCTTTTGGCATTCTCACCTCCAGTCGCCTGGCTGATGCGCTCGACTATACGAAGGAAGACAAGCGCACGATCGAGATGTACGGGAAGGGCGATCGGGCCATTCGCGGCGATGCTGCTCCGCGAATCCTTGAGCAGTTCATTGTGGCTCGTCGTTTGGTTGAAGCCGGCGTGCGGGTGGTCACGGTGGCATTCAGCTTCTGGGACTGGCATGGAGACAACTACGGCAACGCCCGCAGCGACATGCCGATGTTCGATCAGGGCGTCTCGGCGCTGGTGCAAGACCTGCACGACCGCGGTCTGGACAGGGATGTGGCGGTAGTTGCATGGGGTGAGTTCGGTCGCACGCCAAAGATCAATAATAATGGAGGTCGAGACCATTGGCCCCGCGTGTCCTGTGGCATCATGGCTGGCGGCGACTTGAAGCATGGTCAGGTGATCGGTGCGACTGACCGCCTAGGAGGAGAGGCTTCCGAGCGACCGGTTCACTTCATGGAGGTTCTGGCCACGCTGTACCACCATGTCGGGATTGACGTCGAGCCAGCCATGTTAACGGACCTATCCGGTCGTCCGCAGTATCTGACTGACGGCTTTCGGCCCCTCCCGGAACTCATCTGACCGCGCTTGGCCAAGCGCCTGGCTTATCACCACCACCGGTAACCGGGATCCGGTTTCGGGCCGGTGTAGTTCCAGTTGTACGCCTCGTCAGGGAACTTGAAATACTCGGTGTGGCCGTCGCCCAGCAGCACGTTGAAACGGTATTGATCGTGGTAGTTGTGCCACTGGCTCCGGAGATGTGTTTTTTTCCGGTCCGCCCACCACGGCCAGTCGCCGGTCACCAGCTTGTTCGACGGGCTGCGGCTCATCTCGGACGATTTCATCGGGCGACGCGGACTGCGTAGCCCGTAGTTTGAGTCACCGGTGACGTGCTGGATGCGCAGCGTCTCCACGGCCCACACGGTGAGGTAGCTGTTGCCCCAGCCGTCGTAGCAGCTCTGGATTTTTTTCGGGAACTTGTCGGTATGCAGCGAGTCGCCCTTGTCGGCCGGGCAATGGAACACACCGAACGACGGCGCGTAGGCGTTGAGCGGCCGCTTCTCCGGTTTCACCAGGCCGCCGTGCAGGGTCATCACGCCCTTTTTGCCGCCGAGCGTGCCCCACTGTGAATAGGCCGGGTAGTAGTCCTCGTTGTCGTCGACATACATTGCGAACGCAAGCGCGTGCTGGTGCAGGTTGCTGTTGCAGCGGGCGGCCTTGCTCTTTTCATTGGCGCGGCCAAGCGCGGGCAGGAGCAGCGAGGCAAGGATGGCGATGATCGCGATTACGACCAGCAACTCTATCAGTGTGAAGCCACTGCGTCGTGAAACAGCAAACACCATCAGGTCGAGGCCGAAAAGTACGAATGCGGTCGAATGATGACAAGGGCTAAACCGTTTCGACCGGTCGAGTGACGTGGCCAAGCGGGCCGCACCGGTCGCAGCGGAAACGTGCTGATTGACATCGACCGTTTCTCCACAGACATTACCCGCTTTTTGGAAAGCAAACTATGGTAAATCGTTTATTATCAACAGGTGCCGCGCTGGCCTGGCTGGGCGGCTTGGCCAAAGCGGAGGTGTCATTCGAAAAACACGTCCAGCCGGTACTCGCATCGGCCTGTCTGAGTTGTCATGGCGAAAAAAAAGACAAGGGCGAGCTTAGGCTTCACACCCTTGAGGATCTATTGAAGGGTGGGGAGAACGGGAAGGTCATCGTGCCCGGCAAACCGGAGGAAAGCACCCTCTATACCTCCACCATTCTGCCGCCGGACGACGACGAGATCATGCCACCCAAGGGCGAAACGCTCACCAGCGACCAGGCTGATGTGCTCAAGGAATGGATCGCCGCCGGGGCCAAGTGGCCGGAGGGGTTGGTGATTAAGCAGGTGCGCCGGATCGATTTTGTCAAGGATATCAAGCCGATTTTGGAGGAGTCCTGTGTGAGTTGCCACCGCGAGGAACATGACAAGGGCGATCTGCGTTTGGACGAACGCAAATATGCCTTCGAGGGCGGTGAGGTGGATCCATCCGTGGTACCCTTCGATTTGGAGAAGAGCACGCTTTACCTCACTTCAATCCTTCCAGCTGATCACGACGATTTGATGCCACCAGAGAAAAAAGGCGGGCCTTTGCCACAGGAACAACTCGACAAATTGCGCGATTGGATCGTGCAGGGAGCCGCTTGGCCGGAGGGGCTTAAGCTTAAGCAGGTTCGCCGTGACATCGGTAAACCTGAAACCGGCGGAAGTATCATCGGTGCGCCCAAGGTGGTTGTTGATATTCGAGGGATCGCGATAGAAAAACTCATCGAGCAACTTGAGCCAACCATGAAGCCGTTCGAGGATGAAATTCCTGGCACAGGGGTCAAGTTTGAGATGCTTCCAATCCCAAGCGGCGAATTTGTGATGGGCAGCCCCGACGGTGAGTCCGGCCGGAAGGAATCCGAGGGGCCGCAACACAAGGTGAAGATATCTCCGTTCTGGATGGCCAGGACCGAGACGACATGGAATGCCTACACGCTATTCATCTACGAGGAGGAGGAAAAAATGGTGATGAAAATTCGCGGCTACAAGCCGAAACTCAACGCCGTTTCCGATGCTGTTGCGCGCCCCACCACCCCATACGTCGAGATGAGCTTCGGGATGGGCACCGAAAATTACCCGGCCATCAGCATGACGCAGCACGGAGCCAGCACCTACTGCAAGTGGCTTACCGCAAAGACCGGCCACTACTACCGTCTGCCAACCGAGGCTGAGTGGGAGTACGCCTGCCGCGCCGGCACCACCACGGCCTATAGCTTTGGTGACGATCCCTCCATGCTTGACAACTACGCATGGCACGATGGCAACAGCAACTTCAAGTACCATAAAGTCGGCACAAAAGAACCCAACCCGTGGGGCCTGCACGACATGCACGGCAACGTGAGCGAGTGGACACTCGACCAGTATGTCCCGGATAGTTACGCGACGTTCAAGGACACCGCTTCCAATCCGTTCGAGTACGGCAAGGAGCTCTATCCGCGCGTCGTCCGCGGTGGCTCGTGGATGGACAAGCCGGAGGGGCTGCGCAGCGCCGTCCGGATCGCGTCTTCGTCCGACTGGAAGGAACAGGATCCACAATTGCCCAAGAGTATCTGGTACCATACCGAAACCCAATTCCTAGGGTTTCGCGTGATCCGGCCCCTGGTTATTCCCTCGGCTGAGGACATGCATAAGTATTGGACAACCGAGGGCGAACCGGATTAAGCTGTTGGCAGTTCCTTTTCACTATTGAACGAACATCGTCTAATGAAACAAAGCAAGAAAACCCTAAAAAACGGCTCACGGCTGGATCGCCGTGATTTCCTCAAGTCCAGTTCCGCGATCGCCGGTAGCGCGGCGGCGCTGGGTAGCCTGTCCATCGAGCGCGGCGCGTTTGCACAGGCCAGTGACACTGTGAAGGTGGCGCTGGTCGGCTGCGGCGGCCGCGGCTCCGGCGCGGCCGACCAGGCCCTCAGCACCTCTGGCGACGTCAAGCTTGTTGCCATGGCCGATGCATTCCGTGACCGCATGGATGGCAGCCACAAGGGGCTGGAAAGAAAACACGGCCTGAAGGCGGAGGTGAAGGAGGATAACAAGTTTGTCGGGTTCGACGCCTACAAGAAGGCCATCGACCTGGCCGACGTGGCCATCCTCGCGACCCCCCCGGGCTTCCGGCCGATCCACTTTGCCGAGGCGATCAAGCAGGGCAAGCATGTGTTCATGGAGAAACCGGTGGCTGTCGACGGTAAGGGTGTCCGCCAGGTGCTGGCCGCAGCAGCGGAGGCCAAGAAGAAAAATCTCAAGGTCGGCGTTGGCCTGCAGCGTCATCATCAGTTGGGCTATCAGGAAGTCATCAAGCGCATCCAGGACGGTGCCATTGGCGACATCGTCTCCGCGCGCGCCTACTGGAACGGCGGCGGCGTCTGGGTGCGTGACCGCAAGAGCTTCGAGCAGAGAGCCGGCCGCAAGCTCACTGAGATGGAATACCAGATGCGCAACTGGTACTACTTCGTCTGGCTGTGCGGCGACCACATCGACGAGCAACACATCCACAACCTTGATGTCATCAACTGGGTCAAGGGCACCCACCCGGCGAGTTGCCAGGGGCTGGGCGGCCGCGAGGTTCGCACCGGCATCGACCATGGCGAGATTTTCGACCACCACGCCGTCGAGTATAAATACGGCGACGGCAGCTACATGTTCAGCCAGTGTCGCCACATCCGCGGTTGCTGGAACAGCGTCTCCGAGCACGTGCAGGGCACCAAGGGCCGGGGAAGCGTGAGCGGACCGCATGCCTTGTACGGCAATGATGGCGCTCAACTCTGGCGTTTTCCGGGCGGTGGCAAAAATCCGTACCAGCAGGAGCATGACGACCTGTTCGACGCCATCCGTAACGACAAGCCGTACAACGAGGCGTTCTACGGCGCGCACAGTTCGCTTACCGCCGTGATGGGCCGCATGGCGACTTACTCCGGCCGCATGGTAACCGCTGACGAAGCGTTGAATTCCAAAGAGAACACCATGCCGGAAGTCCTTGGCTGGGAGGCGGCTCCGCCGACCCTGCCGGACGAGGACGGCCGCTACGCCATCGCGATCCCGGGCAGAACCCGTTTCGCCTAGGCCAAGGGCAGCCGGTTCAGCCAAGCGCTTGGCCAAGCGCGAAGCCCGGCGGCTAACCGGCTGCCGGCAGCAGGATGCTGAGGGTGGTGCCGATGTTGCTTGGCTTGATCTTGATGCGTCCCCCGTGGGCTTCCACGATCCGCCCGACAATGGCCAGGCCCAGACCGGTGCCGCCCGGCTTGCTGGTGTTGAGCAGCGAGGTGAAGGCGCGCTCGCGTGCCTCGGCATCCATCCCGCAGCCCGTGTCGGTGAACTCGATCCGGACGTGCGTCGGCTCCGGTGCTGACTTTGGCAGGCGAATGGCCCGCGTCCCGATGGCCAGGCAGCCGCCGTCCGGCATGGCCTCGAGCGCGTTGAGGGTGAGATTCAGGAACACCTGGCTCAGTTGCGGCGCATCGGCCTGGATCTGCGGCAGTGCCTTGGCCAGGCGGACTTCGAACTCGACATTCTGCTGTGCGGTTTTTCGGCGAACGAGGATGCGCAGGTCGTCGATGAGCTTGTTGACGTCGGTGGGCTGGAGTTGCGGCTCGGCATTGCGGGCGAAGGTGAGAATCTGCTCAACGATGGTATTCAGGTGGTCCATTTTTTCGCCCATGATCCGCACGTCCTCGGCGCGTGGGTCTTTCTCGGGAAATTCCAGGCCAAGCGAGTGGTAGAGCATCTTGAGGACGGTCAGCGGGTTGCGAATCTCGTGGGCAACCTCCCCGGCGAGCAGGCCCAGCGCGGAGAGTTTTTCGTTTTGCCGAAGGTGCTCCTCGGACTCGACGATGCGTTCGAGCAGGCGCGCTTTCTCGATGGCAATGGCGGAGAGCTCAGCCAGGGCCATGGCGATTTGGATTTCGTCGTTGGAGAAAACGTAGGCGTCGGCCTTGTAAATGTTCAGCGTGCCGATGGCGCTTCCACCGAAAACGAGCGGCACGCTCAGCAGGGCGACGAGTCCCTCCTTGCGCGCCATGTTCTGCTGCTGGTAGGCGTTGGAGGTTTGGATGTTCTCGATCTGCATCGGCTTCTGGCGGCGCACCACCGAGCCGAGAAAGCTGTCGGACACCACAACGTCCGGCTTGTTTAGGTAGGTCTCCTCGGCGCCGTGCGAGGCCACGAGAGCCAGCCGGTCGCCGCTCTCGTCGAGCAGTTGCAGGGCGCTGGTCCGGGCGTTCATTAGGCTGCACCCCTCGCGGGTGATGGCGGTGAGGGCGTCGTCGAGATCCACGGCGGAGTTGATCGCCTGGCCGACGGTGATGAGCGACTCGAACAGGTTGGCCCGAATACGAGATCGCTCATACAGGAAGGCGTTGTGAATGACGGTGGCGGCCTGGCTGGCCAACTCGGTCAGCAGCGTCTGGTCGGTCAGGGAAAAGGTGTTGAGTTGATCGGAGTCCACGTTGATCACGCCGCGAATGGAGCCGTTGACTTCCAGGGGCACGGCCAACTCGGAGCGGGTGTGATCGTGAATCTGGACGTAGCGGGCGTCTTCTCGCACATCCGGCACGAGAGCCGGTTTGCCGTGTTGGGCCACCCAGCCAGTGATGCCTTCGCCGACGCGCAGCCTGAGCTGCGAGGAGCCTTCCGGCAGTCCGTGCGCCGCTTGTATCTCGAGCAAATTGTCAGTGGGGTTGATGAGCACGACCGATCCGGTTGTGGCACCGACGAGGCCAACCGCCTCACGCACGATCAACCCGAGCGCCTCCTGCTGGTCGAGGGCCGAGTGGATGACCTTGCTGACCTGATAAAGCCGCTGGAGTTGGGTAGGCTGGATGGCCGGGTGGATGTTGGCGTCGTCACTCACCGCTTGGCCAATGATGGAAGCTTGGCAGCCATTTCACAAGGCTGCTCGTTGACGCGGCCGCAGGCATGGTGTAACCTTCTCCAGTCAGCTTGTGTATAATGATTAACCTCTGGCTGTCGGCTGGCGGATCTACTAATAAAAACGAAAAAATGAAAACTCAATCCATTCTATTCACTATGGTGGCCGCGTTGGTCACTGTCGGCTGCGGACATCACAGTCATCACCGGGATCACGAGAGCCTTACAGGTAAAGTAATCAAGTATCCCTTCCGGATGACTCGTTACGCTATTGGAGCCCCGTTTCACCCGTTCAAATCCACCCGCAAGGCATTTAACGCCACGGTAGACATTCCCGAAAAAGCGGTGTCGTCGACCTCTGACGCATTGTTTGGTCATGACCACGATCATGACGGTGATCGTCGCCACGATGACCATGATCACGATGGTGACCGGGACCGTGATGACCGGGACCGTGATGACCGGGACCGTGATGACCGGGACCGTGATGACCGGGACCGTGATGACGAGGACAACGATAGGAAGTCCAAGCGTAAGCGGGATTAACAGGGCAAGAAAGTCCAAGGAGTTTACAGGAAAGTAAAGACATCCTATTTGGCATGCTTTGGCCAAGGCGATTGACCAAACGGAGCTTACTCGTACCGAAGCGCCTCAATAGGATTGAGTTGGGAAGCCTTGTAAGCCGGGAATAAGCCAGCAATAATCCCCGTAAGGACACTGAAGGTGAGTCCTATCAACAGGGCTTCCGATGTGATGATGGGAACGTTCTGCTGAGGAATCAATTGAGTGAGTACCCAAATCGTTCCGAACGAAGTGGGTAGGCCCACTAATCCACCCATAATGGTAAGAGTAGCACTTTCCATCATAATTTGAAAAAAAAA
>CAJWEP010000025.1 GCA_913030945.1 uncultured Verrucomicrobiota bacterium
CAGGAATCTGCCGAAGAGTTGAGCGTTGATGAGCTTGATTTGGGGAAGTTTTAGCGTTTTGCCAAGTTTGCCGGCAGTTGCTCCGGGGCGAGCTTGTGTTTGTCGGCCAGCGTTTTGCCACGTTCGATGGCCCAATACTCTTCCCCGATGTTCAGGATCACCCGGCTTTGTGAAAGCAGCGCCGGTTTCTGGGGGAAGGGCATCTTGCGGTAGTCGATCATCACGATTTTGCCTCCTGCCAAGTCGTCGCCTAGCTTGTAACTTGTGGTCTTGTTCCGGTTGGAGTCAAGAACCATGATTTCCGGCTGTCCCTGCCACTGGGAGAGCGAGACGATTTTGTACGTTTCCGGGCCGGGCGGCGGGGGCACGGAAGGCGAAGTTGGTTTCGGCGGCGCAGGCGGTGGTGGCGGCTTTTTCTGGTAGGGCAAAAAAAAGGCGCGCTTGGTAATGGCTGCGAACAGGGGCCGCTCTTCACTCTGTAAAGTCTCGCTCCGAACTTCCCTTGTTTTTACTTGTTCCTCTCTCGCTAGTTTTGTCGGCCCAACAACCAGGGAGAGAAACTGAAAGTCGATCCTTGTTTCGGTTGAGGTGTCCACGGGCAGCATGGTGATGTTTTCCACGCGCTGTGGAACCACACCACTGATTGTTGATGCGGTATGGGCATCTTTTCCATCATCAAGCACAAATGAAAATTTAGTTGAGGAATCTGTTGTAATCTTCACTGTTTTGTTGAGTAAAGACGGAGTCAGACTATACAGCCTGATCTCGTTACCGGTCTTAAAAGGATGATTGCCCCTTGTGACAATTGTGATCCGATTACCGGTCTGTTTGGTTCCCTTGATCTCGGCGTTTTGCGCAAGTCGGGATTTCTTATGCTTGTTAGAATCATCACCAAAAATCAACCGGGACAGCCAGTTTCTTTCCAAATCTTCAGCGCCGGTGTTTGAACTGAAGGCCAGGGAATTGGTGGCCGTGGGCTTCTTCATTCCGGCACGAGGCAGTGTCAAGGTGAGCGACATGGGTGCAGGGTTGGTGTCGGTGTTGATGACCCGAAAAACCCCGTTGTAGGAGTAGGGAAACTTGCGGTTTACCGGAAACGCACCTCTTATTTGAACCATCTGGCCCTTTTCAAATGAGTGTGGTTTTTCTGTTTTCAGCGTTAGTTTGGTCCCCTGTTGTGTGTATGACTTGACGGTGTTTCGCGGTAGGGAAGGGCTCTGTTCAAGAAGAAACAACAAGTCGATAATTTTTGGGAGAGGACCCTGGCCGCTCACGGTGTAGCCTATTTGCTTAGCTCCGTTTTTGGTCAGCTGTGTCGTTTTGAGAGGTCTTCGTGAAAACCGATCCTCGCTCAATCCGCTGGCCTTTATCGCCTCGGTGAGATGGCTTCCCATCCGGGAAATGGCCTCGCTCTCATCCATGGAAAAGGAATTCCTCGATGTGTCCGCCAAATAATATTCGTCATTTTCAGTAACTGCTTCGTATTGCTTCAGCTTGGCCACTTTCAACTCCAGATTCTTGACCTTGAGTTTTGCGATATCCCGGGGCTGATAAATCCAAGGGATAATGATTCTCGAGATGAACACCCATGCGACAATCAGGCCAATTCCGCTGGTCAGGATGTTTCTCAAATTCAACTTAGACACGATGGTTTCCTTCCTGTCCCGGGATGCAACTTATGCCGTCGGCATGGATGTCGTCCTGCAACCTTGCAGGCGGGGCGTTGGTGCCTTGATGGTGCAAAAGATTTACGGGGAAACGGCCTGGTAATGTCAGTTCAAACGAGGCGCGGAATTTGTAGCCGTACTTGTCGTCAGCCGGGGTGAATGCAACCGGTTTAACCCCATACCCAAGGTCGCGCAGTTTTTTTTCGAATGAATGCAGAACCTCGCTATCCCTCACTTGTACTTGAAATGAAATCACCCCTGTTTTGCCGGAACGCATGTTAATCTTTAGCAGGTAGATTTGATCGCACTGGGGGATGACGGAACTGAGGAAGGCCACGTGTTCAAGCCAGTGCCTGTTGGCCCCATGCCAGTTCCTGATTGAGTCCGCATTCTTTCTTGTCCATCTCCAGTAGTCCTTTTCCTTCTTGGCCAAGGTGCTGTGGGTCGATGTCAGTCCGCCGGCTCCTGTGAGTTTTGACTCGTATTCCGACGCCATTTTTGAGCGTGCGCCAAACAGGAAAACAAAGAGAGCCTGCAGCGCAACGATGCTTAGCAGCCACTTGGCGCGGCCCTGGTTGCGGCGGATGACTGGGCGCTTAGGGGCAAGGAAATTTAAAGCGAGTCCGCGATCGTCCACGAAGCCAAGCGCGAGGCCAAGCGAAGTCAGTGCCCGGACTGCGTTGTCCTCCCTCCCTTTTGGCAGTCGAATCCCTGTCGGGGGCGGCATGCTTTTGCAGTCCACGCCGATTTCATCCCGGATGATGTCACGAAGGCTGTCCTCCAGTCCGGTTCCCCCCGCAACGTAGAGATGTTCGATCGGCTTGAAAGCCTTCGAACCTTCGTGACTGTGCAGGCACCGGATAATCTCCTTGGCGGCCTGGTTAATACGGTCCTGTCGGGTCGTCTCGGCGGCATCCTCCGGTAGGCCCAGTTTGACCGATAACTCCCGGCTAAATACCAGGCGGCCATCGATAAGGATGTCTACATCCACTTCGTGGCGGCGAACCGAGATCAGGGCAACGGCGTTGCCGTTGATTTTGTCTACGCAGGCCTTGAGTGCGCGAAAGGATGCCAGTGGCCGCAGGCCCAGCCCAGCCAGCGTTAGTCCCGCCGACTGGGCGATTGCCCGGTAACGATTCACCGTGTCCCGGCGGACGGCAGCCACAACGACGTGAGCCTTGGTGTCGGCAGATGCCCCCGGCAGCGGGGTTTCTTTTTTGGCGGCTTGTAGTTCCTTTTTGGTCGGCACCTTGGTGACCGTAAAGTCAATGATCGCGTCCGTTTCGGGGAACGGCAATTCACGTGCGACACGCATGTTCACCATCGATGCCATTTCGCCTGTGTCTCTAAGCGGTGGCAACAAAAACTCCTTGAGTACCGCCTCGCTCCGGTGTGCGGCCATGACAACGATACCAGGAGTCAGGTGCAGCGCTTTCAATTGTACACCAATCCACTCCCCGACCTTTCGGGGGTTTTCGAGGTCAAATCCCTCTTCTGGTACAGGCAGCACCTCGACGCGTTTAACGCGGATGCTGCCGGGGGTCTTGCCGGTGGCGACTTGAACCACCCGCAACATCCGCTGGTCGATGTCCAGCGCAGTGACATCATGCCTGCGGCCAAACCGGTAGCTCCTCTTTGTCAGGGCGCTAAGCCAAGTGCGGCTGCTGGTGATTGGGGTGTCAGCCATTGTTTGTGATGCTCAATTCCTGCTGGGGGTTAAAATGATACGGAATACCCAGCTTGGTCAAATCCCTCAGGTACAGAATTCGCGGCTCAGGGCCGATCAGATCCACAATAGCCTCGATTACGCAGTATTTGCCCGAGGGCAGGGCGTAGCCGATCACTTGGATCTGAAACTGAAAACTGCGTGCCGTGATTCGGGGCTCGATCTGTTTGAATTGTTCGGGATCAAGCAGGCCCACCTCCAGCAGCCAAGCGATGGAGCGGCTTGTTTCGGGGCTGAGCCCTTGGCGCGTGGATACGATCCGATTGGCCAAGGTCTCGTCCAGGCCCTCCACCTGGGCGAGGATGCTGGGGGGGGCGGTGTTGATATTCACCCGCCCGGGGCGAATTTGTTGTGTGTCGGTGGTGTAGTTGTCCATCAATTGGCCAAGGTCTCCCAGGGCGATGCCGGATTTGAATTCGCGCTGGGCCTGGTTTTCCTCTGTAACTATGAGCGTGGCATTCACCAGATCGACGAGAGACCCGATCGATTCGCCAGCCTTTCGCTTGGCTTCGAGGAAAGTGACCGTCTCTTCCGTCAGTCCGTCAGGGGCGGGATCCAGTGGGATGGAGTTGATGTCGATGCGCGGCTGGTTGTTTCGATTAACGTGCCAATCCCGGGAGTGCAGGGTGAAAAATCGTTGAAGTCCATCGCCAAGGTTTCCGTCCTGGTTGTCCGGCGGAAACAGGGTGTCAGCATCGTTCTCGTTGATGTCGAGTTTATGGTTTCGGTTGGCATCCTCACCGTAAAGATGGCCTGCAGAAACGCCTTGCGCCATCAGAAACTCGTCGAGAAAACTGACCGGCCTGTTTGGAATTGAGTAGGAGACCGGCATCAGGTCATACAGGTCCTGCTCCGCTCCGTTATCACGCGTGATTGAATCTCCATCGACAAAGTCCGCCAGCGTCTCGGCCGCAGCCAGTGTCATGTTGGGCACCTTCATCAACTGGAGCACGTTTGTCGCATCCAACGGAAGTTTGGAAGCCTCGTCCACCACGCCGAAGGCGATCTCGTCCGTATCGAGTTCACTTCTTCGAAAGACGGAGAAATACCACTTATCCACCCCGTCATCATAAACAATCTGGTGCTCAAAGTCGGTGGGATTGTCGAGCCAACCCAGCGATGTTCGGGTGGGGTCGGTCACCACGTCGATGGCCCGATCCAGCCCGCTCAATGCGACCACCCAGGCCTGTTCCGAGCGAAGGCTTGTGGCTGAGGCGGTGGCGGCGGCCTGCATGCGGAACATCAGGCTGATGACGATCATTGACAACATCCCCACAATCACCAGTACACCCACCAGCGCGATGCCGGCTTTGACGGGAGACCTGTGGCGATGAACATTCATGGCGTGATCAGGGGTGCGTTGGGGGAAACCTCATTGATGCTGGCGGTTGCCGGTGGAGTGGCCAAGGCGGGGATGCGGATGATCCGGCGAAACACATGGTTGGTGTATTCTTCGAGCAGGTTGGTTGCGGACATTGGATCAATGCCAAGGCTGACCTCGACCCCAAGCGGTGGCCTCGGGCCGGACCAGGAGTCCACCCAGGCGCCGTTGTTCAGATACCGAAATTTGAGGTATTTCAACTGGTCGGTAATGCGGACAGGATCAATCCGCACCGCGACAACAGTGTTGGTTGACAACTTGGCTGTGAGCAGGCGTCGTTCGGTCCGGTTGATGGCGTCGCCCTGCATCAACGTAACCAGCATCTGATCACTTTCGCCGGAACCGCCAACTGTCTGCGTTGCCATCCGCTCGACCATTTGCTGGTTGGCCGTGTTGTCCAGCGGCCCCTCCAGTACCGGTTTTTTGACCAGTTCGTACCGGACAAGGCGGTAGCCGGTCTCGGGGTAGGGCGGAGGGTTCCCTTCGGTTTGCACTCGCCAACTGGCCAGGCTGGGGACGCTGGACTTGAGAAATTCAATCCAGTCCGTGCCACCCTTCACGCCAGTCCCCCGGACGGGGTGGTGCAATGAACATCGGAGTTCTGTGCTCAACCGGTCGAGGATCAGTCGAGCACTGCCGATGCGCTCGGATTCCTCCAGCAAGTCGTTTCGGAACCGGGCCGCCTGCTGGTAGTAATACATCGCTGTAGCCAGCAGCCCTGTTGCGATGACAATGGCCAGCATCACCTCCAGAACGGTGAAGGCGGCGGCAAATGGGCGCCGCTTGGCCAAGCTCGATGCAGGGGGGGCAGTCATTAAGTTATTACGGCCCGGCAAGGGCCGGAACAGAGCCCCGCATCATGCGGGCGATGCGGGTTTCCCGCTCCTGTTCCTCGTTACGGATGATCACCTCGACCAGCGTCAAGCCGCCGCCCATGTCGAGGTCCTCGCTTGGCTCGGTGAGTTCCACCTGCCAGGACCACTGTTCGAGCGGCGGTTCAAACTCAGTGGGCGGGGAGGTTGCCATCGGCTTGAGGCCAAGCTCGATCTCCGCCAGCGTCGAGATGGCGAGGTTCGAAGCATCAAGTTCCGCCCGCATGCGGTCGACGCTCTTGAGCGAGGCGCTGAATCCCCCGGAGATCACAGCCGCCGCGAAGACGAACAGGGCCAGGGCCAGGACCACTTCAAACAAGATTGAGCCACTGGATGTGTGCTTCATGTTGCGAACCATATGGATCACGGCTTGGTTGGTGGTGGGCCAGGCGGCTGGGCTGCCTGAGCCCCTTCGCTGCTTTCGGCACTGATTGGCTGGTCGGGGGTGATCTCGATGATTTCCCGCCGCATCGTACCAGTGAGCCCGATCAACTCTACAGTTGCCTTGTTCGGGTTGTCCGGGTTGCGAGCAGCGAGGCGCACCTTGACTGAATCGCTGGAGCCGTCGGGATAAAAGTAAATTGCTGTAGGTTCATCCGGCTCAAAGTATGCGGCGGAGTCGCTGTCCTGGAGGGTTGTATTGCCGGAAAGTTGTGCTGCCAACCGGGAGTCCAGGTCTGTCTGCTTGACCGACTCGACGATCACGAGATTATCCAGGCTTTCGGTGAAATGGACGCTGTGTGGGAGTTGCGTAAACAGCCCCGGTTGATCAAACGGGTTTGGTTCCCATTCGGCTACAGGACCTCCGTGGGATGGGGATGATGCCAGTTGAATCGGCGCATCCTTCCCGTCATGGCTTGCAAGATTCATTTTTGAAGACTGGGCAGCGTTCTTCTTCGAAAACCGAATCCGAATTTTCCTGCTGGTGCGTTCCGATTCGCTGCGGGCAAAACGAAAAAGAGACTCCAGTTGGTTGGCTCCCTCAGAAAGCGAAACACCGCGGCCCATTGAGTTAAACCCAATAACCGCGGCGCCAAACAAAAGCAGCAGCAAAACCAGCACCAACAGGATTTCCAACAACGTGAACCCGTGGTTGGAGGTGCCGGCGAGCTGCGGCCGGTTATTCATCCCCCGTCGAAACTGGATCCGCTGATTCGCTCAATTCCTCGAGACTGTCGGCCTCCTCCTGGACTTCCTTGTCCCCGATGTCGTCATCGGTTTCCTCCTGCCCATCCGGCCCTTTGGAGTAAAGGCGGTAAGGTGGATCGCCGGCCTGCATAAACTCCGGATCTGCCGGTTCATAAACCAGCGCGTTGGACCAAGGATCCTCGAATGTGGTGCCGGCCTTGACATATGGCCCCTGCCATTTGCCGCCAAGTTTTTCGTTCTCAAACTCGGGCTTTTGCATTAGCGCCAACAGTCCTCCTTCTTCCTCGGTGGGATAGTGGCCGATATTGAGCCGGTAGTTGTCGAGTGATCCCTTCACATTGTTGACCAGCATCTGGGTCGTTTTCTTTTCCGCCCCTTCCTGCTGCGGTATGACAAAAGCCACAATGGATCCCGCCAAGAGCCCTATGATAACAAGAACCAACAGAATCTCGATGAGAGTGAATGCGCCCGAGCGGGCAACGCGAGTTTTGGATATCAGTTTCATGTGTGTTTATAACAGTAAAATAAAGTTCCTCGAACAAACTCCAGATAATGACGCCTGCCAAGCGGCATTATTCGAAACAACCGAGGCAGACAAACTTCCATCATGTAATGTTGTTTCCTAGAAACATGACATATATCGTTCTGTAAACGACACAAAAAATACCCATTTTTTGGATAAAGTCAACTTCACCAGAGCCACTTTTTCCGCTTGGCCAAGCGCAGATCAACTCTGGCCAAGCGAACTGGCCATGGTGAAAATGGGCAACAAGAGGCCAAGCGCCATAAACCCTATGCCAGCAGCGACCATGCAGAGGATCACCGGCTCAATCAGGCGCACCGCCTGATCCACCTGTTGATTGGTGCGGCGCTCCACCGAGTCGGCAATATTCAGCAACACTTTTTGCAACTGGTTCGACTCCTCGGCAACGGAAATCATTGCGAGAACCTGATCAGGGAAAAGGCCGCCAGCCTTAAGTGGCCCGGTGAGTGACTCACCAGCTCGGACATTTTCGATGGCATCGTCGATATTTTCCGCGAGCAGCGATGAACCGGTTGCGTCTCGACTGATGGCCAATGCCTGCAGGATCGGCACACCATTGGCCAGCATTGTACCCAAAATGCGGCAAAACCGCGTAATCGAAACCATTCGCAGTGCCATGCCGACCACCGGAATCTTAAGCCGCCACCGCTCCATCGCCTGTTTTCCGGAGGGACTTTGGAACACACTCCAAAACAGCGCAACGACTCCGGCCAGTCCGGCCAGCAGAATCAGCCAATAATTGCGGAGGGACTCGCTGAGTAGAAAAACGATCTCCGTTGGCAGGGGCTTGTCAATCCCGGCCAGCATCGGCTCGAACTTGGGCACAAAGAAAACCAGTGCGGCAATCATCACCGCACCGCCCAGCATCACAAGCATGATGGGGTACACGAGCGCTCCGAGCACTTTGCCGCGCAACTCGTCGAGCCGCTCGAGGAAAACAGACAGGCTTTCCAGCACCTCCTCAATGAAGCTGGCCCGCTCGCCGGCCTGCACCATGACGGTATGCAGCGCGGGAAAGACATCCTGGTGCTCGGCCATTGATTCGTACAACGACTTGCCGTCTGCCACTGAGTCGTGGATATCCCCCAACACCCCGGTCAGCCGCTTGTTGACAGTGGACTTGATGAGCGATTTGATCGCCCGCAACAATGGCACACCTGAGCTGAGCAGGTCGGAGAGCTGCCCGTACATCACGCCAAGGTCGCGATTCGATATGCGTCCGCGAAATGACCTGGAACTTTGTTCGTCCTCTGTGTTCCAGACGTCAACCGGGTAGAGTTCTCGTGTCTCCAGCAACTGGATGGCAGCACCCTCTCCGTCGGCTTCAATGAGGCCGCTGACTTTTCCACCGCTTAGATTTCTTGCCGTGTACTGAAACTTGGGCATGACAATCAGGCTATTCGGCGGTCACGCGCATGACTTCGTCCAGCGTGGTGATTCCTTGCTTTACCTTGCCCCATCCATCTTCACTGAGCAGGCGCATGCCATTTGCCCGTCCTATCTGCACTAACTCGCTGGATGCAACCCGCTGGATGATTTTCTCGCCCAACTCCTCATTCATCATCAGCAATTCGTAAAGACCCGTTCGACCACGATATCCGCTTTTTCGACATTGGCGACAACCACTGCCGTGAAACAGCTTGTCACCCTTGGAAAAATTGGCGGTCTTGGGAAGCTTGGCTTCACCGGGATCCTTCTCGGTTTTGCAGTCCGGACAGATCACACGTACCAGGCGCTGTGCCATCACTCCACTGAGGGTGCTGCTGACAAGAAATGGCTCGACGCCCATGTCGATCAGCCGGGTTGCCGCCGAAGCCGCGTCATTCGTATGCAATGTTGACAGAACCAGGTGACCGGTAAGCGAAGCCTGGGTTGCCGCCTGCGCAGTCTCAAGGTCCCGAATTTCACCGATCATTACCACATCTGGGTCATGACGCAGTATGGAGCGCAGGCCCACGGCGAAAGACATGCCAACCTTGTGGTCGACCGGTATCTGGTTCACTCCATCAAGGTTGTACTCCACTGGATCCTCAGTGGTAATCACTTTCTTTTCCGTGCCAACGATAGCATTGAGTGCGGCGTAAAGCGTGGTCGTTTTACCACTGCCGGTTGGGCCGGTGACGAGCAGGATGCCGTGCGGCTTTTTGATGAGTGTCTGAAATTGAGCAAATGTTTCCTCGTCCAGTCCCAACTCCGGGAGGCTGTAAAGGACGGTTGCCTTGTCAAGGATGCGCATTACGACGCCTTCGCCAAAAATCATTGGGATCACGCTTACGCGCACGTCCACCTGCCGGCTTCCCACCGAGAACTTTATGCGGCCGTCCTGCGGCAGTCGCCGCTCGGCGATGTTCATATTGGAGAGAATCTTGACGCGGCTGATGATCGCGGCTTTGAACTGGTTGATCTGGGGAGGGACAGCTGCCTCCTGCAATACTCCATCAATACGGTAGCGAATGGACAACGTCCGCTCAAATGGTTCGATGTGAATGTCACTTGCCCTCTCGTTGATCGCCTCGAGGATGATCTCATTGACAAGTTTGATAACACTGGCCTCCTGCGCCATTTGCAAGAGATCCTGGCTGTCGTCGTCCGAGCCGACGAACGAGAGGTCATCCTCCCCCGCCATCTCCTCGATCGTGTCGCCACCGACGCCATAGTGATCCTTGATAACCTTGCCGATCTCGGCACGTGGGGCAAGTACCGGTCGTACTTCGAGACCGGTCAACAACTTGATCTCGTCGAACACATAAAGGTTGAACGGGTCACTGGTGGCCACCTTGAGTGTGCCGTTTTCACGAGCAATGGGCGCGAGATGGTTGCGATAAACAAAACGCGATGGCAGCGTCTGGATGGCATCGGTCTCAATGGTGACAGCGGGCAGGTCGATGACGTCGAAGTCAAGCCGCTCCCCCATTACTTCAAGAAATGCCCGCTCAGTAATCGCGCCGCTTTGAATCAATGCCTGGTCCAGGCGCAGCCCCTGTTCCTCGCACATTCGTTGCGCGGCATCTATGTCCTCCAGGGACACCAGCCCTTTCTCCACTAAAACCTGTGAGTAACTGCTCATTGCTTGAGCTCGTTCATTGTCTGAGCGATGGCTCGTCCTGATCCTGCCGGGGCAATATTCAAGCCGATTGGCTGAAAATCGCAAGCGTGCAGCGGCGCTAATGCAAGGTAAAAATGGGTTGATCGGCTTTTCCTGTCAACCAGCCTATCTTTACTAGATTATGGCTCGACGGTAATGCTGACCGGCTTCGCAAATATTGAACCTCCATCTGGCGGAGTAAACTTCGCCACAACGGACACCTTGTCGGGCAGGGGCTTGGACTTATCTATCTCCAGGGTGAAATCGTAGCTAAAACCGATGCTTGTCTGGAGCCTGTGGCGGTTCAAATCCGCTCCGGAAAACGACCAGACCTGACGCGGAGGATCCTGTTGATCGCGGTTTGAGGCCTCGTCAAAAATGATAATTTCCAAGGTTCCCTTCGTGAACGGTACCGGCTTTGGTGCAGAGTCCCTTACCGCATATACGCGGGCTTTAAACGCATCGGGGCCGGGTTCTCCATCAAGATTAAACAGCACAGGGGAAGTGAAAAGTCGGATCGAATTAATGGGCCCTTCACCTGGATCAAACACCTTGGGCCGAACCCGACCTACATCGGACCCTTGTGTTCGACAACCAATACCGGTGAGCGCAAGCCATGACAGGCCAAGAACCAACCCTGCACAAATACTAACTGATGGCTTTTTCCTCCTGTCACCGCACATTATATCTTTGATGGCAGTGGCTTCTTCTCCTTGGATGGCTGGGGAACCTCAACCTCCTTTTCCTCACGGGCCTTGGGCTTAAGGGCTTCAAGGATGCGCTGCTGGGTCTTGTTTCGCTGGCTTCCAGTTGGTTCAAACTGTTCAAAGATACTGGAACTGTCAATGTTCTCCCGACTGAATTTTTCAGCCTCACCCGGTTCGTTAATAACATGAGGTGTCAGAATCACCAGCAACTCACTTCTCACGCGTTTTTTCTTTGTCTTCCTGAAGACTTGCCCGATGTATGGGATATCGCCGAGCAACGGAATTTTTGTAACTCGCTCGTCATCTTCAGTGCTTATCAGTCCGCCGATCACGACCGTCTGGCCATCCTGCACGCTCACACTGGTGCTGGCGCTTCTGTTGTTGATCACTTGGGCATTAAAATCTTTCGAAACCGCCACCGTGGATGAGGACAACGAGCTGATAGTCGGCGCCACATCCATCTTCACTATTCCTTCCGGATTGATCCGAGGCGTCACCTCCAACTGAACTCCAACATTCTGATACTCAAAGTTATTAATCGAGTCGCCTCGCTCTGTGATGCGACTGCCTGTAACCACAGGAACCTGTTGGCCGACATTGATGTTGGCCACCATATTGTCAGCGGCTAATATTTGGGGGCGACTTAAGATTTCTAGACGCCCATCACTCTGCATGGCCTTGAGGATAAAACCCCAATTATCCCCGGTAAGGCTCGCTGTTAACCCTCCAACTACGGTTTCGCCATCAAGTTTGAGTGAATTATTATCTGTCTCTTGATCGGAGATACCCTTACCCCTCAAATCAACTGTTGTATTCCATTGAACACCCCACTCCGTAGTGCCATCCAGAGTGACCTCTGCCAGCAAAACCTCAATCAAAACCTGTTTTTGGGGCTGGTCCAACTCCGTAATCATCTCCTCAACCTGCTCAAAATAGCGGGGGCTGGCCGAAACCAGCAACGAGTTAGTGACCGGCTCAGCCACAATTGCAACCTCCTCATCCAATAAACGCTGGGCGGTACCCACAGCCTCCTGGCCCAGGACCGATGTCACTCTCTGGCGTGCCTGGTCAAGAAAATCCTGCAGGGCAGCAGCAAGAGTTTCTGCCTGGGAATTCTTGAGGCGGTAAACCTGGGTGATGCGCTCCTGTGCCGGACTGGAATCCAATTCCTCGACGATCTGGCTGGACAAGGCAACATAATGCTCTGAACCGCCTATAAGCAGGCTGTTGGTTCGAACGTCGACAGTCACCGTCAGGGCGTTCTGCTCGGCGGTGCCTATGGTCGGTTCGCCGTCTACATTCGTTGCTTTGGTATTCAAGGGCATAGCCAGCGTATAGCGGATGGAACGCGTATTGCCCTGTCCGCCGGCGGCCTGCAACTGGAACAAGGTGGTCAACACTTCTGCCATCTGACGGGCATCGGCATTTTTCAACTGGAATACCTTAATCTGCGCAATCTGCGGCGAGCTATCGTCAAGCTTGATGATGATCTGCTCAATAAGGGGCATGTTGTCCACGGGCGCAGAGACGACCAGGGAGTTGGTGCGGGGATCGGGAGTGATTAACACTCCTTCCTTGAGTCCGGTTGTGATCAATTCGTTTTCCTCCTTGGTGCGCGTGATAAACTGTAACAACTCCTGTCTGTCCGCGCTCTGCGATGTCAGGCTCTCCGGCTTGGTGTTGAGCGCCGTGTTCAACAGCAGGGCAAGCTCGGTGGCACTGGCGTGCTTCAACCCGAACACCCGAATCTCGGAGACCCTCTTGACCTCGTTCGTATCCAACTGCTTGGCCAATTCCTCGATGCGCTTGAGATCGTTCTCGCCCGCGGAAACCACCAACGCGTTGATGCGGTCATCCACATTGATCGCAACCGACGGACCGACCGTTGTTCCTGCATCGCGGTACAGACTCTGGATGATCTGCGATACACTTGTCGCGCTGGCCTTGGCCAAGGGGAACACCGCCACGTTGATGTCCGGGCTGGTTTGTTCCGCATCCAGTCGCTCGACCAGATCGCGAACCATAGGCAAATCCTCGGTCGCCGCGCCGACAACCAGCGAGTTTGAAATCGGGTCGGCGATGATCGTCACCGATTGTGGCGCTTGGCCACCCGGAGGCGTGGTGCGACCGGTGAACAGGCGATCGAGCATCGTTTTCAGCTTGGCCGCCGAGCCGTTCATCAGCAGAAACACTTCAAATTTGTTCTGCGCCACCACGGCATCGGCGTCGAGTTTGCCGAGCAATTTGTCTACGACTGCAAAGCTCTCCTTGCCACCGGTGACCAACAGCGTGTTGGTTCGCTCATCAGGAGTCACCGTGACAGGGACAATGGCATCCGGGGTGCCGAGCGTAGCCTCCGCTGCACGCTTTGATTTGAAGAACAACTCAAGTGTCGTGGCCAAACGTGGCGCCGATGCGTGCTTCAATTCATAGACCTTCAACGATCCTGTCTTGGCATAATTCTTTGTGTCGATCTGTTTCACCACCTCTCGCACCACGGCGAGGTTCTCCGGGCTGGCGGAAACGATCAGCGTGTTTGTGGCGTGATCCACAGAGATGGCGATACTCTCACGACTGGCACGGGCTGGTCCCGACCGCGTGATGCCCGGGCGGTATAAACCTTGTTTTATCAGGGAGCGCAACATGGCCGCCGCTCGTTGCGCATCGGCGTACTCAAGCGGAATAATCGTTAATTGACTTGTTTCAGCCGTGGGTTCCAAGTCCACCTTTGCAACCAACTCGAGAATTAACCCAACGTTTTCTTTGCTGGCAGTGATAATGAGCGAATTGGTCAAACCATCCGCCTCGACATTGACGCGTTCCTGCGGCTGGGACGTTTGCCCTGGCGATATCATATTGCGCCGCCTGGCACTAAACACATCGTTAATCATGCCGGCAACCAGCGAAGCGTCATTATGTTGAAGCGGCAATACCTCGATCAAAATCCCGGGGTTTTCCGGTTTCTGATCCAAACGCGTGATCAAGCTCATGACAATGGCCAACGTTTTTTGGGAGGCAGCAACGATCAAGGCGTTGGTTCGGGAATCGATGACGATGTTGGGCTTATCCTCGGGTCGCGCCTGTCCTCTGGGTTGCCCCTCGAAAAGATTCTCGATGACGTTCTCGATGGTGGCTGCATTGGCATGCTCCAGCGCATAAATCTGGATTGATTCCATGCCCCCCGCTGCGGGGATATCCAGTGTGTTGATCACTTCCTCAATCAGCGGGAGAAGATCAGAGCGGGCGGCAACGATGATGGTATTGGTGGAATCATCCCCTTGAATGGCCAGTGCACTCCGGGTGGCGGGAGCCTCAGAAACTTTGGTTCCACTGTTCTCCATGTAGAGGCGAAGTCGAGTAACCTGTCGACTGATCCCCTCAAGCGACGGCTCCCTGGAAGTTTCGTTGAAGACCGACTGCAGCATCGGCACAATCTGGTCGGTGGAAGCGTGTTTCAGGCGATAAACCTTCACGTCGGTGACAAAATTCTCCACGTCCTTGTCGAGGTCCTCTATCAGGCGCTCCGCCAGGTCGACCGAGTCGGGATGACCACTCATGATGATACTGTTGGTGCGATCATCCGCACCAAAGTTGATCTGATTCACCAATGCGCGTCCGCCGCTGCCCTCCGGCTCGGCCTCGCCACCTGGTCCTTGGCCAAGCGCTTGGCTTTGCGAAAAGATACCGTCAAGGGTATCGCGAACATTGTCTGCTTCGGCATTTTCCAGGGTCACCATGCGAATGGCCACCCCGTCGATCACTGAGACGGTATCCATCATCCGCACCAACTCCTGTAACGCCACCAGGTTGTCCGCAGTGGAGGTGATGATGAGCCGGTTGATGCTGTCGCCCGATTCGCCGAACACCTTGATGGGTTTGGTCAAATCCAGCTGGACGAGTTGTCCATCGCTGTTGGTGATGTTGAGTTTCTGCACCTGCTCAACCATCGCCTGGGCCTCATCGGTCAGGTTTCCCTTGGAATCGGGGCGCATCATGTCCTGCAGGATTACTGACAGGGTCTCGGCATTGGACTTGCGCAACTCAAGAATCAGCACATCGGCTTCCGCAAACTCGGGCGGCACGTCGATTCGCTCAATCACCTCTCCGATTTTCTCGAACATCTCCGGCCTGGCCACCACCACGACCGACTTGGTTCGCTTGTCCGGCTTGGCCTCAAGCGGTTCGCCGGGGCGCACCTCCTTTAACTCTTTGAAGTAGTCCTCAAGGTGCTTGATGGCATCTTCCGGCTTGGCGTTGCGCAAAATAAAGAAACGCATCTCAACCTGTGGCGCCCCGACAGTGTCCAAGTCCTCGATGATCTGTTCGATGAAATCAAAGTCCAGTGGTTCCGCCCGGATAATGACAGAACGGGTGCGCGGATCCGCGACAGCCACAATCTTTGGTGGTTGTGGCACTTTTTTGGGTTTTCCATCCTCCACCACGGTCTTTTCCGGCCGAGCGTAGATATCGAGCAATGCCTTGGCCAAGCCCTCCGGGTCGGCCTCCTTCAACTCATATCGCCTAAACTCGGCATCACTATCCATGATGGTGATGGTCAAATCATCTATGAGTCGTGAAATTCGGTCGAGCTCGTTGGCTTTGCCGGAGGCCAAAACCGCGTTGATTTTTTCATCGACGGCAATGTAGACGACTTCCTCCTTTTCGGTGACTGCCTGCTCTTGGTTTTCTTCAGGTTTGGGCAGAGGCTCTGCCTGCGGGTCCGCTTCCGGTAACTCCTTAACCAGTTGAATATCAACGCCGGACAACTTTGAGTAGAGACCAGTCAACATCTCCGCCAGGTCCTTGGCAGGCACGCCCTCGGAAGAGATGACCCGGAGCTGCAAGGTGTTATCCATCGCTGCCTCGTCGAGTTGTGTGATCGTATCGCTCATCTCGGCAATCTGCTCCTGGGTCGCAATGATGGTGATGCTGTTCATGAAAAAATCCGACTCAATGAACGGCTGATCGGCCTTGTCCTCTTCCATGAACAACGCCTTTATCTGGTTCGCCACGGTATCGGCATCGGCGTTTTCAAGCATGACATAGTGGATGTCGCGCTTTTCTCTTTCAGGCTTTTTGTCCAAAAGAGCCAGCAGCTGTTCCACCAGGGGCAGTTGGGTGGGTGGCACCATGACAAAAAGGCTGTTGGACCGCTGATCAGGCCAGATGTTCACCGTCTCCTCCAGGCCCCTCCGTTTTCCTCCCGGGATCGGCTTGATGCTCACAACCTGCTCAACCATTTTTTCAAGCATGGCACTAATGGCTTCTGCCTCACCAAATTTTAGCGGGAAGAATTTTATTTCTCCGGCGCCTTCCTCCTCACTCCTAGGAGTATCCAGCAATTTTATTAATTTTTCCGCCAATTCAACCTGTTCCGGGGGCACAAGGGTAAGCAGCGTGTTACTTTGATTATGAGCCCAGAACCGAACGGAAAAATGTCGCGCTCGGCGCTCTGCCTCCGTTCCCGGGGCGAGCGCTGCCACTCGGTCAACGATGTCCTCCACAACTTCTCCCAAATCGCGAGCCACGGCATGTTTTAGCGTATAAAACTTAACCTCACCCTGCTGCTTTGCCTCCTCGGTCTTTTGGTCGAGCATGGGAAGCAGTTGCTCCACCATGGGGAATTGCCGGGGAGGGACAAGGACAAACAGGGTGTTCGTATCTTCATGGGCCCAGACCCGGACGGAATATCGGCGGCGCGACCGATCCCTGTCGTCGCCGGGCATGAGCATCAGCACCCTCTCGATCATGTCCTCCAGGGTCTCGCTGACCTCTTTGACCTTGCCGTTCTCTAGTTTGTAGACCCGGATATCGACGCCGCCCTCACTTTCCCCTTTGATGTCCAATTGGCGCACCAGTTCGGTCACGGTCTTGACCGAGTCCACGGGTCCAACTATCAGCAGGCTGTTGGAGTTCATCTCGGCGGTTACCGTCACGTCGGGTTCCTTTTCATCGCCTCTTCGCCTACTACTGTCAGACTCTCCACTGCCCCTGCGTCGATCGTCGATGCCTCTTAAGGCTCGGTTGACAGCGTCAGCCACCGAGACGGCTTCAGCCTTTTCGAGTTGAACCACCTCCATGACCGACTCTCCGGGACGCTCCAACGACTCCAGGGTTTTTACCAGATCCTCAGCCAAGGCCAGCTGCGACGGTGACCCCTGTACAATCACAGCATTGATGGCAGGCGCAACAGTTATGCGTGCCTTGTCATTCTGCGATGAACTGCGTCCGTAACGATAACGATAATAACTGCTGCTACGGGAGGAACTGCTGCTGCGGGAGGAACTGCTGCTGGAGGAGCTTGTCTCAGCGTCGAGCATTTCGCGCAAAATCTTGGCTGTCTCCTCTGGGTCACCGTTAACCAAACGAAAGGTTTTGATCCCGTGTGTCACCACAGCCGAGGCCTGAAAATCCTCGATCAGTTTTTCTATTCGCTCGAACTGATCGACGGTGGCGGCAACCAGAAGGTGCTTGGTGTCTTCGTCCGCCTCGAACTTGGGCTGGATCGCCCCACCGGGAAGACCATCGGGCCGCTGAAACAGCTTGTTTAGCGCCTCGGCCAGATCCCCAACCCGTCCCTCAGTCAAACGATATGAGCGCACCTCCACCTCGCCCTTGAAAGTCGGGGCATCCAGTGTCTTCACCAACTCGGCCACCTTGGCCAAGTCCTCCGGTTGGCCGGACACCACCAGCGATTGGTCGTCAGCTGAGGCGGTCACGGTCAGCTTCAAAGCCGCATCCTCCTGGGCAACCTCGGCGGCAAACACGTTGGCAATCACGCTGGTGATGGAGACCGCCGAGCCGTTCTCGAGCGAGTGAACCACCATCTTCCGCTCGGACTTGGCTGTCTTCTCATCAAGAGCAGTGATGACCTGCTCGATCAACGGCAACTGGTTCTTGTCCGCGGTGACGATCAGCCGACTGCCGCTGGCATCGGGCAGGATCATCGCATCCGACGCTCCCAGTTCCGTGCGGCCCTTCATCTGGTCTAGGTAAATATCCTTGGCCTGCTCAGCAGCCAACTCGGCCTTGGTGTTGAGCAGTGTGAACACCTGCACCGTGCGATCCGGCTTGCCGCCAATGTTGTCAAGTTGCTCGATGATCACGGCTGCTGCCTGCAAATCCTCCGGTTCACCGGAGACAATCAGTGTGTTGCTCTTGGGATCGGCCGCCGCGCTGACCTTTGGATTTGTCGTACCGCTGGCGCTAATAGTAACCAGTGAGTTCTGTAGTATGTTCGCCACCTCTGACGCCTCGTTGCTCTTCAACTTGAATACCCGCGTCCCGGCGGTCTGCAGGCTGACCTGGTCCACCTGGGAAATAAGTTCCTCTAGCATAGGCAGTTCATTGTCCGGCGCCATTACGATCAACCGGTTGGTCGCCGCGTCAGGCAACACCAGCACCTGCTCTTTGCTGATGCCGGGACTGTCCTTCAGCTTTTCCTCATACAACTGGGTGACCGTTGTGGCCAATGTTGCGGCCTGCGCATTTTTCAGGTCATACACGCGGGTGACACGCGGTCGAGTCTGCGATTTCTGCAATCCCAATTCCTTAACCATCTTCTCGATGGCCAGCACATGATCCTCCCGGCCGCTGACAACCAGCGTTGCGGTGATGGAATCAGCAATGATCTTCGCATCGGCCGGCTCCTGCTCATTTCCCTCGTATCGGTCGGTGTAGAGTTGTTCCACCAACGGCTGCAACCGCACCACCTCGGCAGCATCACCTACCTTGATCAACTTCACCGAACGCTCCTCCTTCTCCCCAGGCTGATCCAAAACCACCAGCATCGTCTCCACCCGCTTGACCAAGTCGTCCGGCGCATCCATGAACAACGAACCCCCGTCTGGCGAGGGCGTCAGGATCAGCTTGCGGGCAGGCTCCGTCGCCGCGATCTCAACGCTGAACACCTGGCTCAGCACTGTCATCGCCTCGGCTCCCTTGATGTGCGCCAACGCCAGCGATTTGCTCTGACGCGCCGTCGTTACCGTCTCCTGCAAATCCTTGACCAGTGAATCTATCAATTCCAGGTGCGTTTTCCGCCCCGAAACTATCAGGTTGCCCGAAATCGGGTCCGCCACAATCTTCGCATCGGCCGGCTCCTGCTCATTTCCCTCGTATCGGTCGGTGTAGAGTTGTTCCACCAACGGCTGCAACCGCACCACCTCGGCAGCATCACCTACCTTGATCAACTTCACCGAACGCTCCTCCTTCTCCCCAGGCTGATCCAAAACCACCAGCATCGTCTCCACCCGCTTGACCAAGTCGTCCGGCGCATCCATGAACAACGAACCCCCGTCTGGCGAGGGCGTCAGGATCAGCTTGCGGGCAGGCTCCGTCGCCGCGATCTCAACGCTGAACACCTGGCTTAGCACTGTCATCGCCTCGGCTCCCTTGATGTGCGCCAACGCCAACGATTTGCTCTGACGCGCTGTACGATCTGTGCCCACCACTTGAACCTGTTTCACCAATTGTTTGATTTCCTCAATATGATCCGGCTTGGCCACAACAATCAAACGGCGATTGCCGGCATCGGACAGGAAGGCGGCATCCGCAGGGTCACTGGCCAACCCTTCGTGCCGACTCTCATAAATTTGCTTAACCATGGTGCTGACAACATCCACCTCATTGGCGCTGGACAAGAGGAAGGATTCCGTAACCTTCTGGATTGTCTCTACTGGAGCATCCAACTCAGACGCCATGCCCCTTATCTCGATAATTTGCTCCGGCGTGCCCATGACCACGACCTGCTTGCTGTTCGCACCATTCAGGATGGATGCCGGGATGCCGGGTAACCCGGCGACCTTGGCCTCGTAGGCACTACTCAGGACGGGCACCAGTTCCGATGCATTGCCGTGCTCCAACTCGATCACTGCCACTTCCCTACTGGATGATTCCGGTGAGACCAGCAAACCATTCACGATCTGCTCAGCGCGTGTTATAAATTCGGTTGGCGACACAATGATCAACCGCTTCCCACTCGGTTCATTAATAAAAGTTACGTCACCATTACCCTCGACACCGCGCATCTGCGATGCCCAAACACGACCGGCTAATTGTGCAAGTTTTTCCCCTTCAGCATGCGGCAACTCGATCACTTTTAGGTCCTTGGGTACAAGGGGGTTTCCCACATCCAGTTGCTCGACCAGCATGCCAACTGCCAGAATATCCTCGGGAGTTCCGGCTACAATCAGCAGGTTGCTGATTTCGTCGGCCGCAACATTTAGGCGCGGTCGGGTTTTGCCCTGAGAATCGATCGTCACAAAGGTCCTGTTTATGACGTCGGAAATCTTTTTCGCGTCTCCCGCCTTGATTTTAAAGATGCGGTTGCCGGCTGACTGGCGCGTGGTCGAGTCGAGTTGCTTCACCAGCTTGTCGATCTCTTCGATCTCATCCAGTTGACCGGTGATGATCAGGCGGTTGGCCGCCTCGTCGGAGATGATTTTTGACTTGGGCAGATAATTCTCTCCGTGACGATCCATCATCAGGGTGGTGAACAACTCGGTGACCAACGGGGCGACCTTGGTGACTTCAGCAGCGCGCAACTCGAGAATCCGAAGCTCCATCGGTTTTTCCCGGTTACCCGAGTCCAGTTCTCGAATCACGGATCCCGCCGCCGCCACTGATTTTTCCGCGCCGGTGAGAACGAGGCTGTTGCTGGGCTCATCCACCAGCAGATTGATCTTGTTGCGATTACCACCGGCGTTGAAACTCTTCTCGATCAACCCGGAAACCGTCTGGGCATTGGCAGCCTTAAGCCGAACGACCTCCGTCACCTTCTGCCCTCCGCCTGAACCCTTGGACGGCCCAAGCATTCTGACCAGACCTTCAGCGCGACCTACCTCCTTCTGCGGACCGCTGATTATAACCCGGTCATTCTCGCTGTCCGCAAGAATTGTTGCAGCATTGGCCTGACGATCGGGATTGTCGCGTAGCTGATCCTGATAAAGTTTACTCACTGCCTTGACGACTTCATCCGCTTGGCCAACTGGCACATCCATAAATTTAAATTGATGTGGTCCCAGATCCTGTCGTCCGCTGTTGTAATCAAGCGCAAACTGCTCGACCCGCTTGAACTCCTCCTCGGTGGCAATGACCACCAGGCGGCTGCCCACGCTGTCGGCAATGATCTGCGGCTTTGTGCCGTCAGGAGAAATTTCGTTGTCGAACAGGTGTTTTGCCAACTCGATCAGTTCCTTGGCATTGCGATCCTTAAGCCGCAACAATCGCACCTCTCGTTCCACAGGTTCAGGGGTTTCAGTGACGGTGGCCACGATCTGTTCAATGACCTCAAACTGTTCCTTGGTCGCTGTCATGACAAGCCTGCTGCCTGGTTCGTCCGGCAGGATCATCGGTCTGGGCAAACGGACAAATTCCGGGTTCTGCATCCGCTGATCAATCAACTTCTGGATCGACTGGACAACCTGGTTGAACTTGCCCTGCCCCCGGCGTGGCAGGATGATCGAACGCATCTCCCTCAACACAACCATCGGCCCAGTGGATCGGTATTTCTCGAGGAATGCAGTGATGCGACCGTGCTGCTCCTCGGTGGACAGGACGATCAACCGCTTGCCGCCCGTGTCCTCGATAATCTGCGGTGTCGGCCCGGCGCTTGGCTTGTCGTTCTCAAACAACCGCGTGATTAACGGTGTCACCTTGCGTGCCTCGGCACCTTCAAGGTCCACAAACCGCATCGTGCGCTCCGGCGTGTCCGGAAGCACGTCAAGCGACTGCACCACCTGCGCAATCACCTCGTGCTGCTCAACGTTGGCAGTAACAATCACCCGGTTGTTCACCCTGTCCTCAATCAGGCGCGGTTTGGGCTGGTTACGAAATGGTGTTTCCCCCATCCGTTCGTTTACCAGCGACTCGATGCTGCGATAAATTTGGTCCAACTTGCGGTTGTTTAAGGGCAACATTGCCGTGGTTCGCGGCTTGGCCAGGGGCTTGGCCAGGCGGAGTTCAGAGATCAACTTAGCGATCTGCACGAGATGATCCGGCTTGGCCCGGACAATCAGTCTTTGCGTGTTATCGTCCTGCAGAATGATCGCATCAGCCGGACCAGTTCCGGCCTCGTCAACCTGTTCCTTGTAGAGCTTCTCCACCAACGGCGTGACACGGCCAAGCTCTTCACGATCGAGCATCTCAAAAATGCGGGTCTGGCGGGCAATAATTGGTTCCCGCCCCTGCTCAAGCTGCCTCACGATGTCATCAGCGGTTTGAACATCGCCCGGTGAACCGGTCACAATCAGGCTTCGGGTTGAGGTGTCGACGGAAATGGCCAGGCGGGTCCTGGTTTCACCACCGGGCAATTGATCTGTAGTGGCATTCGATACGGCTTGTTGCACAGCAGCCAGGTCAAGGGACTTGATGCGAAACACCCTGGTGATGTTCACCGTTGTGATTGGCTTTGGATGCCCTCCCTTGGAGCCGGTTCCGTCCACCTGCAAAACGAAGTTCTCGATTATCTCAAGCTGGCCCGCCACCGGTGCCGAGGCAATGACGCGATCCAGCTTGGCATCAACAATGATGCGGGCCTTGAGCTTGGCCGATGCCGTCGTCTCGCCCTTTTGCGCAACGCCATCAACTCCCTCCCGAATCATTGAGGCCAACTCTTCAGCTGTCATCTTGGCGGGATGAAAAATCTTCACCTCACCCGCTTTGCCCTCGCCGGTTTCAAATTCCTTGATCAGTTCCTCAGTCAACGCCAACTGCTCGACGGGGCCAAAAAGCACAATCGTTCGGGAGGCCTCGTCATAAACCGAAGAGACGTAGGAGGAGGGATCAGGTTCAAACACATCGAACTTTTTCGCCTTTTCGTTCCACTTGATTCGCTTGGGAACCGAGGTATTGCCAAAAGTTTTGTTGATCAACTCTGAAACAACCGCGCCCGAGGCGTGCTTGAGAGCGAATGTCTTCATGTCGCGCTCGACCGCGGAAGCCACGTCAATTTCACCGAGCAACTGTTGGATGCGATGGATGCTCTCGAGGCGATCCGTGATGATCAATCCCTGCCCCCGGGACAGCGGCGCCACCGACCCTGCATTGGACAACAACGATGTTGCCGCAGCCGAGATCTCGGCGGCATCAAGGTGCTTTAGCTTCAAAACAACGGTAACGATTTGGCCGGGGCGAAAATCGCCGGAGGCATCTGTGCCACGCACCACCTTGAGCGGCATTTTTTTAATGTTCTCCAGATTCGTCAACTGCAGGTAGCGACCAGCCTCAACCAACGCCACACCTTTCATCGACAGGATCACATTGATCACATCCATCGCCTCCTCGTAGGTGTAAGGCTCTGAGTCAAAAAAAGTCAGCGTGCCCTCGAGAGGTGTCTCGGCGATGAGCGGCTTTTCCGTCATTTGTGAAAAGCGTTGCAGGGCATCCATGTAGGGCACCCCCTCAAACTGAAACCGAATGTTCCTTTTGTCCTTGGTCGGTTCGGCTGGGTTGGCGTCTGGCTGCTCGGTCTCCTCCTCCTTAACAGGCTTTGAAGGTGAACTGTCGGACTGAGCAACCACAGCCAACGGCAACCCATTCAATATAAGGAACAGGCACACGGACAAACTCAATGATTTCATAAACAAATTTTTATATGTTGAAATTCACCTCACCACTCACACTGAAAATCGACCCGGTGACAGGCCGGGACATATCAAACTAAACGAAGTAATGACTAAGTCCATTCAAGAAAAATGTCCATTGGGACTTATTCACAACTTCCCAACAGGTTACAAACTGCACATGCATGTTGGTATTTTAAAAACCAGCCTGGATTGATTTGTTTTAGGCCTTTTATTGTACCAGAACCCTGTGGAATCAAATGGCTGGTTGATAATTGGGATACGGGGTGATCTCTTTGTTATTGTCCGAGATTTCGCAGGCCGGATTCGGTATATCTGTACTGCGGTTATGCCGCTCATGGCGACTCCGGGTCTTCATCCATTTGATCAATCTTCTT
>CAJWEP010000026.1 GCA_913030945.1 uncultured Verrucomicrobiota bacterium
GTCCTATAATTATCACACGGCGTAAAGCCCTTCCCCCCTTACCCCCCCTCGTAAAAATAGTGGAATTTTAGACGCAACATTTACGCAACATATTTTCTGCGTATATCTGCAATCTCATGCGTATTTTGGGTAATAAGAACAAACGGAGTGCAACGGCTAGGAAAGCTTTAAGTTGCTTGTTATCAGGAAGAAAAGATGGAGCCAGTGGTCGGGATTGAACCGACGACCTGCTGTTTACGAAACAGCTGCTCTACCACTGAGCTACACTGGCGAACCGTCTGTCCCTCTTTGTTGCCGGCATGAAAACCGTTTTGCGGAAAACGGATGCTGCAACTCGCTTACACGTCAACCGTCAAAGGGCGGAAGTCTTGCCACAGTTTTGGCGCAGTGACAAGTGAAGTCTGATGCGGGTGATTCCGGTTGCCGGAGCTCCACTCGCCCCGGAATACGGCGTGTCGGCGGGTGCCGGCGAGGCGACAGGCGGGGTTGTTTGGATTGCCATCAGGCGGAAATTGGGTATCATCCCGCCAAACGAAAGGTTTGGTTGATGATTTTACCTTGTGCCATCCGTTTCATGACCTGCGCCCTGGTATTGTTCGGGGCCGCCTTCGTTGTTCCCTTCTCGACCTCTCAAATTGACGGGCTGCTCTCGGTAGATAACCGGGCCGCCGGCAACGAGGGGGTGGTTCATGGCCAAGCGCTGGATGATTTGAGGCAACAGGTTATTCTGAACCAAGTATCTCGATTGTCCCGGGCCCGACCCTCAGTGTACCGCCCTCGATAACCTTGGTCCGCAGTCCGCCTCGGCCCCTCAGGAAATCCTCCACGCCAGGTGCCATCGCGTCATTCATCCAATGACAGGGAACGCATTCCTCGGTACCCTGAAAGGCCACTCCGTCGATGGCGAACGGTTTGCCGATCAGCGTGTTCAAGTCCACCCCGGAGAGCAGCACGTTGCGACGGTATCCCAACGGCGAAAGCTCCGCTCCAAATTCCCGGCAAACCTCATCGTGAACAGCTTGGTCGAAAAAAGTGACCTGCGCCTTGTAGTCCTCCTTGAAGTCAAAATATCGATCTCCGACGATCCCCTTGCCGGCGACGAGTTCAGCGCTCTCACACTCGATGATCGGGTGCGTCCCCGGTGACCCGCCGTGGTGGGCGCGGAAGTTGTGTCCCTCGGAAAGATAAATTGCCAGCGTCTCGATTGGTTGTCCCACGCACGCTTTCTATGGGAGAGTTGCCCGGGCGACAAGGCCAATTTCAACAACTGCCGCAACTGGGCCAAGCGCCGGGGGCAATCAATCAAGGCTGGCCTCGGCCCCAGCGCCGGCCTACTTTCCGACGTCAACGAAGGACACGGGATGACTTCACTTGAGCGAACCTGGGCAAGGCTGGATGGCAAACCGGTGGATCGGCTACCGGCCCTTCCCATTTTTATGACCTATGCGGGCAACCTGATCGGGCAAAGATACGACGACTATTGCCGCGACCACCGCATACTGGTGGAAGGCAACCTGGCGATGGTGGAACGGTACGGGATCGATCTGCTCTCCTGCTGCTGCCAGCCCTTCTCCGAGGCGGCCGACTGCGGCGCTGAGTTGGAGTACTACGACAACCAGCCGCCGTCCTGTCGCAACCACCTGCTGAAGGAACCAGCCGACCTGTTGACATTAAAACGCCCGGACCCCCACGGCGGCGGCTTGATGACCGAGCGCATCAAGGCCATAGAGTTGTATAAAAAAACAGCAGGCGACACTATCCCCATCCAAGGTTGGGTGGAGGGGCCCATGGCACAAGCATCAGATCTGCGCGGCATCAATGAGATCATGCTCGAGACCGTCACCAACCCGGAGTTTGCGCTGGACCTGATGGATTGGGTGACGGAGATGGAGATTGAATTCGCCCAGGCCCAGATCGCCGCCGGAGCCAACTTGATCGGCATCGGCGACGCAGCGGCCTCACTCGTCAACCCCACCTATTACGCCGATGAGGTGGCGCCAAGGGAGAAGAAAATCGTCGATGCCATCCACGATGCGGGTGCGCGGGTGCGGCTGCACATATGCGGCAGTATCCAGGGCAAATACGAGGCGATCAAAAACCTGGGAGTGGACCTGCTGGACATCGACTATCTGCAGACCGTGGCCGAGGTGCGCGAAGGCACGGGATCAACCCAGTGTTTGTCAGGAAACATCGACCCGGTGCGCGGGATCAAAGACAGCACGCCCAGACAGATTCGCGCTGATTTCGCAAAGGCACACGAGGAGGCCGGTGAAAACTTCATCCTCGCCGCCGGTTGCGAGGTCCCCCCGGAAACACCGGAGGAAAACGTCGTGGCAATGTTCGACTACGCCCGGTCCGCCTCCTGATAGAATCAACGGCCGGGAGAGCTACCAATGGAACTACGATAATATCTAGTTCATGATGGATTAATTCTTGCATTTTTTAGAGCCATGAATTTGAATGCGCTGCAAATGGCCAAGCGCTGATGGCACCCCCATCAAGGGGTAACCCGCTGGCCAAATGGCATGGTAAACTGCAGAGACCATCTCCGGAAAGCAATGGCACATGAGGATGGCGGACGGCTCCCGATGGATTTCGGCAGCACGGCGGTGACCGGCATTCACGCCTCCTGCGTTGAGCAGTTGCGCGAACATTACGACCTGGAAAATCGGCCGGTCAAAATTTGCGAACCCTACCAGATGCTTGGGGAGGTGGAGGAGGACTTGGCCGAGGTGATGGGAATCGACACTGTCGGCGTGGTACCACGCAACACGCTCTTCGGTTTTCCCAACGAGAACTACAAGGAATTTCGGACACCCTGGGGCCAGGTGGTCCTGGTTTCGGAACACTTCAACACGGAGCAAAACCCAAACGGGGACGTTTACATCTACCCGGAAGGCGACATGACAGTGCCAGCAAGTGGTCAGATGCCGTCCAATGGATTTTTCTTCGACACCATCGTCCGCCAGCCTGAGATCGACGAGGATAACCTGGACCCTGAGGACAACCTGGAAGAATTCGGCTTGATCTCGGAGGAGGACTTGAAGCATTACCGGGATGAGCTGGACCGCCTGGAGGGAACCGACCGGGCCATCGTTGCGACCCTGGGCGGGATGGCATTCGGGGACATCGCACTGGTGCCAGCTCCTTTCCTGAAACATCCCAAGGGTATACGGGACATCGCAGAGTGGTACATCTCCACCGCCGCAAGGCAGAACTACATTCACGACGTCTTTTCGAGGCAGTGCGACCATGCACTTCAAAATCTGGAGAAACTCAAGGAGGTGCTGGGAGATCGAATCGACGTGGTCTTCCTCTGCGGAACCGACTTTGGCACACAGGCCAGCACATTTTGTTCGCCGCAAACCTTCATCGATCTTTGGGCACCATATTATCGCCAGGTAAATGACTGGATCCACCGCAACACAAATTGGAAGACCTTCAAGCATTCCTGCGGCGCCGTGGAGACTTTCATGGAGAATTTCATCAACGTCGGATTTGACATCATCAACCCGGTCCAGTGTTCAGCGGCTGGGATGGAGCCGCACCAGTTAAAGGAGAAATACGGCGACCGGTTGGTGTTCTGGGGCGGTGGCATCGACACCCAGAAGACCATGCCATTCGGCACTCCCGAGGAGGTGCGCCGGCAGGTGCTCGAACGCTGCGAAATTTTTTCGAAGGACGGTGGCTATGTGTTCGATTCCATCCACAATCTCCAAGCCCTCAGCCCGGTCGAAAACATGGTGGCCATGATCGACGCCGTGAGGGAATTCAACGGGGAGAACTGACATGGTAACGACCATCAAAACTTTTGTTATCCATCCGGCTTCGGATCAGCAAAACCTCAATTCATGAGCTACGAATTAAACCAACTCTACGATTCAGTCATCACTGGCGACAACAAGACCTCCCACGCCATCACCGAACAGGCCCTGGCAGAAGGAATCGATCCAATGAAACTGGTAAACGACCACATGATGCCGGCCATGGACGAGGTGGGACGGCGATTCGAGATGAACGAATATTATGTCCCTGAACTGCTTCTCTCCGCACGGGCGATGAAAGCCTCAATGGCGCTCATCCGCCCGCTGATGATCCAGTTCGATATGGAACCGATAGGCCGGGTGGTCGCCGGCACCGTCAAGGGCGACCTGCATGACATCGGTAAAAACCTCGTGGCTGCCATGCTGGAAGGCGGAGGGTTCGAAGTGTTCGACCTTGGCACCGATGTGGCCCCCGAGCAGTTTGTGGAGGCAGTCCGGGAACACAATGCCGATATCGTCGCACTCTCAGCCCTGCTGACCACGACCATGCCATCGATGAAACTAACCATTGATGCATTCACCGCCGCCGGCATCCGGGACCAGGTGAAGGTTTTTGTGGGAGGTGCCCCGGTGAATCAGGAATTCGCCGACGAAATCGGTGCTGACGCCTACAGGGACAATGCCGTCAGCGCAGTCGCCCATGCCAAGCAATGCATGGGAGTCTCAACCTGACCCCATCGGCATTCGTTGATGGAGCACAGGAAAAACCAAACTATATCAGGCGATATCCCTGCGGCCGAAACTCATTTCCTTGAACAAGTTCCTGTAGGGCGACACACCGGTTTTCTCAATCTTTCCGGTCCCAAGTTTGTAGCGGTAGTTGTCGCACTCGTGCATCGTCCCCTACTTCCAGATTCACACGCTAAGCCCTAGACAAAAAATGACCGGGAAGCCGTTTAAAGACTTCCCGGTCAATGGACAATAGATTCCCAGTAGTTAGTTACTTCTTCTCGGCCTTGGGAAGTTTGCAGCACCCGGGCGAACCCTTAAACATGCCGCAGTCCGGACATTTATCGCGCCCCTCTTCCTTGCAGCATTTGTCCGATCCCTTGATCTCTCCACACTTTGTGCAGAGAGCCACAGGCCCGGTCGCATCCTTGGGGAGCTTGCAACATCCTGGTGAGTCCTTAAACAGACCGCAATCCGGACATTTTTCACGCCCTTCTTCCTTGCAACACTTGTCCGTTCCCTTGACCTCACCGCAATCATTGCAAAGTGCAAACACGGCGGCTGCATGGGGATGATCGTGGTCATGGGCGACATCTCCGCTTTGCGCGCAGCCGACGAAAAAAACCGGCAGAGCCAAAACCATTCCCACAACGATGCGCATTCTCTTTGCCATATCGGCGATTTTATGGATTATTTTCATTATCTGTTCCGTTTTATTATTGTTCTATTCAACCATACGATGAACGAAAAAAGAATGTTAACAACTAAAATCTTTTGTAGCAACGAACTATATCAGGCGATATCCCTTCGGCCGAAGCTCATTTCCTCGAACGATTTCTTGTAGGGCGACTCGCCGGTCTTCTCGATCTTGCCCACTCCGAGTTTGTAGCGGTAGTTGTCGCTAAGCGGATCGGGCACGCGCGGAGCCAAGCTGTTGGCCGGTTCCTTGGTGTCCAGGTTAAACATGAACGCAACGCCCTGACGAACAGCCGGGGTCACGATCGCCACGGCCTTCACGCTGGCCTTGGTGAGTTCAATATGACCGTCCTTCAGGAGATTCGAGAACGACATGTCCCCCATTCGGACGCCCTGAAAACCGCTGACCTGAACCGGCACCCGGTCGCTGAAGGCGCGAATCTCGTCGCCGCTCTCAATACCGCGGGCCTCGGCGTCCTCGGGATGAATCTCAAGGAAGTTGGCGGGCCAGCGCTTTTTGATGTAGGATCGGCGCTCGACGTCGTCGAAACCCGACTGCCAAATCTCGTTGACACGACCGTTGGTAACCCACAACTCCTCTTCCTCCTCCTTGGGCTTTTGCCAATCGAAGAAATCCCCGAATAAATCCCAAGGTGATTTCTGGATGTTGATCTTGCCGCTCTGACTGTTGAAGGCGGACATAATCTTGGAGTGAATGGTCGGCCCCTCCGGTCCGTCCTCCGGGAGCGGAGTGAAGGGATCGTGCAGACGCTTGGTGCCTACCAACTCGCCGCTCTCATAGCGGATCGGACACTGGATACCCTCAGTGCCGTATTTGCGGAGGAGTTCGTGTGACGCAACTCCCTTGTTCTTGGCAAACCACACCAATGGGAAGTAATCCTTGCGACTACCTCGGGTGAACCGGGCGGCTTCCTCGAAGACATCGTTGGAAGTCTTCCAGTCATAACCCTCAAAGCCCATTCTCTTTGCAAACTTCGCAACGATCCACCAGTCCGGCTTCGCTTCCCCCGGAGGATCATAGAATTTCGAGTAGAGGCGCAGACGCCGCTCGCCATTGGCGCGGGCGAAGTTCTCCTCGCCCCATGTGGCTGCCGGCAGGACGAGGTCGGCGAATTCCTTGCCCAGCGGTTGGCGCAGGTAGATGTCCTGATTCACCACGACCATGCCACCGCTGTCCGCCCGTTTCTTAAGTGTCTCGATGACCTCTTCCTTGTTTGTGTTCTGCGGTTGGTGCGGATTATCACGGGTCAATTTCCTGAAGGTGTCCGCCAATGCCTTTGAACCAGTCATTGCCACCATCCAAGTGGTGCCGACGGCATAGGCGAAGCGCACGTGTCCCGCCGTAATCCAACGATCGAGATCCAGCGGTTTACGGCGTCGTCCGGGGAATTTCTCCGGGGACTTGGCAATGTTGTAGATACCACCCTTGATGCCTCCGCGCTGGTGCCCCCCCAAGCGGGTGATCATCTGGCCAGGCCGGTTTCCCGTGCCGCAGCAGACGGCGAGCATGCCTATCGATGCGGTGTTGAGATAGTTGTTGGACCAGTAGTTGCCCTTCTCCATGCAGAGGGTGGCCTTGGTTCGAGAACCGTCCGCCTTTGGCTTGGCCAACAGCTCTGCGGCCCGGATAATATCCTTCTTCGCCACGCCGGTGATCTCCTCGGCAACGTCCAGGCGTGACTCATTCTGTTCAAGTAGCCACTTGCGATATGTGTCAAAATTCTTGCCTTGAAGATGTCCCCAGGTGGTTCGCCACTGCCAACCGGTATCCCGGATGCCACGGCCAAACCCGATGTCGGTCTCCCACTTGGTGGCAGTGAATTTCTTGATCCATTCCTTGTCCTCCCATCCGTTCTCCACAATAACCCGCGCGATAGCCATGTGCAGCACGGTGTCGGTACCGGGAATGAGGTTGAGGTGCAGGCCACCGGTCTTTTCCGCATAGGCAACCCCAGTGGTTTTCCGAGGGATGGCGTAGATGACCTTCATCCCGTTGGCAATACCCTTCTGAATCCATACCTCAAAAAGCACGCTCTTGGTTTCAAACGGATCAGTGCCCGAGATGAACAGGGTGTCCGCGATGGAGAAGTCCTCATAACTCGCCGAGAAGTTGTCGAATCCCATGTCCCTCCAACCAGGGGTATCCTCGGCGTTGGATGGGTTGTCGTGAAAAGCGAAGGCCAATGTTTCGATGTTCCGGAAAGCAAGCTTGGTCAGCGCATAGGTGTTCTCAAAAAACTGGTAGGAGAACATCTTCTGGGCCCAGGCATTTTCGCCATGTTTCTTTAGAACGTGCTTGGAAACCTCAGCCATGATGTCAATGGCGTCGTCCCACGAGATCTTCTCAAGCTTGCCGTTAACGCGAAGTTGCGGATGCTGCAACCGATCCTTGGTGGGGCTGTCCGGGTTGTAGCATTTCTGCGCGATACATCCTCCACGAATGCTGTGCGCCCCACCCACGTTGACCACTTTAGCGTCATAATCGGGCATCACAATGACGTTATGCTTCTTGCCGTCAACTAGGACAATGTTATGCATGTTCGGACTCACCCACCTGCCGGTGTTGGGCGGCACCGGATAGTCCGTCCCCATGGCATTCTCGCTTGCCTTAAGTCCGCCCTCCTTGCCCACCGGCCAGCGGAAGACCTTGTAACCACAACCAACAACACAATAGTCGCAGCAGGTGGTGAGCACTTCCGCATCAGGGGGAGGCAGGGGCACCCTGCTCTTGGGAACGTATTTTTCTTTAGCCATGTCAGTATTATCTTTCTTGCTCTTGTTGAATTTTTCGTTGTCGCACTCAGGCAGAGGACGGGTCCAGGTTATCGCGCTTGCCATAGATCAAACCCAGGATTCCTGTCGCATAGATGTCATCGCCATCGAGATCCAAAACCACCTGTGGCAGGCTCTCGGTAGCGTGTCCGGCAACCACCATGCCGTGCTTGGTCAGGTCGAAGGTGGTCAGGTGCAACGGGCAGGGCCCGGCGATCTTGTCTGATTTCTGATAAATGCCCATCAATATGCCGCCCATGTGCGAACACAGGGCGCTGAAGGCGACGACATCCCTGTCGGGACCGATTCCTCCTCCCGCGGGCGTCCCCAGTTTCACCAGAAAACTGAATGAGTGCAGGGGATCCTTGTCCGGATAGTTGAAGTGGACCTGCGTGTCCGGCTTAAGATCGCTCAACTGGGCAATCTTTTTCCTTGGATAATCGACCACCTCAGCCCGGAGCTCACCAACCATGCCGGGCAAGGCCGAGAGGATCATGCTGGTGGCGGTCACGCCACCGGAAGCCATGAGAAACCGTCGGCGCGTCACGCAGGGAACGACCCCTTCATGCTGTTTTTCTTTATTTTTCATATCAAATAATTTTCTGAGTTTGTTTTTATGATCCCGCCAGCGACTCAACACTGGGCGAATCTGCATTGTAAACGGTCACCTGGATTGCCCCAACTTCCACCACCAAGTTAATGGAGCAGGTCGGTATAATGATCGTAATTAGTTTCATCATTTTTTGAATTGCGGCAATATTTCTTTTTTAATAGCGGACGCAAAATACTTTTCAGGATTTTTATTCCATTTCCTCATATCAGAAGATTTAAAAAAGAAAACCTTCTTGCCTTTATACTCAACAGAAGGGCTACCAGGGCCAACCAGCGCCCCGCTTCGAACAGGGCAGAACCGTTGGTCCATTAATTTCACATCCTTCAGATCCATGTCCTTGAACTGTGGAAAAAAGTGATGGGCTGGCAGCCCTTTGGTTACTGCATGTTCGCGCAACGCCTTGATATAGTACTTGGGGCTTTTGTCGAATCGCTTCACGCAGGTGCTGCAGCACATGAATGTTTTCTTGCCCGCAAATTCCGAGAACTCTTCCTCATCGATTTCATCCTCCAACATCAAGGGGCAAACCGGTTCCTCTGCCTGAAGGTTGAACCCGATAAGCAATCCGAAGATTAGAATGTACAGCTTTTTCATTTTCGTCTTTCTTATATGATAAGTTTTTCTTTTTTTCATATCAAATAAATTTATGGGTTTGATTTTATGATCCCGCCAGTGACTCAATGGTGGGTGGGTCTGCATTGTAAACGGTCACCTGCAACGTTTGCTCGGTCACGTTGCTCGGATCCTTGACGTTTGTGGCCTTGATCTTGATGAGGATCGGAACATCCTCGCCGGTGCGCACTGTCTCGGCTGGCGGTTGGGCGTTGACCCATGTTATCCGACCGCTCTCGGGATCAATCGTAGCCCCTTTCGGCCCTTCCACGAGAGTCCAGGTGACCTTCTCCGGTTCTTTTCTTTCATCAGGATCGACATCGGAAGTAACTGGGATTGGCAGTCCGACATAGGTTTCTCCCCTATAAACGAAGGCCATCAGAGCCGGAAGCACGGGTGGATCCATGTAAAGCTCGTCACCAGAAAGACTTTCCAGAAAGGCAACCAAATCCGCCTTCTCAGGGTCGGTCAGGTTGAGGGGCTTTAATCGCTTCGACTTGTTGGCGATTCCGTAGGATTTATGGGTCATGTCTTCCCCACCACCATCATTGTAGAAATCCACAACCTCTTCGAGCGTGTCGAAGACGCCGTTGTGCATGTAGGGCGGAGTGTAGATCAAATATCGCAACGTTTGAGTACGGAACTTGCCGATATCCCCCTTGCGTTTGCTGACGAAATAGAGCCCCAGATCAATCTTGCCATTACGGTAGATGTTCTCGGTCGCCCCTTTGCTGTAATACTGAAAACGGTGTGTGATCTGCTGAATGGGATCCTCCAGAAAACTGGGCTGCTGCGGCACGCCAACGTTGTAGAATTTTTGGTCGTTGAACATCGGGCCGTTGTGGCACTGGATGCACTTGGCCTTGCCTGTGAACAATTCCATGCCCCGAACCTGCGACTCGTCCAGTGCCGTCTTATCGCCCTTCATGTAAAGGTCGAACGGTGTGTCCGGCTGAACCAGCACACGCTCAAAAGCGGCGATGGCACGCCATGCATCGTCAAGCAGCGGAATCTCGGTGCCAAAAACCTCCTTGAACATCTTGACGTAATCCGGACATTGTCGAAGGCGCTCCTCCATCATGTCAGTCTTTCCGTTGCCCGAAAGACCGGTGTTGGCGGCTTTGGCTTGTGGTTCCAGTGCTTTTGCTGATCCATCCCAGAACAGTTTCCACATGTAGGCCGAGTTAACAACCGTATGCGAATTTCGCCAATGGGAGGTTCCCGGATAGCCGCGGCTAATGGCTGAGTTGAGGCCCCAACCCTGATCAGGCTCGTGACAGGTTGCGCAGGACACACTGTTGTCGCCGGAGAGCCGTGTGTCGAAGAAGAGCAACTTACCCAACTGAACCTTGGGATCATCCATCGTGGGGAATCCTTTTTCGTCAAGGGTCTGCAAGTTATCCGGTGGAATGGGTGGGGGTGGAAGGGCGGTCAATGCGGGGAATTTTTCCTCTTCAATTTGAACAAATCCGCGAGCTTCCTTCCAGATGCCAGCCAGATGATCCTCTTCCAAACATTCGCACCATTCAGATCTTGAATCGATTAGGGACTGTTTCACACCAAGAGCCTGTAAGATCGGTTCCACAGGTTGCGCGGCTGCCGTTACATATGGTTTGGTGGTCGCTGCTGGATCAATCACTTTTCCAAAGTTATACTCCACATTCTCCTCCGGTTCCGCGACAGCCACTGCGGGCGGTGGTTCCGGTACTTCTTCCACAACTGGCACCGACGGGATGGGAGTCGCAGGTGGCACTGCGGCCACTCCCGGGAGCGGCGCTGCTGGAACGGGTTGCCCCAGAGTGCCAGCAATGCGTTCAAGACGCCTGAGGAGCGCAATTTGCTGCATAGCCCCCTCCATGCGTTCGAGTCGATTTAGGACATCATCCTGCCGTGATTCGGACTGGGCCGGTGAGGTGGGTGCCGGGACCGCCACAGGTGCGGGCTTGGAGAGATTTGCAACCTCATCCATGCGCCGACGCAAACCTTCCTCTATACTACCGAGTTTCTTGAGGATTTCCTGCTGCAACTCATCGGACGGCGCCACCGGCGCCGGGACGGTCGGCTTCACCGCCGGTGGTCTTGAAGCCAGATTCGAAAGTCGCTGCAAGGTTTTCTCGATGCTTTCGAGTTGATCAACCATCTCCTGCTGCTGCTTGGCGGACGGGCCTGGGGGCTGCTGTTGTGAGCAGCCTGTGACCATCACGCCCAAGACCCCCGCAAGGGCAACCGCAAGGATCCCCCTGCAACAGTCCCTCACACAGATCAGCCGCGGAAGGGACACATTATCCGCGTGCGATCCCGGCCGGACAGCGCTATGTGCCTGCGCCCCCGTGCCTGCTTCATTTTCTCCCTCGAAGGGCGGCAGCCCTCGAGACTTGGACAGGTTAGTTTTTCGTTGCATACCAGTTTTTGATGATTTTATAGCCGGGCAATTCCTTCTGCGCGACCTGCATGATGATTTCTTCCCCGCTAAGGCTCTTAAGAAACTCAATCAACGCCGACCGCTCGCCGGCGCTCAGGTTGAGAGGCTTGAGCAATGGATCCTTACGCCGGCTTTTGATCCCGCCACCGGCGTTGTAGAAATCGACCACAGCTTCCAGTGTCGGCAGCATGCCGTTGTGCATGTAAGGGGCGGTGCGCGAGACCTCCCGCAGGGTTGGTGTAATAAATTTCCCAAAATCCTTGTAAAGTTTGCTGACTGCGAAGTGGCCGGGATCGTTTCTGAGATTCATGTAGTTGGGTGTACCGACAAACTTCAGCTGCGAGCGAAAAGTCACAACCCGGAACGGATCACTGAAGACTTCCGGATTTTCCGGCAGACCAAGGTTGTGCGGCTTTTGGTCTGCAAGATAGGGGCCGTTATGGCATTGGACGCAACCGGCCTTCCCCTTGAACAGCTCCAATCCCTGCTTGGCTTGCGCCGAGAGGGCATTCCCGTCCCCTTTCAGGTAGTTGTCGAACGGGACATTTCGCGACACCAGCGTTCGCTCAAAGGCAGCAATCGCCTTGGTGATCCCGGTGTGCGTCGGTTCGCCCAGGCCGCCCTTCTCGAAGAGTTCCACATACTCGGGAATCTGCTTCATCCGTTCCAGCATGACCCGGCCGTCCGAACTCATGAAGTGCGAGTCGTTGATCGAGTCGCGCACCTGCGTCGCCGGATCATCCCCACCCAGGCGACCATCCCAATACAAGTAGTCTGCGTAGACCGCGTTGATGATCGTTGGCGTGTTCCGGAAATACCGGGTTCCCGGATATCCAGTTGAGAGTGCTTCCCCGTCCGCCCAACCCTTCCCAGGTTGGTGACACGTGGCACAGGAAATATCTGCATCGCCTGACACCCGATTGTCAAAAAACAGCATTTTCCCCAACTCGGCTGCAAATGGATTTGGTGGTGATATCTCCGGTAAGGGAGCTAACTTGCCACGTGCCGACTGAGGGATTATGTAAGTGGCCCAAACCTTGGGTGCACTTTTATGCCGATTGTACGAGGCCAAGGGGCGAATTCGTTTGTCCGCCTTCGCGGATGCCTCCCCTGAAATGACCGGGCTATCAGGGTTGTAAGATTTGAGCGAACGGATTGTCCCACTCTTCGCCTCCTCGTCGGCAGCCAGGGCAGCGGCCGCAAAGTAGGTCAAGGCAAGAAAAGCCAAAAGCAGGCCCATCATTCTGGTTCCCCGGCTGCCGCCGCGCACCAACAGCACGCCAAAGCCGCAAAGGGCGAATACCATCACCGAACCCACCCACGGCAACGGCTTGTCATCCCGGTTGGCGGTTTCAATGATGCGGTTGCCCGTGTCGTGCGAATCCAGGGCGGCAATTTGCGGGGTGCCGGGAGCCAACACACGGAATATCCCCCACTGACCGGCCTCGGCATAAGCCAAGCGGTGATTCATGTAGACGTAGTCGGCGGCCTTACCATACGAACCACCTGCCACGACATTCACCTCTAAAGCATCCGTCGCACCCAGTTGCTCGGCTTCCAACATTTCGCCACCCTCCATGTCCGGTTCGAGCGCCCACTGATGCCCCTCAAGACTGAATATGGAGTTCTGCTCACTGTGAGCTCCGAACACATGTATTCGCATCGTATCACCGGCATGGGCCTCAATAATCGGAGTTGCTGGGTCATTCTTACCGTTGGTGATGTAGGCATCCTCAAAAGCAACTCCATACTTTTCAGCGCGCCATTCCAACGGCTCTATCCTGTAGTTGACCGCTGCCAACCCGGCGCTTTGCTTCGCGTAGGTCATGAAAGCCGTGCCGATCAGATTGTCTTCATCCTGGAAAAAGAGAGATACATCGCGGTAATTGCGTCGGCCCTTGTTCTCACGAATGTTGCGATCCACCACCACATCGGCTCGCCAGCTGTTCTTGAGCGAGACATCCTTGCCCGTGCCCGGGTCGTAGTATTTTGAGCCGCGTGGACCGATGATGACCGCACCATACAGCCCGTCCCTCGGATGGGTGGTAACGTCTCCCCAATCGCTCACCAAAGCAGCGGCTTCGCCGTATTCCGGATGAGCATAAAACGTGTAAGTTCGCGTTTCACCTGGAGCAATAGTCTGGTCACCCTTGTTGTTGCCAAGATTGATCCCGAGCGAATCCTTGGGATCGTAGGCAAGCATGTCGGCATGGAACGAAGCCCGGCCCTTCTTGAGCCCGTTGGTAAGCTTGATCTTGATGACGTCCCCGATGTTGGCACGCAGCACGAGTGGATGTGGCGTCAATGTGCCCGCCTTTGCCGCCGCCACTTCCTCGTCAAGGACGTAACATTTGCCCTGCGGATTTTCGGCGATGATCTTGCGTTCGGTTTGCTTGGTCTGGATGATCGGTGGTGCCAGCGGATTGAGATCCATTGGGAGATCAATCGCGGTGACATTGAAGGTCTTGACCGGCGCATCGTCGGGATAGAACTTCTCGGACGACTTGGGAATTTCCTCCCGCCCCGGCAACGGTTGCAAGTCACCGCTTGCTTCATCCATCACTCTCACAATCCCCCACATCCCCTCACCAAAGTGGGAAGGACGTCCGCTGCGGTACATATAATCCCCGGATTGCTGTTGGGGTCCACCGGCAGCCGGGATCACCAAGTCGTAACGCTCAGCGATGCCCAAGTGCACGGAACTCTTTGGCCGCGACTTGGCCGCATACCGTTCAAGCGGGAAATAATGCCCGTTGAGATGTATGGTATGCATCTCGTTGCCGGCATGATCGAGCGCACGGATCACAATCGGATCGCCTAGGTAGGCGCTCAGGATCGGAGTATCCGGGTCGCCATGAACCAGACTGCTGAGAACCACAGAGGGATCGGGGTTTACAGCCAAGCGCCGGTTCAATGGTTCAACCCTCAGACCGAAGGAACTGCCAGACGTGCGTTCGCCACCGTTGAGGTATTTGAACGGGGTGTCCATCAGGCTCCATGAATCCATGCTCCCGAGCTTGCCGATCGTTTGCGGCACAGTCTGACCCTCAGCTGGTTTCTCGAAAATCACCCCGCTGACAATGCGATTCTCCGTGCGCGGATTGGTATCTTGAATCTGCATCACGTATTCGCGAAAACTGCCTCGAACGGTGGCGGAAACAGGCTGGTTGGTATGGATATCAACCACGCTGCCACTGCGCACCTGTTCGCCGGTCTTGGGATCGTGGTAGGTCGAACCCTTCGGTTCGATCACCGTGCAACCAAACAACCCGTGGCCCCATGAGGTCAAGCCGTAGGCATGATCGTGCCAGTAGGTAATACCGAAGTCTGCGTCGGCGTACCATCGATAGCGAACGAACTCGACACTGGCGATCTCGTCCTTCTTGTGAGAGTGAGTCAAAGCTTCATCAAGCAGGATGCTGTTGCCCTCGACACCGATGATCCGGCGTATCTCCAGTTTGCCAACTTGATCCATGCCGATACCGATGAGGGTGCCGATATGGAACGGCTCAACGCTGCGCAGGCCGACCTTGGTGGCACCTGCAGCCACGTCGGCCGTCAGTGGCTCGTTCTGCGGCTTGCCGAATCCCTTGCCGTTGCCTTCGTCAAGCATGGTGAAGGGTCGGACCGACTGCTCATAGGACATGCCGGTAATGACACCGTCGGAGGCCTGAGTGTCGAACTGCACAAAGTGAATGTGCATATTGACCTTGCTGGCATAGAGGTTCTCCCCGAAATCGGGAATCTCGTTGGAGAGGATGACATCTGCCGTATCGCCCACGTTCATCCGCAATACCAGCGGAATCTTCAGGTCGTCATCGGCCCGAATCTCGGCCTCTTCCTCATGGTTAACGTAGATTTGACCATCCTGATCGACTATGGGAGCTAAATGCCCCTCACCTGAGCCTTCCTTCTTGGAAAGAGTGATTGGCAACTTGATCGCATGGACGTTGAATTTCTTGATCTGGCTCTCGTCGGTCTGCTGCGGGCTCAAGCTCCATGGACCATTCTCCCCTGGCTTGGCCACCTTGGTGCTCTTGCTGCCATCGGCATTGCGGCGGATCGGCTCAAGGAACGGGGCCGGGTTGTGGTCCGGGCTGAAAGGAGGCCGCTTGCCAAAGTGAGGCTTCATTAGCGGCCAAGCTACTTTACCTGTTTTCAAGTCGAACAGAATCTTGGGGCGCTCACCAGAACTCTTAGTGATGTACTTGGGCCACTTGATGCTCGTCTCAGGCTCACCAACATAAAGCACCTCGCTATCAGATGTCTTCTGCTTGGCCCAATCCCAGACGCTGGCATCGTATGCCTTGGTTTGGCCGGTCTCGTCGTCCTTTTTGCCGGGTTTACCCTGAGGCGGGAGCTGCATCTCAACCCAATCCTCAAGCGTGAAGGTGTCCTTCTTGCCCTTGGCCTCGGCCGCGGTGGCCACGACGTGGAAGTCCTTGCCAAACCATTTCATCGTCCGACCCACCAGTTTGGTGGAATCAACGCCCGGGAGCATTTTGCCTTTTCGATCCGGCAACTCGTACAGCGCGGGCATGACATCGTTGCTGACATCGGCAGTTTGCAGGGTGTTGTAGGTCCTCCAGAAAGCCCACATGCCCGCCACGTAATGATGCGGGATATGACAGTGGTAGAGGAAATCGCCGGCAGTATACTGGCAACCGCCCGAGCAGCACTCGATCGTAAGATCGTGAGTCTCCGATGGGCCAATGGTCTGTACGTCAACACGATCGGAGGTACTGCGCACCGGCGGGAACTTCACCGGGCCGCCACTGGCCAAAGCGAAATTGTTGACGCCGAAGAGATTGAGATCCTGCGTCAAGTTGGACTGCCGCCGCCAGCGAATCGCCCCGCCGTGCAGATGGTGCGAGTGGAACACCTCCGAGCCACCGTGTACCAGACGCCACTTGGCCGGGTCGCCCAGGTAGGATCTGGGGATAGGTGTAGAGGGATCGCCAAAGGTGTAGGAGCTGTAGCCCATTGACTCGTCCATCACCCCAAACTTCTTGTCCTGCAGGATCAGGTTGTTGGCAAATGACTCGCTGCGGTAGTTGATGGCACGCGTGCTTGGCCGATAATCGTCGGCCGCTTGGTCACGCTGTGGAATCATGTCCTCTTGCTTGTCAAGCGGACGGAACTCCTCATCGCCCACCTCGTGGTAGACCACAACGAACTCGCGAAAGTCCGGGCCGCTGGGATCCTCAATCATGGCAAGCCAACCACTCTTCAAATCTCCGCCCGTGAAGGGATCCAAAAAACGGGAACCCTGGGGTTCAACGATCACCGAGCCGAACAGGCCCTGGCTGGCTTGATCCCGGAAATGACTATGCATATGGTGCACCCCTTCCTGTTGATCCGGCACGACATACCACTCAAAAATCTGAGTCTTGCCCGATTCGACATAGGCATCGGCATTGGTTGACGTTGCGGGCTGGCCAGTGGATTGAACCACCAAGCTGGACCCGTGCAGATGCAGGCTCACTTTTTCCTCTTCAACCTCATTTTTGAGAACAATCACTAGGCGCTCACCTTGGTTCACCCTAATAGCCAAGGGCTGGATGGCATCCCCGGACAATCCATTGGACACTGCACCGGGATCATTCTCCTCAAACCGAGCGTCCTCGTTGCGAAGTTCCTCCTTGCGAACCTTGTCCACATCCTCGGTAAGCACGAACATGTAACCGGGAAAAAAGTCGTGATACTGGTTGAGAGTAATGTCCGCATTGATGGCGCTGACATTGTACGTCCGAACCGGGGCATCCTTCGGGGCGCGTGCACCCGGCACCACCGTCTCGCCCGCAGCAGCAACCATCAGCGGCACATCCACGTGCGGCTCGTTGTTGAAATGGGCCCGACCGGACTGCTGATAGGTGCCAGCAGCTTTTTTGCCCATCTTGTTTTCAAGATAGCCCCCGGCGTAGGAACCGGCCTGCGAACCGCCGGTCAATCCGAGGTTGATCGCGCCCGGAACCTTACTCCTCTGCGAACGACTTCTGCCCGCCAACTCGATGGCTTCCTTCTCTTTCTCCGCGGCAGTGAGCGGATGTGCCACCTCAAGCTCAATTGCAAACGGTTCCTCCTTGAACGCAAAGGCAACCAGCACATTGACACCGGCTGTGTCCACTGCCTCTCCCTGACCCACCCAATGAGTAGCCGAGGCATCCGGTTTCACGTCAAGAATCTCCTCTCCGGATTCATCCGGGTGAAGGATCAATTCCATGTCTTCAACCACCGACGCCAAAAGGGGGCGACGGTATGCGTCACTAAAATAAACCGAGACCCGGCCGCTCTCCTCCACAACTGTTTCAAAATGGAGATCCCCGTTCATCATCAGCACTCCCCGATGGTGCGGATTGTGATCCGAGTGAGGTTCATCCGTGCCGCCCGCTGACGGGAAGGAATGGTGATGAGACATATGGTCAGAATACAAATCCTGCCCGGGCTTCAACGATACCCGCGACGCCTTGGCCACCAGCTTCTCATCCGGCTTGGCCAAACTCTCCTCCAATTCAGGCAAATCTACTGATGCAGCGCCAACCTTGGCCTGCGAACCTTCCTGTTGCTCTGCAACCCTGTTGACAGGCTTGATCGTGCCGCAACGAAGCATCTCAGCCCCGTAGTAAGGGTTGGCTACCTTCTTGTCGGCCTGCAGCCAGGAAGCTCCCTCATCATCAAACGCCATGGGGCAATGAACCTTGTACAGGGGTTTTTTGAGCGCCTGTTCAAACTCACGGCCAAACGACAACACGCTGTTGGACACATCGCGGAAATGAACCCGGAAACCCGCGCGGTCTTTCGTGTCGATTGCTTTCCGGCTAGCAGTCAGAATGGCTTCGTATGCCAAATTCCAACTGTTACGAGTCGTCTCGTCCAGTTTCCCAACGTCTACCTGCCCGACGGCACTGACCAATTGTCGAAACGATTTCACCGCCTCCGCGTGATCGTCCCGCGCCAAGGCCTCCCCGGCCTCCATGTAAGCTTTACACACTGCAATAAGCGAATTGTCACCGAACCCGGTTGACAGCAGTTTGGGGTCATCGACCTTGAGTACATCTGGTGACACAACTTGATCCACTTTTTTTAGTGGCGTCGGCGTGACTTTAAGGGCGAAAGCCAAACCGGAAAGGGCCACTGTGAAGAGAAGCGCCATTCGCCGGGCATTTGTTTTTTTCATTGGTTTGATTCTGTTACCGATCATTTGCTTCATTTTTCCTTGTTCTCCAATTTCAACTCGATGGATGCCTCAACCCCTCCTCTTGCGGGAACTGAATTCCAGAGCCAAGTCAACCGTACCGTTGGCCTCGATGCTCACTTCATGGGATTGCTCACCGAGGATCGGATGCCATGCGATCAGCTTGTATTTGCCGGGAGGTATCTGGTCTATCTTGAACGTGCCATCCTCACTGGAAAAGGCGTAGTAGGGATTGTCCACACGGTAGAACCAATTTTGCATGTGCGGATGCTGGTCACACTCCAGCTTGATAATTTTGCCCTTCTTGAACTTGATCGGCAGTTCCAGTTGCCCATTCCCCTCCAGATCCTGATTGTGAAGGCTTTTCCGCACACGCCCCTTGATTTCGTAGGTGTGCGGGCTGTGCTTCACCGGATCCTGATTGTCAAAACGTAGCACGGAATTGTCCGCTATCACTCCGGTAAAAGCCCCAAAGATGCACTTCAACGGCTTGATATCCGTACCCGGAAAGTCAGCTATCCCACTCGGAACTCCCTCTCTCTCGCCCGGAGGCGGCCCTAGGATGACATGACTGTCGTACGGTTTCCCCGCCTTGACTCCCTCCAAGACCAGCACCACATCCTGTAATTTACCCTCCTTGATGGCCACTTCATGAAGCAGGCGATCCTCCTTGCCGCACACTTCTGGGGTCTTTTCCACCTTGAATGTCTTCGGGGGACGAGCCTTTCCGCTGAATTGAATCTTGCCAGTAATGATTCCCCCATTGGCTACCGGGACAACCTTATAGCCGTTGCTGCCCACTGCGGGAGCGACCGGGGCAGCTGGGCTGGGCTGTGATGCCACAGCTGGTGCGACTGCAGGAGTAGTCGCGGGCTGTGCAGCAACCACCGGGGCAGATGCCGCCGGCGTGGGGCCAGGCAATGCTGGAGCGGTGGCTTGGGGAGGATTCAAGGATTGCCTCAAGGCCTGATCAATCCGCTCGAGCCGATCCGCCAATACCAGTTGCTGCATGGCCGCCTCCGCCCTGTTAAGCCTCTCGATGATTTTCTCCTCGTTATCCGCCGATTGAACCGTCGGTTTTGCAGGGACAGACGGAGCCACCACTACCGGTTTCGCAGCCAAGGGTTGATTCAAAACCTCCTCGATGCGTCCGAGTTGCTCAACAATTTCCTTCTGTTGATTGCTGATCGAATTGGATGCAGGTTGCGATCCCGTTGGCGCAGGTACAGTTTCCACTGCGGGCGCCAATCCTTTGTCCGCGATTTGCTGCAAAACTTCATCAATTCGCTCGAGCTTTTCGACGACTTTCCCCTGCTGTAAATCCGACTGGGTAGGGGATGGTTGCTGAGAACACCCCATGATCAAAACCATAATCGGGATGGAGGCAAGACAACTCATGGCCCAGCCCAGGGAACCCATTCCGGGTTGATGAAGGGCAAGCGTTTTTCGGTCTCCACAGAAAGGAACCTGATAACCAGATCCCGCTTCCACCTGCTCCAGCAATCCAAACTGCTCCGTTTTAATTTTTGTTTGTTTCTTCATCATTTAAACCAAAAAACTAATTTACACCTGCTGTTCCACCCAATAGCCATATATCGATCTTTTTGTAGCTTTTTAATATCAACTTCAATATGAACTGTTTATCTAAGAATGGATTACAAAATTAACGCCCGGCTGCGCAGATGGGCTGTGGGATACTCTTCATGCGATTCCAACTTTTAAAGCCACTTATAAGGTTCTTGTCATTGAACGCATCTCTAAAACCTAATGTAATATTCCCTATAAAATAATGCATTTGTCTATGCGCAGATGGATTTTCTGCATTTTGTTGACCTGTGTCAACTTTTTTTATCCGAAAAAATGTTAAAAACGTCTGACATCTTTTTCTTGAGGTTTCCCTCTTCGCACTCGAATTCTTCAGGCAGGCCTTTGGGGCAAGTGTCCGCCAAATCTGCCAAGGTGGTCTTATCCAATAGTTCCACGTAAGGCTTCACAAATCTCATCCAATGCTCATGGATCGCGCAGGTCGGTTTCACCAAACACTCGTGCTCATCACCAAAAGGACAAGAAATCTGCTGCTCTACATTATCAAATATACGAACAATTTGCCCCAGTACGATTCCATGGGCTGGTTGATTAAGACCAAAGCCCCCACCCACACCCCTGGAACTGGAGAGAATACCCACCTTGACCAAACTCTTCAGGATTTGCTGTAGGTACTTGAACGGCACAGATGCCGCCAAGGCAATCTCCTTTGCCGACACAGGCTTATCGTTCTGGGCAATGCATGTTGCTGCTCGAACGGCGTACGCGCTGGTGGCGGAAAGCATCTGATGAGAGACAAATGGTTGATTTATCTATGCGCAGGTATTTAATTGCTTCCTTTTGACCCATGTCAAGTGTTTTTGTCCGAAAAATATCCGGATTGCCAGACGGTAGTTTTTGAGTTTTCCCTCCCGGTCAAATACCTGCTTTAGGGCACATACCGCCCATAATTGGGAGTATTCCTACTGTGCGCAGGTCTTGGCCAAGTCGCTTAAAGTAGTTTCTTTAAGCATTTTTTTGTACGGTTCAACGACCTTCGACCAATGTTCGTGTATGGGGCATGCTCCAAGTGCATCGCAATTCCCCTCATCTCCAAACGGACAGGTGGTTCGGCAATCCACGTCATCAAATAGCGAAACGATGCGGCCAAGGGCAATATCGCCCGCTGGTTGTTTCAAGCTAAAGCCTCCCCCCACACCTCGCGAACTCGAAAGGATGCCGATCTTGACCAAACCCCTTAGGATTTGCTGCAGATACCTGATTGGCACATTCACCTCCTGAGCAATGTCGCTTGCCGACACTGGCGCTTTTTGCTGAGCTAAAAAGGTCGCTGCCCGAATCGCATATGCGCTGGTGGAGGAAATCATTGGATAAACCAACCGTAGGGCGTCCATGTTGACTGAAGTTTCTCCTCCAAGTCAAGTGAGCAAATCCACCGTATCTTGAAGGCCAAACTGGGAATTATTGAGGTCTTAAAGAATGGCGTCTGAAGAGCCAAAGTACAGCGGGGTGTCGCCACAACCTACCCATGATTGATGATTCCAATGGAACGTGGCCCCTTTATAGATTTCCGTCTACCTGTTGGCTCGCTCCAACCGAGGGATTCCGAGCTTGTCGGCCGATTCTAACATTTCTCCCACCCGGTCAACCAATGGAAACTCAACTCCATCCTCGAACAATCGCACCAATATCGCCGGATCGTTTGTGCAGCAGTAGTTGATCCTGATCCCGTGTTGCCGCAGTCGTTCGGTGTGTGCAGGATCTACCTTCCCGCCGCCCAGCAACTGGATGAACTCGAATCCGGACTCGATCGTTTGGTCGACGTATTGAAGCGTGTTTGCCTGTCGCTCCATGTTGCAAATAATAATTCGAGACTCGACCACCTTGGCGGCGCTTGCTGAGTCGGCGCCGCAAGCCAGAAACGCCTGGTGCAACCGGTTCTTTGATGCGATCAGGTGCGCTGTTTTTTTTGCCAGTTCAACTCCGCCCTTGAGGTGTACGTTGAGCCAAATGTTTCCTGGCATGACATCAAGCGCCTCGCCAAGTGTGGGAATTCGCTCTCCTTCAAATCGGCTGTTTTTCCAGGAACCAGCATCCAGTTTTTTCAAGTCTGCGAGCAGCCAATCTTCCGGTCGGCCGCTCCCATTGGTTGTGCGGTCGATCGTGCGATCGTGCATGAGCACCAGTTCGCCATCCTTGCTGAGGGCCACGTCGAACTCAATCATTTGCGCGCCCAGTCGGATGGCCTCACGAAATGCTGCGATCGTGTTTTCCGGGTGAGTGTCGCTCGCACCCCGGTGTGCACAAATGCCGCGCGTCGGCATCGGCGCGTGCCCGACCAGCGTCGGTTGCCTGATACTGAAACAACCCACCAGCAGCGCAACCGACATTATTGTGAGCAGTTTTTTCATTGCTGCGGAGATTCAAGTCGGCACTAGCCGTGCCGGTCAACTGGAAATGTGAAATAACGACCTAAAACCAGGCCAAAGACCTTTGGCCTGGTTTATTATTGGCAGCTGATGCATTGCTTCTAGCCACGGTGAGATCCTTGGCGGGATCGTTGCTTGTTGCGGGAGCCTTGTTCTGCCTCGGGTTGATGAGTGTCCACGCCCAGACGGTGGATTTTGAGAACGGCCTGGTGGCCTACTACCCCTTCAACGGCAACGCCAGCAAAGCCCACGCCCATTTGCAAAAACAATACGGCATCAGCGTCACCTTCGGCGGCTCAAAAGAGAGATAAAACAGATGGGGGACAATCAAGATCAGACTCAAGCGTAGCCGAAGATGCGGGCCTGGTGATCCTGGGCGGGGAAGAACCTGGCCAGGGCTTGGCGGAGTTGGGCAGTGGCTCGTTGGAGGACGAGGCTGTCGGCGGCGAGCAGCTTGATGCTCCAGCCAGCGGCGACCAGGCGGCTGGCGCCGATCCGGAGGTCATCCGACTGGATGGCGTTGATTTCCTCAACCCAGCTGTCGTCCTCCCACACGGCTTCGCTGATGACGCAGACCGAGGCGTAGTAACCTTTCGGGAACGGCTGCTTCATCGCGGCGAACGCGGGGCTGTCCGGCTCCAGCACGAAGCGCTCGCGCAAGACCAGCCGGCCCGCGTAGGTGACGTTGCATTCCCAATCGATCGCCTGATATCGGAATGACTCACCGTGCGCGACGCGGCCGGGCGTGATTGTCTCGAGCATGAGCAATTCGCCGCCGTCCTCGATCGAGATATCACCGGACTGTTTGTAGAGGCTCAGCCGTTGCGGGATGAACGGCGCGGGGCAAAACTCCAGCCGGGCGCCCTTGGCCAAGCGGAAGGTTTGCCGCAACTCCGCGGCGTTGCCGTTCATCGTGTGGGCTCGTCCGGCGCTCGGCGTGGTGATGAGCAGACGCGCGCCCTCGTCGAGGTGGTCGAGGTTACTTAAACTGGTCCATATGAAGAGTTAGTCTGGGCGTTTAGAAAGGCCCAGAAAATGAAAGGAAAACGATACACAACAGAAACCAAGATACGCATCCTCCGGGAAGCGCAGAGCAGTGATAA
>CAJWEP010000027.1 GCA_913030945.1 uncultured Verrucomicrobiota bacterium
ACCCCCCCAAAAGCACAGCTTCGATTGTTGTGAGCAGGAGGTGTTTCATTTCCCTACAGCTTTCAATTCTTCACCTGTCTTGCCGCCGTGTTGGCGGAGGAGGTTGGCGGTTTCGGTAGTATTGAATGGGCTATTTGGCATAGTGGCCCGATCAAGCGGTGTTGTGCCATTATCATCCTTCGCATTCACATCTGCACCTTCGGCAATTAGCCGTTCGGCGATTTCTTTGTGCCCTTTACCAGCCGCGTAATGCAAAGGAGTCAAGTCTTTATCATCTTTCACCTTCACATCCGCACCTCTGTCGATTAGTAGATCGACTATCTCCTTCCGACCAGTCAAAGCCGCCCAATGCAAAGAAGTTCTACCACGATACCCCTTCGCATTCACATCCGTACCTGCTGCCAAGTGCTGTTTAATGGCTTCTATGTTTTCTAGAAAAACAGCATCATGAATTGAGGTATCTGGTACTTTGGTTGTCGGCGGTTCTGGCGACTGCGTCGTAGCACACCCCACCAACAGCACGGCTGCGATGATTGCGATCAGTTGTGATTTCATGGTGAGCCGACGGTCATCGCAATGAGCACAGTTTTCAAGCCGTTTTAACTGTTGCGGCAAAAAGCTTTTAGCCTTAAAAAATAAGGGTTGAGGGCTGAATCTCAATCATACGAGCCGGTCAGCCAGAGGGGCAATCGGAGCGACCTACAAGCTTTACTCAGAGGGCGATTGCAGCTATTTCGGGTTGGTACTGATTCCGCGCAATGAAGTCTGGTGGATGCCATTTTCAGAGATCAGGGGCAGACCGTCCGTCTGTACGAACATTGAGAACGACTCATTGGCTGAATACACAGGCAACATCGATAGTCTCAAAAAGTGCCAATGAAAGTGCCAATAAAAACCCTAGTTTTAAAAAAGCCTGCAAATAAAGGGTGAAGTGAACCTCGAGTTTATGTATGTCGATTAAACTCATGAACGGACTTTTCGAAACAGAAATCAATCGGCGTGAAATGCTCAAGCGGATCACAGCTGGTTTCGGCTACATCGGCTTGGCCGGATTACTTGGCCAACCGGCTCGAGCAGGCACACCCAAGCTTGGCCCACATTTTGCACCCAAGGCCAAACGGGTGATTTTTTTGTTCATGAACGGCGGTCCGTCGCACATCGACACGTTCGACCCGAAACCTGCGCTCAAGAAACACGAGAACACGCAGCCGACCGGCAAGATTTACAAAAAACCCAATACTACTGGTTTTATGCCGTCGCCGTTCAAATTTGCCAGGCATGGGCAGAGCGACATTGAAGTCAGCGAAACGCTTCCGCATATCAGCCAGGTAATCGACGAGTGCTGTGTCATTCGCTCGATGTACACCGATATCCCAAACCATGAGCCCGCGTTGCTGCAAATGCACACCGGCAACGTGCAGCCCATACGCCCATCACTTGGTTCCTGGCTGCAGTATGGCTTGGGATCCGTAAACGAGAATCTCCCGGGGTACGTCGTGCTTCGCCCGACCAATAAAATCGTCGTTGGGCCGGCGTTGTGGAGTAACAGTTTCCTGCCGGCACAACATCAAGCCGCGAGCGTTATTACCGCCGACATGAAGGTCGACAAACTCATAGCCAACATACGCAACCCCAACATCACCTATAAGGAACAGCGCCAACAGCTCGATCTCCTTGGCCAGCTCAATCGTTTGCACTTGGCCAAGCGCGACAACGACCTGGAACTCAACGCGCAGATCAAGGCAATGGAAACAGCCTATCGCATGCAGTTTGAGGCGATGAACAGTTTTGATATTGAAAAGGAGAATCCTGCAACTCGGGACAAATACGGCCACACCCCGTTCGCCAACTCCTGTCTACTGGCCCGACGCCTGGTCGAAAGTGGCGTGCGTTATGTTGGAGTCTATTATGTAAATAACGGCAACCAGCCCTGGGACACGCACAAAAAACACAACGAAAATCACCTTAAACTCTGCCAGGACAGCGACAAGGCAACCGCCGCATTAATTTCCGATCTCAAAGAGCGCGGCCTGCTTGACGACACGATGGTGATTTGGGGCGGTGAATTTGGCCGGACACCGTACGCGCAAAACAACAAGTCCGGAGCTGGACGCGATCATCATAACACAGCGTTCTCGATGCTACTGGCCGGTGGCGGTGTGAAAGGCGGCTTCACCTATGGCACCAGTGACGAGTTTGGGATGCGCGCGCAGGAAAAGCCCTTGCACATCCACGATTTCCATGCCACAATCCTGCACCTGATGGGGCTGGATCACGAAAGATTGACATACCGCTGGAGCGGCAGAGACTTCCGGTTGACCAACATCCACGGTAAAGTCGCCCACGACATCATCGCCTAGCCATTGAAGATCATGAAAACCAGGCAAACCGGATTTACACTCATTGAGCTATTGGTCGTGATCGCCATCATCGCCATCCTTGCCTCCTTGCTGCTCCCGGCCTTGGCCAAGTCCAAGAGCAAGGCCCGCCAAACGGTCTGCATGAGCAACCAAAAGCAGCTTGGCCTCTCCACCGCCATGTATGCGGAAGATTTTGATGACAAGTTCCCTATCTCCATAACACCACATACCGTACAGAACCATGCGAACTGGCTCGTCAGCATGCACGATGCGGGATACCTTAGCACCATGGACCTATTCACCGATCCCGCGGATGTCGAAGGGCCATATAACGTTTTAACACTCAGAAAACGCAGAATCCTTCTTGATAAAAGAAGCCGTGACATTGTCTTCTCTTATGGAGCCAACGAGCAAATGATCGGCCCGTCCGATCAACGGTATGAAAAAATCAGTCAAGTCCCCGAGCCGGATAAGATCTTCTTTTTTGGTTGTGCCACCTACATGGTCGTTCCGCATTGGGACCATGAGCGAGTCTATAACGCCAGCGGCCCACACCAACCAAGCTCATCCGCAAACCCACCGAACGAGCTATACGCCCGCCATAACTCAGGAAAAAACAACCGAGCCAAAGAGAAGAGCAAAGGTGGCAGCAACATCACCTACGCCGATCTTCACTACGAATACAAAAACCAATACTTTATTGACACAAAACTGTGGTGGTACAGGAATCACAGGCCACTCTAGCTTGACCGGGCCCAACCGTTTGGCTTAAAGCCAATTCTCACGTCTTTCTAGGATCTCACTATATGAACACACAACGCGTTTCCAGACGACAATTCATCAACACCACCCTGGCGACGGCTGCAGCCGCCGGAGCAACCTGGTTTGATGTCCCCAAAATCCTCGCCGCCGAGGGTAAAAAGGCCGCCCTAAAAAAATATGGTGGGTTCCCCATGGGCATCCAGAGTTACTCCCTACGGGGATTTGGTGTGGACGGCGCAATGGAGCAAACCAACAAGCTTGGACTGCACTTCATCGAGTTTTTTGGCGCCCATTTCCCGATCACAAAGGACAAGATCAAGATCGGGGAAATGAATGAGAAACTGGCCAAGTACGACATGACCATCAGCGCCCACGGCGTCAACGGCTTCGGAGCCGACCATGCAAAAAACGAGGCGACGTTTCAGTTCGCAAAAATGGCCGGCATCAAAAACATCTCTGCAAACCCCGCCCCCAACTCATTCGACAGCCTCGACAAACTTGTCGCGAAGTACGACATCCGTGTCGCCATCCACAACCACGGGCCGGGCGCGCTGTATGACAAGATCGACGACGGACTCAAGGCGGTGAAGGGGCACGACAAGCGCATCGGTTTCTGCGCCGACCTGGGCCACTACATCCGCTCGTCCGAGGATCCGGTCGAGGTGATCCACAAGCTCGGCGACCGCCTATACGGCATCCACCTTAAGGATTTCGCCGAGCAAAAGAAGAAGACGCACGGCGTCATCATCGGCAAGGGCCACCTTGACGTGCCTGGCGTGTTCAGGGCGTTGCGCAAGGTTAAGTTCCCGGCCGACGGCGCTCTCAGTCTCGAGTACGAGGAATCGCCAAATGACCACCCAAAATTACTTGCTGACATTCGTGAATGCATTGCCATTGCTGCTGAGGGAGCACAGAAAACCAAACAAGGTTAATTCAAAATTTAAACAAAATCATGCAACGACGCGATTTTCTAAAAACAGGTTTGGCCGCTTCCGGGGCAGTTGGGTTATCCGCGCTTGGCCAAGCGCAGGCTGACCATCATGGCGGAGATCAGGAATATTACGAACTCCGCCATTGGCACATTCCAACAGCGGAAAAGAAAGCCATTGTCGATCGCTTCCTAAAAAATGCGGTCATGCCTGCGGCCAAGCGAATTGAACTTGGTCCGATCGGCGTATTTTATTCCGCCGAACATCCGAAAAACAACAAAGCGGAACAACACGACATTTGGGTACTCACGCCGTTCAAGAACACGCAGGAATTTTTCTCCCGCGATGAAAAGCTTGTCGACGACGTGTTCGTCGAAGCTGCAGACGAGTACTTGGACAGCCAGAAAACGGATCCGGCCTACACACGCATCACCTCATCATTCATGCGCGCGTTCGACGGCAAGCCGAAGCTCGAGATCCCGATCAAGGGCAAGCGCATCTTCGAATTGCGCGAGTATCAGAGCCACAACGAACTTAAGGCCCTGCTAAAGGTGCAAATGTTCAACGAAGGTGAAATCGACATATTCAATGCCACCGGCCTCAAGTCGGTCTTTTTCGGGCAGACACTAATTGGCCCGGATATTCCGAACCTGACTTACATGCTCGTTTATGAAGACCAAGCGATGCGTGGAAAAAACTGGCAGGCATTCCTTAAGCACCCGGATTGGGATCGCATGAAGAACATGGAAATTTACAAAGACACCGTGTCCAAGATAGTGGCGCGGTTCTTTGACCCCGCACCCTATTCACAAATCTGATTTCGAATAAATTTTCCGATAGCAAAAACGGGCTCAATGAGCCCGTTTTTTGAATCTGTTTGAGATTGCAGTCTCAACTTTTGCCGAGCAGATGCTTGTCCATTCGATCGTGGACATCCTTCATCCGGTCGCGGTTGCCACCGCCAACCTCCGCCGTGGACCAACCGGTGAAGCCAATCTGTGCAAGCGCCTTTCGAACGTCCGGCCAGTCGACATCACCGTCGCCGATTTTGCAGAATCCGTTCGACTTGCCCCAGTCCTTCACGTCCAGTTTGACTATGCGCCTGCCCAGCGTACGAATCCATTGGGCCGGCTTGCCAAAACGCTGATGGTTGCCGATGTCGAAGTAGCTCCCCACCCACGGGCTGTTGATCTGATCCAGATATTCAACCAACTTATCGGCTGACTGATTGTCGTCTCCCTTTGGATCATACAAGAAACCGTTCCAAACATTCTCGATCAAGATGTGAATCCCACGCCGAGCTGCCAATGGCAGCGCCTTTTGAATTTGCTGTATTGAGCGATCCCATACCTGTTGGTGGTTTTCGTTCTTCGCATCACGAACCGCACCGGGCACGAGCAACACCGCTGAACCCTCAACCAAGTGAGTGTCACGGATGGCAGTCTTTAGCCCTTCCAATCCCTTTTGCCTCGTCTCGGGATCCGGCGAAGAAAGCCTAGTGCCCCAGTGAATTGAGTCGACGACACCGTGAATTGGAAAGCCGGTTTCGCGGCTAGCAGCCAGGGCCTGCTTTTTGTCCACGCCACCCGGGCTGCTGAGTTCCACCCCGTCATAGCCGATCTCCTTAAGTATCCGAAACTTTTCAGCGACGGGGATTTTCCCACCAAACATGCCGAACTTGATTGACTTTAGAATGCGCGACCTGCCGTCAGTCTCCGCTTGGCCAAGCGCCGGCAATACGGTGGCAGCCAAGGCCAAGCCGCTGGCTTTGCCAAAGTCGCGCCGGCTCATTTTCGAGTGAGTCATCGCTTCAGACAAAAGGCGTTAGGCCCGGCTTGGCCAAGGGCGGCGGCGTGTGCTTGCCGGTCTTCCAGTTTATGTCCTTCGGGTAACGGTCCTCCTTGGAATTCAACGCCTGTTCGTAGGTGATCTCCTTGCCGGTGTAGGCGGCCGTTCGGCCCATGATCGCCATCATCGTGCTGAGCGCCATGCGATCGCCATTGTTGATCGGTTTTCCGTCACGGATCGACTGGAACAACTCGTTGTGCTCGATTTGATACATGTTCCCGCTCTTGCCTTCGTAGGTCCAACGGCCCTTGGCGTTCTCGATGAAGATGCCGCGGGCGATGTCACCTCGGCCTTTGGTGCCAAGCAGGTAATCATTGTTCTCGTTGTGGCAGCGGCGCTGCTGGCGCTGAGCCATGAAGGCACGCACGCCATCCGGATACAGGTAGTTGACCTCGATGTGGTCGAAGATGTTGCCGCTGTTGTTCGGGATGCCGCGTCCGCCGACGGCAGTGCAGCTTACCGGCGGTGTATCCCTCATCGCCCAGGCGATCTTGTCCACGCTGTGCACAGCCTGCTCGACCAAGCCGTCGCCGCCGAGCCAGGCGAAGTTGTACCAGTTGCGCACCTGCCACTCGATATCGCTCCATTCCGGTTTGCGCGCGGAATCCGGCTGCATCGGTTTGACCGGGCCGGTCAGGTACGTGGCGTAAATCGACTGGATGTCGCCGATTTCGCCGCCGAGAATGCGCTCGTAAAAGGCGCGACGCTCGTACTCGTAGCGCCAGCAGAATCCGGCGACGATCGCCAGATTTTTTTGCTTCGAAATCTTTACTGATTCCATGATGGAGCGCACGCCCGGCGCGTCGGTGGCCATCGGTTTCTCGATGAAACAATGCTTGCCGGCCTCGACCACGGCGCGGAAGTGCAGCGGGCGGAAGCCGGGCGGCGTCGCGAGCACTACCAGATCCACACCGCTATCGATCAGCTTTTGGTAGGCGTCTAGGCCAACGAACTGGTGCGGTACATCCACTTTTTTCTCGTGCCGCTTTTTCAGGCCGGTTACGGCGCGCTCGACCCTGTCTGGAAACACGTCCGCCACAGCGGTCAGCTTGACGTTGTCATCTGCGCTGAGCGCCTGGTTGGCCGCGCCGGTGCCACGCCCGCCGCAGCCGACCAGCCCCACTCGGATGGTGTCGCTGTTCTGCGCGAAGGCGCTTCCGCGAGAGATCAGGCCGATTGTGGCAGCGCTGGCCACGGCGGCAGTGGATGAGGTCTTGAGAAAATCCCTGCGGGATGTCCCGGTGTCAGATGTCGTTTTGTTAGTCATAGAAATTCCTGAAAGAGGAGAGGCTACTCATCCCAAAAGTCGAGCGCAAGCCAAGCGCTTGGCCAAGCCTATTTGATTTGTGAGAAATCAGTCCCGGTGAGAAAGTCATTCACGATCCGGCTCACAAGGCGACCGTCCTTGGTCGATTCCTTGTAGACCTTTTGCCAGTTGGGATCGGCAAGGAACGCCTTCCACGCCTTGCCGCGCGCCTCGCGACTGGAATAGGCGAGCATGTAAACCAGCTTGTTCTCCTTGTTGTCGGCGGGCACCCAGTAGCCGATATTGGTTATGCCGTGCTTCTTGAACAGCGCCACCGTGTGGTCGCGGAACCGGGCCAGCAGCGCGTCCAGTTTGCCCTCGTTGGCGTAATAGGTGCGAATCTCGAAGACGCGGGTTTTCTCCTCGGCCCGGGCAATGTCCAAGCCGGCGATCGGGTTGCAGAAAAACGCAGCCGCCAACAAAATAATACCATGAGTTTCTTTCAACATGATTCGAATGGTGCACGCGCATCGCACCATCTCTCGCCCCGCCTGTCAAAGGCTATTTGCGGTTGCGCCGCCTTGGCTTGGACCGGAGATCCCACGCCTCGACCCATTTTTCACCGGTAAACTTCATGTCGAAGTCGCTGACAAGCCTGCGGCTCATGTCGGCAAGATGACCGGCGCCATAAAAGATACCGATCCGTTTTTTGCCCTTGGCCAACTGCTCGCGCAGCACCTCCAGCGCAATCAGGTTGCGCTCGGTGATGATGGTCGATCCCTTCTCGCCCCCCAGCGTGTCGAGGATGTCCGTCGTGGCGAACTGCTGTGCCATCACCCGCTTCAGCGCCAGCTCGCGGTTGCTGGAGAAAAACGCGAACAACAGGGCGAAGTCGTTCGCACCGCCCTGCTTGTTCACCCGCTGCTGCGCCAATCCCTCCATGAACAACTGCATGAACATCGTGAAAAACGACTCGCCGCGATCCCTCATTTTCTGGGCGAACTCCTCGGGCGACATGTCGGCGTGCACCATGTTCGGCGCGTTGTAGTCGATGCCGTCAAGCTGGAACGAAAGCCCGAGCATGTCCTTCGCGCCGAGTTGCATGCCGCCGATCACGGTCATGCCGGCCTCGAATCCCTTTTCCTCCGAGACTGAAGGTTCACCCGCCTCGTCCGGTTTTCCGGCATCGACCTCCGTCGGTTTCGGCCCGGGCTGGTCGCGATCCTTCCAGCGCCTCGGTGCAGCCCCTGTTTCATCCTTCTCGGCCACCATCTCGTACAGCAGTGCGTCATACTCCCGGAAGCTCCTGTCCAGTTTCCGGAAATAAGCTCTGTCGCCGATATGGATCGCGCCGATGAGATCGACAGTCACGCCGGCCTTGGCCAATTTCTCATCCGTCGGCACAAACCGGAGGATCGGCGTGTCGAGCGACTGCGGAATGCGCGGCCGCTCCGGGTTCATCGTCATCCGGATGAATTTCTCGGGCAGCTCCGACGCCGGCTTGGCCTCCTCCGCAGCCGAGCCGCCGACCACGCCCACCAGCGCCAACCCAACCAGCCAACCTGTCCATCGCACCTTCATTTGCCGACACCCTACTTGGCCAAGCGGCAAATTGCCCTCCTAAAATAAGGCTAGGGCGGATAGGGTTCGTGGCGTGCCGGAGTTGACCGAGACCCGCGAGCCGCCTTCGGACTGGACGGAGCTGTTTTTCCGCTTCCTATCGGACGAGAAGGACGCATCGGTTTACACCCAGCGCAACTACCGGCAGGCGCTGGGCGAGTTCGCGGAGTGGCACCGCGAGTCCCACAAGCCGCCGGTGCGCTGGGAGGAACTGGATCGGAACGATTTTCGGCTGTTCCTTCGGCAGCTTGGCCGGCGGGAACTCAGTCAGGCGGCCATCCGGCTGCGGTTCAGCGCACTCAATTCATTTTACAAATTCCTCATGCGGCGCGGGCTCGTCGAGTCGTCGCCGGTGAAGGGCATCACCCTGCCGAAGCCGGCCAAGCGACTCCCACAATTCCTGACCATTGAGCAGATGAACGCGCTGCTCGACGCGCCGTTGCGCGAGTTCGAAGCCGAGCGCGACGCCAAAAAAGGGACGAGGAAAAAAGTCAACCAGGTGCCGTACCTGCGCGACCGAGCGATCCTCGAAACGGTCTATTCGTGCGGCCTACGCATCGGCGAGATCTGCCGGATGTTGGCTGGAGAAATCGAGCCAGACGAGTTTGTGGTCAACGTGCACGGCAAGGGGAAGAAGGAACGGCAGGTGCCGATCGGCCGCGCCGCCGTCGAGGCGATCCGGCTTTACTGGGAGCGCTTGGCCAAGCCGCCCGCCGCTGACGAGCCGGTGTTCTTCGCGTCGGAGAAAAAACGCAGCGCCATCTACCCGCGCCTGGTCCAGTTGCGGCTGAAGAACTACCTCAGCGCGTGCGGACTCGACCCGTCCCTCTCGCCGCATAAGCTGCGCCACAGCTACGCCACACACCTGCTCGACGCCGGGGCGGACCTGCGAAGCGTGCAGGAGATGCTGGGCCACGCGAATCTCGCCACAACACAGGTGTATACGCACGTGACCACCGAGCGGATCAAGCGTGCCTACGACGAGGCACATCCCCGGGCCTGAAGCCAAGCGCTTGGCCAAACGCTACTTGGTGGCCGGTTGCTCAGCGGCCGGCGAGAGGGTCGGCTCGACCTTGTGCTGCTTGGTTTGGGGGAAAATCTGGTAGAGCAGGAGGTAAATCAGCACGCCGGTGATGGAGACGTACATCCACAGCGGCCACGCCCATCGCGCAATTTTCTTGTGCTGCTCAAATCGTTCCTTCAGCGCGCGGTTGAATGTCATAAAGATGAGAGGCAATATCACCATCGCCAGTAGGATATGGGTGAACAGCAGCACGAGGTAAATCGGGCGGAACCACGCCGGCTCAACAAAGCGCGTCACGACCTCTGTGTTGAAGTGGTAAACGAGGTAGCAAGCCAGAAACACGGCCGAGGTGGAGAGCGCGCTAACCATGCAGTTGCGATGCGCGATCTTGTTACCTTTCTTGATGAACACAAAGCCGAACGTGAGGAACAAGGTGGCGAGCGCGTTGAGGCAGGCGTTGATGAGGGGCAGATCCTGAATGGTCATTTCGAGGGTTCGGTTAGCAATGTGTTCGCAATGGCGATGGCTTTATCCTTCCACCCTTCCTCCATGCTCTCGAGCACACCACGGAGGCGTCCCTGCCGGTCGATCACCACGAAAATGGTGGCGTGGATGAACAGGTCCTCAGGCGTGGTTTGTTCGCCTGGCGGCTTCTCGCGGACGATGAGCTTCATATCATCGACGGCCAGGCGCACAATCTCCGACTTGGTGCCGGTGAGGAACTGCCAGCGCCCGGCATCCGCACCAAAGCGCTTGGCGAAGCGCTGCATGATGGGTGGTGTGTCGTGACCGGGATCGGTCGTGAGCGTGGCGAAGGCGACATCCGGATCGCCGGCGAAGTGCGCCTGCAACTCGGCCATGCGCTGGGTCATCGCCGGGCACGGCCCGGCGCAGCGGGTGAAGATCACGTCGGCAAACCAGACCTTGTTGGTGAATTGAGCCAGGCCAACCGGCTTGGCCAACTGGTTGGTCAGCGTGAAGTCGGTCAACTGCGAGATGACCGGCAGTTCCCGCTTGGCCAAGCGGGACTCCGTGGGGCTCATATTCGTGGCGCGCTGTTCGCGGACGTAGGCGAAGCAAATGGCCAGGATCACCACGGCCAAGCCGCCCCAGACAACCCAGTGCACCATTTTTGAGTTGGATGGCATCGTGTCAAAAAAAAGGCACCCTTTTCAGAGCGCCCGAGGAATCTGGTCAGGCCAAGTGAGACTCAGGCATTGTCGTCACCAGTGGTTGTAACCGCAGCAGCGGCCTTTTCGCCAGCCGGGTTTTTCTTTTTCTTCTCCACTTTGTACCACTCGTTCCACTCGGCCTCATCGACGACCTTGACGGCACCCTTCATGCGGGCGTGGCCGTCGCCGCAAAGCTGGGCGCAGGTGATCTGGTAACGGCCCACCTTGGTTGGCCTAAAGTGAATCGGGATGCGCATGCCGGGAATCACGTCCTGGCAGACGCGCAGGGGCAGCACCTTGAAACAGTGGATGACGTCCTTCGAGGTCAGGTCAACGGTGACGCTTTTGTGTGTGCCATCCTCGTTTTTTATCATTGGTACGACAATGTCAGACTTGAGCACCTCGACATCGTCCTCCGAGTCAGGATCTGACTTGTCGAGGCCAAACGGGTTGGTGGCGGAGACGAGGGTCTTGTCCTGGTCGCCCAGTTTCCCATCGGCACCGGGGTAACGGGCGCTCCAGGCGAACTGCTCAGCCGTGACGCGAACCACGCTCTCGTCGCTGAAGTCGTCCGTCTTGTTAACGTAAAGATTCCAGAAGTAAGTGGCCACCACAACGAGGATCAATTCTGCCACGATGACGGCGCCTTCGATCGAGTTTGTGATCGTCTTGGTCTTGACGCCCCTGTAGTCCGCCTTTGGATTGTTGGAGGCCCGGAACTTCCACAGGGCGGCAAAATAATAAATGATCCAGCCGACAAAGAGCAATAGCATCAGTAGGTGAATAGCAATGACAAAGCCATCGACACGCCCGCCATCCTGGGACACCAACTCCGGGAAGGAGAAAGCTTTAACTATGTTTGATAGAAGATCCATTTTAACCAATTATTCCTTGAATAGTTCCGGGTCTTCAAACTGGGCGTATACTTTGCCGCGTTTAAAGAGAAAAACAAAAAAACCACCCACGCCACCCAGCACCGGGATGAGGATGAAAATCAGGCTGGCGATACCCCACTGCATGCCTTTGGTCATCGGCGAGTCGGGCGCGCCGAAGCACACCGCGCATGCCTCCGCTGCGCTAGGCCATGCGACCAAAGCCAGAGCGAACATCAACAGACCGTATGTGCGGCCCCTATTCACAGGTAACTAATGTGCTTGAATTTCTTGAGGAAGAAAAACAGATAAACCGACATGCCAACCGTTCCGACCAGCGAAAAGACGCCCAGCATCAACTCGGCCGTCCCGTCACTCATCACCCCCCAAACCCCGAACACGAACGAAAACAGGATTGAAACGAGGATGAAAACCAGATGGAAGGTCTTTAGGGACATGGTCAATCAACGTTTCGTTTTTTTAGCGGCCCGCTTGGCACTCGGAGCCGCCGCCTCTACCGGCGCCGGCTGGCTCAACTGCTTTATCGTCAGGACGGTAAACGAAACCGGCAGTGCCAAGCCAAACAATGCCGCCGCCACAATCCAAAAAGCAGACAATTCATCCCGGTACAAAATATTCTCTCTAACCTGCGGGTGATCCCCTTCTGCCCACATGATCAACCCCATCATCCCGGCGAAGAAGATGAAGGTTAGTACCATGGTCCAGGTGATCATGATCAGTTTCTTGTCCCACTTATAGTGCATGAATACCGCCACTACAAAGCCGGCCTTCACCAAGGCAATCAGCAAGCCAATGAGCGCAGCCACCGGGAGCGGGAATGCAAATAACACATCAATCAGCACAGTGATCAATGTGCCCGCCACTAGCACGCCGCCAACCATGTAGAAGAGCCTGATGAGATACTGAAGGAAGTCCGGTGAATCGTGCGAGTCGCCCATTTTATTTACAGGATGTAAAGGATTGGAAAGAGAAAGATCCAAACCAAATCGACAAAGTGCCAGAATAGGCCGAAGGTTTCAATCCGATTTGTAAACCGCTCGCGGTCTTTGTGCCACATGGACAGCCCGATCGGGAGCATATTATAGAGCATCACGATGATGCCGCCGAAAACGTGGGCCGCGTGCAAGCCGGTGATGGTGTAGTAGATGCCAAAAAATGTGCTGTGCTTCGGTTCAAAGGCCGAAAGACGCTTGATGTGTTTGGTCTCAACCTTGATCTTCTGGTGATGACTGTGATCGAGGCTCACGATGATCGAACGAACACGCGGCTGGCCGCCGATATCCTCGGCAACACGCTTGGTACGCCACACCCACGCAGCACCCTCCTCTTCTTTGGTTTTTTCAGTATAACCCGCCACGCCCAAGGCCAAGGTGAACCCCGCTTGGCCAAGCGCGTACTCCACCCGCTTGGCAGTATCGTAGTCGGTCTTTTCCAAAAGCAGCCCGCCTTGTTTGCGCAACTTGGCTGGATCGCCCGCACCGAACCTGGCCAATGTCTTTTCAGCGTCCACCTCGGACACCCCAGCGTCCGCCTTCCAGCCAGAGATGCGAACATTGATTTGGGCTTCCTCGTAACTGTTGATATGACCAGACAGCGCCAAGGTGCCCTGTTCCCAAGCGACATCGAACGCCTTGTGGCTATCTCCACTGGGTTCCTTGAAAAATCGTTTGGTGAAAATCTCTTCCTCGACATAATGCTTGGCCAGGCCGCCGTGACTTCCCGCATCCTCTCCCTCCTGGTGGGATTCCCTTGCATGTTTCTCGGCCACCAGGTGATAGCCCTGCTCAAGTTTCTTATGCAACTCAACCGTACTGCTTAGCCAAATGTCGTAGTGCTTGAACTTGGTGGGCCACTCGTAGGACCATTTCACGACGAGGAACAGGACGGCGCATGCAATAGTCGCCCATTTCCACTTTTTGTACCCGGCAAGGTTACCCTGTTTTAACTGCGCCCACGCTAGGACGATAAACATGCTGGAAGCTATTAGGACCATGGTGTTGCCGGCACCCACCATGATATCCATCAATCCCATTGACCAAGTACCAGGCACAGCCCCAACTCTCAGCAAAACATAGGAGGAGAACAACGCACCAAACAGCATGACCTCGGAGGCGAGGAAGAGCCAGATGCCCAGTTTCGCGTTGTACAGGCCGGTATCTGGCCTTGGTTTAACTGTATAGGGGATTTCCATGGGGAATAAAGTCGCTTACTTGGCAGGTTGTGCCTGAGGTGAGAAGTCTTTCTTGGCGCCCGGTACGCTGTACTCGTACGGATCGCGGTACACCTTGATCTCCTTGATGAAATTGCCGTGGGGCGGTGGCGTCGGCGTCTCCCATTCCAGCGTGGTGGCCTGCCACGGGTTATCGGACTCGATCTTCTCACCGTATTTCACACTCCTGAACAGATTGATAATAAACGGCACTTGGGCGACAAGCATCGCCCAAGCGGCTGCCGAAATGGAAACATTCATCCCCATGATCGTGTCGCTGAACGCACCCACCGTCACATCGGCATTGTCCGGGTTGGCCAGGGAATAGGTGGCACCGCCGTCGGACATGCGCCGACTCATACCAGCCATTCCCTGTGCAAACATCGGCATGAAAATTAGATTCATAAAAATGAGTGACAACCAAAAGTGCACTTTACCCCAAAACTCGCTCATTTTTCGACCGGTCATCTTTGGGAACCAATAATATACACCCGCAAAAATGGCAAAGATGGTCCCGGGCGCGACCACATAGTGAAAGTGCGCAATGACGTAATAGCTGTCGTGTAGCGCCACATCGCTGAAGTTGAAGCCCAGCGGCAGGCCCGTTAGTCCCCCGATGCCGAACATCGGAAGAAACGCCAGCGCGAAGAGCATCGGCGTGTTGAACCGGATCGACCCACCCCACAGCGAAATCAACAAGCAGGTCAGTATGATGACCGACGGGATGGAAATCAGAAGCGTGGTGGTCTGGAAAAAGGCGCTGATTACCGTACCCATGCCAGTCATGTACATATGATGCGCCCATACAATGAACGCGATAAAGCCCAACACCACGACCGAGCCAACGAGAAACTTGTAACCCCAGATCGGCTTGCGGGTGTTGTTGGCGATAATCTCGGCGACAATCCCCATGCCGGGCAGGATCAGCACGTACACCTCCGGGTGTGCCAAGAACCAGAATAGGTGCTGCCAGAGCAACGGGCTGCCACCTCCGCTGACATCCACGTCCTGTCCGCCCACCACCAGCCCGGTGGGCAGGAAGAAACTCGTCTCCAAAACGCGATCCATCAACTGCAGGATGCCGGCCGCTTCCAGCGGCGGAAACGCCAGAAGGAGCAAAAACGCTGTGATGAACTGTGCCCAGACAAAAAACGGCAATCGCAGCCAGGTCATGCCTGGGGCGCGCATGTTGATGATGGTGGCCAGGAAGTTCACCGCACCCAATAGCGACGAGGTGATCAGCAACACCATTCCGATTAGCCAATAGGTCTGCCCGTCGGTCGGGATCACCGTCGCCAGCGGCGAGTAAGACGTCCAGCCGGCCTGTGCCGCGCCGCCCGGGATGAAAAAGCTCACCGTCATCACCACGCACCCGAAGAAAAATGCCCAAAAACTGGCCATGTTCACCCGAGGAAACGCCATATCCACCGCGCCAATCTGCAGCGGCACGACGTAGTTACCGAATGCCGCGAACGCCGCGGGCACGATGCCCATAAACACCATGATCGTACCGTGCATCGCACCAAACACGTTGTACAACTCCGGTTGCATCACCCCGCCCGGCGCAACACCGCTGCCTAGCAGGGCCTCAAGAATTGGCCCCACGAATGGAATCGGTTCTCCATCATAGGCCATCGACCATCGCATCATGGCGATCAGGCAAAATCCGAAAAACAGAAAGGCCAGCCCGCAGAATCCGTACTGCATGCCGATCATCTTGTGGTCGGTGGAGAAAATGTACGTCCGCCAGAAGCCGTGCTGGGGGTGCTCCTCATGCTCGTCATGATGCACCCCGACTGCTTCCTGTACCTGGACTTGAGTTACCTCTGCCTTGTCGCTCATCGTTGATTCAATCCTAAAAAATCCATCTTTCTCCTGGCGCAGCGCGGACCAAAAGCGGGGAAGCCTATCGGCCTGGCCCACCCTGTTGCCAATCGCGACCCGCCTTCGCCTCAACTTTACAATTTGTCCACCACCATCAACCCCAGCAACAGCGGCAGGTAAATAATCGAGGCGAAGAACAAAATCCTAGCGCTCGCCCAAGTCATCCGCCGTGAAAACCGCCCCGCGGCCCACAAAAACAGCCCCCCAAGCAGCACCGCCCCGGAAACGTAAATCGCCCCGGCCAGTTGCATCGTGAACGGCAACAGGCTGGCGATGCACAAAAAGAAGGTGTGACTGACCGCCTGCCGGCCGGTCCGCGCCCCCCCATCAGCCACATTTGGCATCATCACAAAACCAGCCTCTGCGTATTGGTCACGGTACATCCAGGCAATCGCCATGAAATGAGGCACCTGCCAAAAGAACAGGATTGCGAACAGAGTCCACCCAAGGGGGTCCACTCCTCCTCGAGCCGCAGCCCATCCCATCAACGGCGGCAGCGCACCAGGGATCGACCCGATGATCGTGTTCCACTCCGACTTCCGCTTGAGCGGCGTGTAGATAAACAGGTACGTGACCAGTGTCACCGCACCGAGCACAGCCACCAGCAAATCCACCCATGCCGCCAATACCAGTAGCCCCACCACCGAGCAGGCACCGCCCAGCAGCAGCGCCGCCTCCGCGCCGACCGCCCCGCTTGGCAACGGCCGCCTGGCCGTGCGCTCCATCCGTGCGTCGTGATCGCGCTCGAGATACTGGTTCAGGATCGCCGCGCCAGCCGCCAGCAACCCGGTGCCCAGCAGCGTCAGGCCAAGCTTGGCCAGGTTCTGCGCCAAGTCGCCGCTCTCGGAATTCAGCCCGGCATAAAAACCAACCAACGTGGTGATCAGCACCAGCGTCGTCAGTCGCAGCTTCACTAACTCGGAAAATACCGACCAGGCCGACGCTTGGTCTGCCAGGGTCTTTTCAGCCTGTTGAATTTTGTTTTCCATCGAAAAAATCTTAAACCGCCACCGCCGCCGTTTGGCCGGGATCGATCGCTTCATCATCGCTGCGCTTGGCCAATCGCTCCGCCGCGTTGGCCGACTCGGCGACGAACGCGCAGCGCTTGGCAGCCAGCAGCAGCATGCTGGCAAGCGCCAGGCAGGCCGCGCCAAGCACTACGTGCCCGGTAGCCACATCCGCCGCCTTGTTGCTCCAAACCGTCCAAACACCCATACCTGCCTGTGCAAGAATCATCGCCAACAGCACAAATCCCATCTTGGTGAAACCATGCGCTTGGCCAAGCTGACGACGCGCCTTCACAGCAAAGGCAATCACCAAAGCCAGCGTTGCCACTGCTCCAAGCCGGTGCACCATGTGCAAGCCAACGTGCCATGGTGCAATATCCGCCACTGCCACTGTCTTCACGCGTTTCTCATTGTAGCCCGCAACCGCATCCTCGTTCATCGCCGGCCAAACCTGACCATGTGCCAGAGGGAAATCCCATACCGCCAACCCGGCATGCTGATGCCGCATTGTCGCTCCAAGCAGCAGTTGGACAAAAACGAGACAAATCACCGCCACCAAGGCTCCTTTCAGTGCCATAAAACCAACTCGGTCGCTCTCGCTCGCTTTCACACGATTCCACCAACCGCTAGTGACCAGTACAATCCCACAAATCAGAACCAGGAATAACTGCGCCAACGTTCCGTGCACCAAGCCGAGATTCTGGTTGATCTCTGTCACACGCAGACCACCAAGCAAACCCTGAAGACAAACCAGTAGAAAGGCACTGACTCCGAGGTAACAGACCCACTTGCGCCGCTCCTTCAGCCAAAGCCACACCATCAGGATCGTGGTGAGCAATCCCACAAACGTAGCTACCAACCGGTGAAAATGCTCCTCAAAAACCCCAGAGACACCGATCCAACGGTCAAATGGAACCAGAAACATGTTGTAACCGTATGTGGTCGGCCAATCCGGCACCGCCATGCCCACCTCCCTGCTGGTCACAAGCCCACCCATTCCAATGAGGAACAATGTTGCCAGCGCGGTAAAAATGGCGAAACGGTGCAACCAAGAATTGTTGTGGGACCCTGGAACCATCCAAAAACGAAGCAGGCCAGGAAAAAACAGGTTTTGACACCGTCTTTATCCAACCCGGAAAAAAATTACCACCGCAAAAAAGGCACAGCAACAACTTTGTGATATTTTTCACAATCTCGCGTTGCATCGGAAAAACCGTCTCCCAAACAAACTTAAAAAAACAGACAAAAACGCAATAAAAAGCATCTATTTAAATAGATTTAATTCAAAATTATTTACATGCCTATCTCCGTTTGCTAATCTCTCTTTTCCGCAAGAATCATTCATCCTTTCTCCTGCGACTCATGAACCATCCTAACGAACTGAGCTTTCGTGAAAGCGTCGATCGGATGTTCGACCGCGCCACCGCCACCATGGACCTGCCGATAGGCCTCGCCGACCAGATCCGGAGCTGCAACTCGGTCTACCAGGTGCAGTTCGGCGTCAAGTTGGGCGACCGGTACGAGGTGTTCACCGGCTGGCGCGCCGTCCACAGCGAACACATTCTGCCGGTCAAAGGCGGCATCCGCTACGCCGACTTCGCCAACCAGGACGAGGTCGAGGCGCTCGCGGCGCTGATGTCGTACAAATGCGCCATCGTGATGATCCCGTTCGGCGGCTCCAAGGGCGCGCTCAAGATCGACCCAAGGCGGTACAGCGAAAAGGATCTCGAAAAGATCACCCGCCGCTTCGCGCAGGAATTGGCCAAGCGCGACCTCATCCACCCCAGCCTCAACGTCCCCGCCCCCGACATGGGCACCGGCGAACGCGAGATGGGCTGGATCTCTGACACGTACCAGTCCCTGTTCCCCGAGCAGGCCAACGGCATGGGCTGTGTGACCGGCAAACCGGTGCACCTCGGCGGCATCGACGGCCGCGTCGAGGCCACCGGGCGCGGCGTACAGTTCGGCCTGCGCGAGTTCTTCCGCCACCCCGAAGACGTCGCCCGCGCCGGACTCGAGGGCACACTCGAGGGCAAGCGCATCGTCGTGCAGGGCCTCGGCAATGTCGGCTACCACGCGGCCAAGTTCCTCAGCGGGGAGGACGGCGCGAGGATCACCACCATCATCGAGCGCGACGGCGCGATCCACTCCGCCGACGGCCTCGACGTCGAGGCGGTCAAGGCCCACATCACCGAAAACCAGGGCGTAAAGGGTTACCCCGGTACGGAATACACCGGGGACGGCGCGGCGATGCTCGAAGCAGAGTGCGACATTCTCATCCCCGCCGCGATGGAGGGCGTCATCACCGGCAAAAATGCCGCTCACATCCAGGCCCCGCTCATCGCCGAAGCGGCCAACGGCCCGGTCACCTACGCCGCCGATGAGATTCTCTGCGACAAGGGAACCGTCATCATCCCGGACGCCTACCTCAACGCCGGCGGCGTCACAGTCTCCTACTTTGAATGGGTGAAAAACCTGGCGCGCATCCGCTTCGGCTACCTCGAGCGCCGCAACGAAGAGCGCCGCGGCCAAATGATTGTCGAAGCCCTCGAGAAGATGCTCGACACCCCCGTCCCGCCGGAAATCCGCGACCAACTCGTCACCGGCTCGGACGAACTCGCCCTCGTCCGCTCCGGCCTCGACGACACCATGCGCAACGCCTACAACAAGATCCGAGACATCTTCAACGCCCGCGAAAATGTCGTCGACCTCCGCACCGCCGCCTTCGTCTGTGGCATCGAGCGCATTGCCAAGCGCTACGAAAGCATGGGGATTTGAACCGCGCCTGACCAGGCGCCTCGCTCCCAACCGCTGTTCCCGCTTCACTTTGGCGCGGCAGCGATTAATCTGTCGCCGCTTTATGGGCTTGAGAGTATTCAACACCCTGTCGCGCTTAGTCGAACCGTTCGAGCCGCTGGATCCCGCCGGAAAAAAGGTCGGGCTCTACTGCTGCGGTCCAACCGTGCACGACTTCGCGCACATCGGGAATTTCCGCACCTTCGTCTTTGCCGACATCGTCCGCCGCCATCTTGCCTTTCGCGGTTTCGACGTGTGCCACGTCATGAACATCACCGATGTGGAGGACAAAATCATCCGCCGCGTCAACGAGTCCGCCAAGACGCTGGCCGAGTTTACCGATGAACATGAGCAGGCCTTCCTCACGGACCTCGAGGCACTCGGCTGCCTGATGCCGGACGAGCGGCCCCACGCGACGAAGTTCATCGGCCCGATCATCAATCTCATCAAAAAGCTCAAGGAAAACGGCATCGCCTACCACGCCAACGACGGCTCCGTTTATTTCAGCATCGAAAAATATCGCGAAGCCGGAAACCGGTACGGCCAGTTGCTCAACCTCAACCTCGAGGCAATGCGCCCCGGCGAACGCGTAAGCAGCGACGAGTACGAGAAGGAATCAATTGCCGACTTTGCCCTCTGGAAGGCGCGCGTGCCGGAGGATGGCGAGGTGTTTTGGGGCAGCCCGTGGGGCGAGGGACGGCCCGGCTGGCATATCGAGTGCAGCGCCATGAGCATGGAACTGCTCGGACCCAGTTTCGACCTGCACCTCGGAGGCGAGGACCTGGTGTTCCCCCACCACGAGGACGAGATCGCCCAGAGCGAAGGCGCCTGCCTGCAGTGCGACGGGCTCAGGTTCGTCAAATACTGGATGCACGGCGCGCACCTGCTCGTCGAGGGCAAAAAAATGAGCAAGTCACTCGGCAACTTCTTCACCCTGCGCGATCTCCTGGCCAAGGGCAGCACAGGGCGCGAGGTGCGTTACCTGATGATCTCCGCCCACTACCGCGAGACCTTCAACTTCACGCTCGACAACCTGGCCGGAGCCAAGACCGCACTGGGCCGCATCGACGAATGCACGACCAAGCTGCGCGAACTCGCGCTTGGCCAAGCGGCCGAACCGGCCACAGACTCGCCGCTTGTCACGCACTTCACCGAGGCGATGGACGACGACCTCAACGTCTCTGCCGCCTGGGCTGCGGTGTTCGACTGGGTGCGCGACACCAACCGGAAACTCGCCGCCAACGAACTGGACACCCCAGCCGCTGCGACCGAGTTGGCCAACTGGGAACACATCAACAGCGTGCTCGGCATCGAGTCGGTCGAGGAGGAAGTCCCGGCGGAAATCGTCGCCCTCGCCGAGGAACGCCAAGCCGCCCGCAAGGCAAAGGACTTTGCCCGCTCCGACCAAATCCGCGACGAACTCGCCGCCCAAGGCTGGACCATCGAGGACACCCTCAAAGGCCCCCGTGTCAAGCGCACCTAATCACCGTTTTTGGTTGTGCGCCTCTACGGCGTATTTGCGCTTGGCCAAGACGGTCGCTTCGGCGATGAACGACTCGGGTGGTTGCCACTCGCTGCATTTGCTCTCCGCCAACATTGCGATCTTCCACGCCTTGTAATCGATGCCGGTGGCCCTAGCCTGCACCGAACCTTGGATTAGCAAACCATCACGGTTACGGCGTTGGGCGGCCCCGGCGATTTTGTTTCCATTGTAAACCAGGTCGTTCTTTTCCGCGCCGACGAAACATTGCCCCGGCCCGGACGGCTGTGTTTCCGCACAAAGCTTGGTCGCCACGCTGCAATCCTCAAACGCCCGTCGAACCCAATCATGAACGCTCCGGTAACTCTCCTCGGCCTTGAGTTGCCACCACGAATGGCTCGGCGGAAAAACCAGGCTGTACGTCCACTCATTTTCGTCGTGGCAAACCAATCCCCCGGCAGTGGGACGACGGATGAGCGGTCGCAAATCGGTCATCACCGACACGTCAACGTATCGTTGAAAGTAACCGAAGCTGGCCGTCGACTGATCCCACGAATAAAAACGCAGCACCGCTTGGCCAAGCGCGTCGGCCTGCTGCAAAAGCAGTTCGTCCGCAGCCATATTCCACGCCGGTGCTCCAGCCAGGCCGCACCAAACCCGGAGTGCTTGGCCAAGCGGGGTCATTCGCGGTATTCGCCGTCTTTTTCCGACGGGCAAAGCAGGGCAATTTCGCACTCAGCGCATTCCGGCTTTCGCGCGGAGCAGCGGCGGCGCCCGTGAAAAATCAGCCAGTGGCTGAGCATCGTCCAGTCGTCATGCGAGACAAGTTTTTGCAACGCGACCTCGACTTTCTCCGGCGTCTTTTCAGCCGTCAGGCCAAGCCGCCTGGCCAGGCGCCCGACATGCGTGTCGACGACGATGCCCTCGTTGATACCGAACGCATTGCCCAGCACCACGTTGGCCGTCTTGCGCCCCACCCCGGCGAGGGTGACGAGCTCGTCCATCGTCGCCGGAACCTTGCCGCCGTGCGACTCGACGAGCGCGCGGCAGCAGTTTTGGATGCTCTTGGCCTTGTTGCGAAACAGGCCGATCCGCTTGATGTCCTCCTGCAACTCCTCGAGCGGCACAGCGGTGTAGTCAGCGACACGGCGGTATTTCCTGAACAAGTCTGCGGTGACGATGTTCACCTGCTTGTCGGTGCATTGCGCGGAAAGAATCGTCGAGATCAGCAACTCGAGCGGATTGCGGTGATCGAGCTCGCAATGCGCATCCGGATACGTCGCGCGCAGGCCGTCGATGATTTTTTCGCTACGAGCAACCTTGGCCCTGTTGGATTCGCGCGGCATGAAAATCAGTTTTGTGGAAGCGTCGCCGGAGCCGGTGTTTTCGACTCCGGCTTGAACAGGACCAGCCGGCGGTCCACCGAGTCCAGCTGCCGCACGGCCTCGTCGATGACCGGCGCAATTCTTGGGCGCACCTGACCCCGGCGCGGCTTGAACGACTCGATCCGCTGCCGCGTCACGACATAGTTCTGCAGGATGCGCCCGTACTCGTTCACGAACGGCAGCAGTTGCTGCGGCATCTTCACCCGGGCGATCAGCAATTGGTTGATCTTCTGCTGGAGCGTTTGTTTCTGCACGGCAAAGTCCCAGCCGCGAATCGCCTGCTGCAGTGTGACCTCCGCCTCGAGCGGCGAGTCGGCGTCGTTCAAGCGCACCTCGGCCGGCAGCTTGAGCAGGTTCTCGAGCTTCTCCACCGCCTCGAGCAGCGTCCAGTTCTGGTACTGGTTTTGGCCTGTCAACTGCACAATCGTCACCGCCCACCATTTCTCCACCACCAACATGTCGGCGAAGAGGTCGCCGTACACCTTCAGAAAACCAGTTTGCCAGTTCAGGTTGTTCGGCAGTTGACGGATCATGTTTTGCAGGCGCACACCCCCGGCCGGAACCGCCAGCAACCGATCCACCAGCAGGTGTGAGCAGGCCTGAAAATCCCTCCAGTTTTCACCTCGCAAATGAGCCGGGGATGGCATCGCAATCTCGCTGAAATCGAACGCGCGCCGGCCACGCAATCGCGCCCGCACACCGACCAGCGTGTCGTGGCGGCGTACATTTTTGACCACCTCCT
>CAJWEP010000028.1 GCA_913030945.1 uncultured Verrucomicrobiota bacterium
AAGAGTGAGACCATGCCGATTCCTTCCTTCAGGCTTTCCTCGTAAATCTCGTAAACCTTGGCCAAGGCGCCCTCTAGTTTGCCCATGCTCAGTTCGTTGATCTCCATCCCCCATTCGCTGGCCTGTGGATCGGCGTAGTAGATGCCATTGGCCTTGAGGTTGAGCCCCTTGGCCAAGGCCTTGAACCCGGCATCGTCGATGAGTCGGCCCTTGCCGCCGTGTGCCGCGGCCATGCGCCTGGCCAGGCTCTCCGCCGAGGACAGCACCATGTAGTCGCCGACCTGAAAATAACAGGGCGAGAGATCCATCTTGATCGGCAGCGGGATTGGCAGGGGAACGGAGTGAATCGTGACGCTGCCGACTTTTGTTCCCTGCGGAGCGCCAAGCCCGCCACCCATCACGCCGTTGATCATCTCCAACAAGGTGTTGTCTTTGACGCGCACCAGCAGAGCAAACGCGACGCCGTCCATCTCGATGTCATCCTGCTGGTCGAACATGAAGCCAGGCAGGGTCATCTTGTTTTCCTCGTCCAGCGTCATCAGGAATCCGACCTCGTTGCCGAACGAGTCGAGGATATTCTTCACCTCATCGGGCGCATTGGCCATCAGTGACTCCCCATTGAGCATCTCCTTGAGCATTGCGTCCGCCCAGTCGATAACGCGTTTTGCGTCCAGGTCGCTGTGCATCAGGGCCATCGTGTTGTCTGGTGCCAGTGAGAGCACGTCCATCGTGTGCGGTTGTTCGCCGAACACGTCCCAGATCAGGCCGGTGCCCTTGTCCGGTTGATGGTGCACGAACATCTTGCTGCGCCAGAGGTCCTCCTCGATCGCGAGGCTGCTCATGCCAACGCCGCTGATCTCGCCGATGCCGCTCTGCCGGTAGGCCGGCTCGACGACGCCCAGCACGCCCTCGATGATTGGCGCGAGAAACGGGTTGTCCATCAGGTTGCCGCCGCCTGCCTCGGCACCGGTCTTGGCCATTGAGATAAGGCCTTCAAGGGTTTCATCCAGCTTGGCCAACGCCTGCTCGGTACTCAGGTAGGCGTACAGGTGGCCGTTGAGATCGAGCCGGGACATCACCTCCGCGAAGCTGGTTTGGACCGCCGCGGGTGGGCCTTTCGGGGTGTTGTCAGCAGAGAGGACACCGGGCTTGCAGCAGCCAAAGATCAGGAGTGCCGCGAAAAAAAACGGGGCGGGGGCACTTGGGTAGTGTTTCATATACATTTATGGTTTAACAGACTAAAGCAAATTAATCATCAACTCGATATGCTGTCAAACAAAAAAAAATATAAAATATAATCGATTATCGCTCCCCGCTCGGCGGCAGGGCGAACGGGCCGGCTTGACTGCTGAAGGTGTGCCTGAGTTCGACCGGCTTGGCCCCTGCTTGGCCAGGCGCGATCGGCACCTCGAACAGCACCCCGGAAATCTGGCACGGGCCGTCCTCCTCGCAGAAGTAGGCGATCGCCTCGACGCGCAGGAGGCCTCCGTTGGCGTCGTCCTTGAGTTTCACCGGGATGTCGATGGCGTCGTTTTCCTTGAGCGCACCGGCGGCCTTGGCCTCGTCGATGGCGAGAGGGGATTGTTCGTCGGCGATCACCTGCCAGCGGCTGCCGGCGTCGTCGGTGAAGTGGTGGCCGGCGGGGAGTTTGAGGCTCAGCGTCAGCGTGCCGGTTTGGCCCCTGGCCAGGCGCAGCGGCTCGGTGCGGACCGTCGGTGTGCCGGGCAGGTCGGCCAGCCGGAGGCTGCGTGGTGCGACCGGTTCGCTGGCCTCGGGTACACCGGTGAGCTTGAGCGTGGTCACTGTGAGCGATCCGAGATCGACGACGCGGATCGCGTGGTTGTTCGTGTCGGCGACGAACAGCCGCTTGGCTTTCGGGCCAAGCGCAAAGCCGGAAGGCTCGGAGAATTGCGCCTCAAGCCCGGCGCCGTCGCGGAGGCCGGGTTTTCCGGAGCCAACCCAGCGTTTGCTCTCGCCGGTTTTCGGATCAAGCAACTTGAGCCGGTGGTTGTACGTGTCGGCGACGATGACCCTGTTTTCCTTGGCCCACCACTGCACGCCGAGGACGTGCTGCATACGTGCCTGTTCGCCGATGCCGTCCTTGTCGCCAAACGCGAACAGGTTGCGCGGCTGGGCATTCTCGCCGCCGGCGATGGTGCGGGTGGCGCCGCTTTTCAGGTGAATCGCGCGGACGGTGCTGCTCTCGCTGTCAGCGACGAACAGTTCGCCATTGCCGACGGCCAGCCCGGACGGCTGTGCCCAGGCGGCGAGCAGCCGGTCGGTGCGGTTGAGATTTTGCTCGGAGCCGTTCCCGCTGTAATTTTTCGCGATCTTTTGCTTCAGGTCGTACGACCAAATCTGGTGTGTGCCGGCCATGGCGATGAAGACCTGGTCGTCCTCGACAAGCACATCCCACGGTGTGCTGATCGGCTGCTCGTGGCCCCCTTTGCCGCCCTGATAATCGCGACCCTGCATGCCGTTGCCGACGAGGGTGCTGACGCGTCTGGCCTTGAGGTCGACCACGCGCAGCGCGTGATTCTCCGCGTCGGCGACGTACAGGCTGCCGTCGAGATAGGCGAGGCCCTGCAGCCGGAAAAACCGTGCCTCGTCATAGCCGCCGTCGGCCAAGCCGATGCGGCCGGAGCCGATCGTGTCGATGAATGTGCCGTCGAGATCGGTCACGACAATGCGATGGTGGTTCGAGTCGCTGATGAAGAGTCGTTCGCCCTCGGTGTCGATCGCCAGTTTGCCAGGGTAACGCAGCGGCGAGTCGATGCGCTGCTTGTCCTTCTCCGGTGACATCGGTACAGGGTCGTGCCGGAAAATGTTTTTCGGGTAAAACGCCAGCGCGGCGGTGATGCAGGCGTCGATCACCTCCTTGTTGCCCTCGCCGGAGACGAGCAGCAGGAGGTTGCCCTTCGGCCCGACGACGGCCATCGAGGGCCAGCTGCGCACGCCGATGCGCTTCCACAGCTGCATTGTGTCGTCGTTCACGACCGGGTGGGCGATCTCGTAGCGCAGCACGGCATCGCGGATGTTTTCGGACACCTTTTCGTTGTCAAACTTGGCCGAGTGCACGCCGACAAACGCCACCGGGTAACCGGCGTAGCGCTCCTCGAGTTCGGCGAGATCAGGCAGGATGTGGATACAGTTGATGCAGCAGTAGGTCCAGAAATCGAGCACGGTGATCTTGCCGGCGAGCTGTTTGCTGAAGGTCAGCGGCGGGGAGTTGAACCAATCCTTGCCTGTGGGGAACTCGGGGGCGGGGAGTTGTGCGGACTGCCGGTCCACCCGCTCGACGTGGGCCTTGAGTTGCTCGAGCAGTCTGGGGAACTGTGCGCTGCGTGGCGGCAGATCGACCGGTTGGCCAAGCGGAATCAGGCAAGCCAAGGGCAGGGCGATTGTGGCCGCCTTGGTCAAGCGGGAGAGTTGATTGAAAGACGAGTGGCCCACGCGTCAAAAGTGCCGCTGGCCGGGGGTGGTTGCAAGAGTGGATTGGGCGTGACAGCTTGGTCAAGCCGTCGGCGCAGGAGTATTGGCTCCGCATCGGCGAGTCGGCGACCGACGACCATGAGTGGAGTTGGGACGCCGCCGGCCGGCCGGCCAGTTACACCGTCGAGTACGTGACCGGCCTGGGCAGGCCGCAGTGGAGGCCGCTCTCGGCCGAAATCGCCTGGCCCATCGACACGACGAGTTTCAAGCTGCCTCTCGTGGTCGGGGCATCGACGGTTTTTTATTGCGTGAAAATCGATGGGGCCAACCCGCACCGGGATGTCAGCTTCGCCGGGAGTGACTTGTTCAAGGTGAATTAACTTCAACAATCGGGATGCACAAAAAAAGTCCCCGCCCGACCGTTACGATCGGACGAGGATCAACCCGATGAAAACGTACCGCACTTACAATGAAGCACGATAACGCCACCTTATACGCGTGGCACGTGTAATGGTTTCAATTTATTTTGATTTTCTTTCTTTTCACGGAATTGACGTATAGGGCCTGCCTTCCTAGGCTCCCGCGCCCACGATGAAACTGATCATTTTAGCCGCCGGATACGCCACGCGCCTCTACCCGCTCACGCTCGATCAACCCAAGCCGCTGCTGCCGGTCGCCGGCCGGCCGATGGTCGATCATGTCCTGGCCAGCCTCGGTGTGATCGACGCCATCGACGAGGCGTTCGTCGTGACCAACGAAAAGTTTGCGGGCCATTTTGAGGCATGGGCCGGTAGCCGTGACACGTCCGGCTTCGCCGCGCCGGTGCACGTGGTGAACGACCATTCCACAGGTGATGACAACAAGCTCGGCGCGATCGGCGACCTGCACCTGGTCTTGAGAAGCCGGAACATCGATGATGACGTGGTTGTGGTCGCCGGCGACAACCTGTTCAGCGATACGCTCGGTGACTACGGTCGGTTGTGTGCCGAGAAAAACGCCCCCGTGCTCGGCGTGTACGACGTCGGCAGCTTGGAGGAGGCCACCAAGTTCGGTGTGGTCGAGTCGGACGCCAACGGTTGCATTCGGAGCTTCGAGGAAAAACCGGCTGCGCCAAAATCAACATTGATTGGCATTGCGCTGTATCACTATCCCAAGGTAGTGCTGCCGCTTATTGGCCAATACATCGACGATGGCAACAATCCCGATCAGCCCGGCCGCCTGATCCAGTGGCTGTACCCGCAGATGCCGGTGTACACATGGAGTGTGCCCGGCACATGGTACGACATCGGCTCAAAGGAAACCCTCGAGGAGGCCGACCGGATTTTTTCCGCCAACCAAGCCTGAAGCAAATTATGAAAACCAAGTTTATCCCACTCCTATTCATGACGCTGCTTGCGTTACCCGTGCTTGGCCAAGCGCCGAAGGCCAAGCGACCCAATCCGCTGGCCCCGATCAGCGACGCGCCGGGCCGACCGCGCGTGCTGCTGATCGGCGACTCGATTTCCATCGGCTACACGCTGCCGACGCGCGAGTTGCTCAAGGGCAAGGCCAACGTGCACCGCATCCCGGCCAACGGCGGCCCGACCACTCGCGGGCTGGTGCAGATCGACTCGTGGATCGGCGACGGCAAGTGGGATGTCATCCATTTCAACTGGGGCCTGCACGACTTGAAGTTCATGCCGCACGGCAAGCGGCAAGTGACACCGGCAGCGTACGAAAAGAATCTCGACTCGCTCGTCCGACGCCTGAAGCAGACCGGCGCCATACTGATCTGGCGCAACACCACACCGGTGCCTGAAGGCAAGGTCGGCCCGCTGCGCATCCCGGCGGACGTGGTTGGCTACAACGCCGCGGCCAGGCGCGTGATGCAGAAGCACGACGTGCCGATTCACGATCTCTACTCGTTCGCGCTCCCGAGGCTGCAGAAAATCCAACGGCCAGTGAACGTGCACTTCACGCCGGAAGGCTCCGCTGCGCTGGCCGGCGAGGTGGCCAGGGTGATCCTAGACGCGCTGGAATAGCTGCGCGGGGCAAAAAAAAACCTGCCCTTGGCCAAGGCTTCGCGGTAACCTCCCATGGATGAACGCAACCACTCGATTTAGGGGGTACGTTATGTTTGGGCTTGGGCTTGGCTTGGCTTTGGGCGCAAACGCACGCAACTGGCCATCGTGGCGCGGGGACCTGGCCGGCTCCGGCTTGGCCAAGGGCGAAACGGTCCCGTTGAAATGGGACACGAAAAGGAACGTCCGCTGGCGGGTGCCGCTGCCGGACCGCGGCAACAGCTCGCCGATCGTTTGGGGCGAAAAGGTTTTCATTACCCAAGCAACCGATTCAGACAAGAGGCGCACGATGATGTGTTTTGACAAGCGTACTGGCGAGTTGCTCTGGCGTACGGGCGTCACCTACACCAAGGCGGAGAAGTCTCACAAGACTAACCCTTACTGTTCCGGGTCGCCGGCGACCGACGGCCGTGTGGTGGTGGCCAACTACGCCTCAGCCGGGATTGCTGCGTATGATCTCGACGGGCAGCAATTATGGAGCCGCGACCTTGGACCGCAGGAGCACGAGTGGGGCAGCAGTACCTCGCCGGTGCTATTTGGCGATGTGTGCATTCTTTATCACGGCCCCGGTCCACACTCGATGCTGTACGCACTCGACAAGTTGACCGGGCGCACCGTTTGGAAGCGCAAGGTCGAGGAGCGTGACAACCTCGATCGAGTTGACGGTTTTCGCGGTGGCAATGGCGGCAAGACCGGCGCTTTCAGCACACCGATCATCATTCGGGCAAACAACCGTTTGGAGCTGATCCTCAGCGAGGCCAACTCTCTGCGAGCAATCAACCCGCAGGATGGCAGCGAGTTGTGGCACTGCGACGGGTTGAACCCGCTCGTGTACACGTCGCCGGTCTACGATGGCAATGTCGTGCTGGCGATGGGTGGCTACTTCGGCGCGTCGCTCGCGGTGAAGCCGGGTGGTAGTGGTGACGTGACGGCCAAGCGGCTTTGGCACGATACGCGGGCGAAGAACAACCGCGTCGCAACACCGGTCACGCGAGATGGGCACGCCTATTTCGTGAACATGTCCGGGTTCATGATCTGCCTTGATTTGAAGAAGGGGAAGACGGTTTACACCGAGCGGTTGGCATCGACAGGCAACAACCCTGCTGTCTGGGGATCACCAATCCTGGTGGGTGACCGGGTGTATGTGACCAACCAATCCGGAGACACACATGTGGTGCGTGCCAGCCCGACGTTCGAGTTGCTGGCGACCAACTCGGTGGGAGAGTACTCAAACTCGACGTTGGCGGTATCCGACGGGGCGCTCTATCTGAGAACCCACAAGAGCCTGTGGTGCATCGGCCGGCCGGCCGGCAAATAGTCCGCGCTTGGCCCAGCGGGTGCATCCCGTCGATTCCCGGCCTTGAAAAAGGCCCCTCGGGAAGCCTATAAGGGGCCGTGAACTGGCTATTACTGGCGCAGGTTGAGGGCTCGGAAGCGGGCGGCTCCGCTTGGCAAATGATGAAGCAGGGTGGCCCGATGGTGTGGGTGCTATTGCTGGTGTCGGCGGTCGCGGCGACGATTTTTCTGGAGCGTCTACTGAACTATCGCCGTGTCCAGATCAACACCACCGAGTTCATTGCCGGGATTCGGGCAAACCTCAAGAACAACTACAACATTGTCGAGTTGGTGGCGATTTGTGATGCCACGCCGGGTCCGGTGGCGCGGATGACGAAGATGGGCATCCTCAACCGCGAACAGTCGCGGGAGCAGTTGCGCGAACTGCTCGATGACAACAAGCGCATCGAGGTTGCGCGGCTGGAAAAACGGCTGAACATGTTGGGCACCATCGCGCAGGTTGCCCCGCTGCTTGGCCTGCTGGGCACGGTGCTGGGTTTCATTCGCATCTTTCGCGGTGTTTGGCCGGAACTGCCAATTGGTATTCTGCCGACAATATCCGTAGGCAGGCTGGCTGGTGGCATCTGGGAGGGGTTGATCTGCATGGCGCTTGGCCTGGCTATTGCGATTCCCTGCTACATTGCCTTCAACTACCTAGTGGGTCGCAAGAACGACCTGGCCGTGGACATCGACAAGATCTCCTCGGAAATACTCAACATCATCACCCATGAAATGCCCCCGTCCAAATCGGCCGGATCGACCAAGCCGCGGGTGGCACGCAAGGCGGTGTCCATGTCCGGGAATAAATGAATCATCAGGGGAACATCCGGCCTTTTCACGGGCAACTGGACTCTGCGCCGTTCGTTGGTGTGCTGTTCCTGATGCTGCCACTTTTGCTGTTTAACACCTCCATGGTTTTCAAGCCGGGTATCGAGGTAAACGTTGACCTTCCCGTTTCCTTCCAGCGCTCCGGCGTGGGTGATCCGTCGCTGGCGGTGGCCGTCGACGCGAACGGGATTCTCTACTTTCACGGAGATACGCTGCGGGACCAGGTCTTCTCCCGCAAGGTGAGTGAGGAGGAGGAGAGCCTCCCCCTGTCCGAGCTGTTGGTCAACCGCTACCCGGACTTGGACAGCAACAGCGTGCTGCGCGCGGTGGAGCAGGGCCGGGTGCGCGTGAACGGTCGCTTGGCCCGTCTGGATGACCAGCTCAAGTCGGGGCAGCAGGTGGAACTGGAACTGCCCTCAACCGAGTTGCTGCATCCCAAAATCATCCAAGCCATCGAGCAGGGCGGCCTGCAGCCGGGTGAGGTATCGCTTTTGATCCAGGCGGACAAGGTGGTGCGCCATGAGGTGATCATTGATTTGTGCACGATGGCCGGGGAGATTGGTGTTGGCCACGTGCTGTTGGCCTCGCGGCCGCCCGACTTTTCCCAGCCATTTGAGCCGCAACCCCGCACGGAGCCGTGAGCGGCGAGCCGTCAACCATCGAGCGGGTGGAGGGCTGGTCCAACCTGGCCATTGGAATCTGGGTGCTGATCGTTTTCGCGGCGCAGTTGGGCGTTCTTTTCTGGCTGGGACGCGTCCCGTTCGCCGTCCGTGCGCAACCTAAAAGCGCGCTGCTCCGGCTGATGCCGGAGATCGTGCTGACACCCGACAGCGATCCGGGGGCGGCGTTCAGCGACCCGACCCTGTTCTCCCGCCCGAACCGGCGCGGGTTCTCCGGGACGGCTTGGCGCCGGTTCTCCGAGGTGGAACATCAGCTCATCGAGTGGAATGAGGCACCGCGCCTGCTCGACAACCAACCCGACACGCTCGGGGCCGCCTTCCGGGAGGCGCTGCCGGGACACTTGGCCGTTGTGTCCGGCATCCCGGCCAAGGGCTTGGCCAAGCCGGCGGCTGTGGCGCCCCCGCCGCTGGCGCTGCGTCCCGCCTCCGAGTTGCAGATTCTCGGCGGCTTGGCCGAGCGGCCGCTGGTGCGCGCCGTGTCCGTGCCGGCGCTACCGCACAACGAGGCATTGCGGCGGACTTATGTCCGGATCGGTGTGAACTCGGACGGCTACGTCGTCTCGGCCACGGTGCCGAATCGCTTGGTCAAGGGCGACGCCTTTCAGGCCGTCGCCGACCAGCGGGCGCTGGACCTGCTTCGGGGCATCCGGTTTGAGCCGGCCAAGCGCACGCGCTTCGATCGCCCCGACCAGCCGGGCGCGCTGGAGTGGGGCGGGGCGCTGTTCCATTGGCGGACCGTGGCGCCGCCCAAGTCGCCATCCGCCGTCGCCCCACCGTCGAGCTGATGTTTCCCGATCAAGTCATCTTCCTATGCTTCGCGGTTGTGATCAGCCTGCTGGGTGTGCTCGTGTTGCTGTACGAGTTTCGGCGTAAACGGTTCGAGCCGGAGCCGACCGAGGACCGGGTGTTTCGCTGCGAAGCCTGCGCCTACGTTTATACGGACGATCATGACGTGGACCGGTCCCGCTGCCCGGAGTGCGGCCTGTTCAACTCGCCGTTTGTCTTCTAGAAACTGAAAATGTTGCCCTACCGCTCGTACACAATCATCGCCGCATAGTCGGGCAGGTATTTCTGGGTGGTGGGGTCGAAGTGCGAGTAGTTAAGGGAGTGTACGCTGATGATCTGCTCGCGGGCGAACTTCTCGAGAAAGAGGTTGATCGTCTCGTCGAACTTGTCCTGTCCCAGCTCGATGCATTCGCCGCGCTTGATGGTCTTGACACAGATTTTTCCATCCCCGGTGATTTCCTCTTCCTCTTTTTTTGAGCTTTCTTTTTTCAGCAAAATCTCGCCGCCCTCAACCACCGGCACCGCCAGTTTTTTGGACTCCGGCTCCTCGCCCACGGGGGGGGCGGGTGGTTCTGCCTCCGCTCTCTGAACATTTTCATCGCCTGCCGAGGGGATTTTGATCGGTTTGGTGCAGGAGGGGCATTCGATCTCAGAGCCGGTTAGGCTCTCGTCTGTGGTCAGGTTCTGGCCGCATTGTGGACAATTAAAGGTTAAGTCTGGCATGATGCTGGAACGGGTTTCTGGACGGCGGGAGCCTGCGCCAGTCAGTCAGGCTTGGCCAGTCAAAAAAACCGCTTTTTTGGGGTTGAATACCCCGCAACGGATGGCAGTCTTCCAAAACTGCATTCGAAAAAAGAATTATGATCACAGCGACTTGTAATCCCCCCATCGCAAGCGGGCCCCGGCGCAGGGGTTTCACATTAATCGAGCTACTGGTGGTGATCGCCATCATCGCCATCCTGGCGGCCATGCTCCTTCCGGCCCTGGCGCAGGCCAAGGCCAAGGCACAGCAGATCTTCTGCATGAACAACGAGAAGCAAATGGGCATCGCCTTGCAGATGTATGTGTCTGACAATGCCTATTATCCCGGACACTGGGATCTCCGGTCAGGTATAGGCATATCCAAATACACCCGACAACCCGTCAACAACGCCATCGCCTGGACGGGGCGGCTTTACGGCTATGCTAACAGCACGGATCTGTTTTTCTGTCCGGCACAAAAAGGCGATGGAGCGGACCGCTTCAAGTGGAAGGATTACAGGGGCAACGATCCCACAATGAAAGACCCCACGTTTCCGTTCAACCTTCACCCCGGTGGCGGAGCTTTCTTCACCTACGGCTACAACGACTGGGGAGTACGCGAGTTTGTAACGGTTAAAGGCCGTACGCTAGGTCTCGGTGGGGATGTTAGGAGTGAGAACGATTTGATCCCCGAGAGCACGGTGCGCGTGCCATCGGACATGGTCTGTATTTCCGATACTCAGGCGGATGGGATATGGGACTGCGCGGTAGATCCATGCGACGGCGGCAACTTTAACAACCCAGCCCGGGAATGGCCGAGCAAGCGGCACACCCTGGGATCCAATATTCTGCTGGCCGATGGACATGCCGAGTACCACAAGATGATGGATTTGGTGGCCCGCAGGCCCACCGGCGCATACAAGCCCGACGCCGCAAGCATGCTCAGGCGCTGGAACAACGACAACCAGCCGCACCCCGAGTGGTGGTGAGTCGAATGAACGATAAGACCAAACTGGGGCTCTCGATTGCGGCTATCGTTCTTTGTGGTGGATTCATCATCAGTTTTGTGTCTTCGTCTGAAACAAGCGCTGATTTTCCCGATGGCGGCACCTGGACCCAATGCAACGCCTGCGGGGAGATGCAGGTGATTGACCCCGAGACACGCGGCCGGTTTTACGACGACAACCCGAGCCAGATGGGCCAGCCGATGGTTTGTCCCAAGTGCAAAAAAGGCCGACTGGTGGATGGCTTGAAGTGCCCGGTGAACGGCTGTTTTTACGTTCAAGCCGGACAGATGGCGGATGGTCGGCCGGTTTGCCCCAAGTGTAAAAAGCCGTTTCCATGAAGCGCTTGGCCAAGCGGTTGACCTTATGCTTTGAGCAAAACAATTTCAAAAATGAGAGCTATACGCCAAGCCAAGCGATACGCTTTCACGTTGATCGAGTTACTGGTGGTCATCGCCATTATTGCCATCCTGGCGGCATTGCTGCTGCCGGCCCTGGCCAAGGCCAAGGCAAAAGGGCAGGGCACCTACTGCCTGAACAACACCAAGCAACTGGCTCTCTGCTGGTTCATGTACGCCACCGACAATGACGATTCCATCATCAGCAACGGGCTTAGTAATGACCCGAATGAGGTAAGAAAGTTTGGATTTCCCTGGATCGATCCAGGCTACTGGGTTCAACGCCTGCCCGATGCTACCAACACTGCCATCATCGCGAAAGGACAGCTCTTCAAATACAACAACTCGCTGAAGATTTACCAGTGCCCGTCCCACCCGGACATGATGTTCAACAAGCGCATCTACATCCCGGCCCGCAGTTACTCCATGAATGGGCACATGGGGGGAACAATCACCTGGGTGCAGGGCGCCCAGTATCCGCCCCACAGGAAAATGTCCGACATCAAGAGCCCGCCGCCGTCCGAGGCGTTTGTGTTTCTTGACGAAAACGAGGGCACCATCGACGACGGCTACTTCGCCATCCCGGTTTATGCGGCCAACCACTGGCAGAACTCTCCGGCCTACTGGCACAACGGCGCTGGCACTTTTGGTTTCGCCGACGGCCATTCCGAGGCCTGGAAATGGGTCGAGAATCGAACCAAACAAAAGCGGGGTCACAACGCCTCGCCGAGCCCCGGCGGCGATCTGGACCTGCTCCGGATCAAGAAGGCCATCCTGATCGATCCGAACAAGGCGAGCATCCCTCACTGACCGGCAACTTCGCCCTCGACACCCGCACCGCTGCCATCGACCATTGGCCGATGCAGGAGGCTCAAATCGTCCGGCTTACACGCGAATGCGAGGTCACGCAAATCCCCACCGGCCATAGGATGATCATGGGCGCTGACACGCCGGTGGACATCACCCAGTCGCTCGGCGGTGCGTACACCGTGTGCACGCCGCGGGGACTCTTCCGCATCGACGCCCGCGACGCCGACGCACTTGGCTTTGCGGTGCCGGACGAGGCCAAGCTGCGCGAATCCGGCGCGTCCGCCACCGAGACGGAAGTTTGGGACGCGCTCAGGCAGGTTTACGACCCTGAGATCCCAGTGAACATCGTTGACCTTGGCCTGGTGTACGACCTTGTCATGGACGATTTACCCGAGGGGGGCAGCAAACGGGTCCAGATGAAAATGACACTCACCGCCCCCGGCTGCGGCATGGGGCCGGCGATCGCCGCCGACGCCCAAAACCGCATCCTTTCCCTGCCGGGTATCGACGACGCCAGCGTCGAGGTCGTCTGGGATCCGCCCTGGCACCAGTCGATGATCAGCGAGGAGGGCAAAAAGATTTTGGGCATCGCCTGAGTCGACGTGCGCGGAGCCCGTAAAATTTCCTCCCGCGCTTGGTCAGGTGCTTGGCTGGCCGCCGCTGTGCTTGTCGCTTGGCCCGGCGAACTTTGCGCCGGACCGGTTGTCACCGAAATGCAGCCGCGCCACGGGCGCCCCGGCACGCGCGTCGTCTTCACCGGCAGCGAGTTGCAGTCGGTGAGCGCGGTCAAATTCGGTGCCGCGCTGACCGACTGGGAGCCGGTCACCGTCATCGACGGGCAGGGCAGGCCGCACGTGTTCGAGATTCACGCCACCGTTCCCAACGCCGCCACCACTGCCAGGCCGATACTGGCCACGCCGCTGGGCGACATCACGATGCCGATGCCGTTCGCCGTTGCGCCGCGCATCACCGGCTTTCATCCTGTGCGTGGTTGGGAGGGGACGATTGTCACCATTGAGGGGCAGAACTTCGCCGGCGTCACGACGGTGAAGTTTGGCGGCCGCCCGGCCAGCTTCACCGTCACGGCGACGACGCAGATTCGCGCCGTCGTCCCGGCGGGCGTCCCCAACGGCGTGATTACCGTCTCGCACGAGGAGTCAGGCTCGAGCAGCGGGCTGTTCGTCGTGGCCGGGCCAGGGCCGATCATCGACAGTCTTGACTCGTGGGTGGGCGCGCCTGGCGATGACGTGGTCATTCGCGGCGTCAACTTCAAGCCGGTGACGGCGGTGCTGTTTGGCAACACGCAGGCAGCTTTCACCGTGGTCGCGAATACTCAACTCAAGGCCACCGTCCCGGCCGCCGCCAGCGGAAAGATCACCCTTGCCTCCGCGCTTGGCGAGGCGGCCACCGCGAAACCGTTCACCATCACCCGCGCGCCGGTGATCACCAGCGTGTCGCCTGCGGTTGCCGCGCCCGGCATAAAGGTGACACTGCGCGGCGTGAATTTCCGGCAAGTCACCGCCGTGCACGTCGGTGCGGCCAAGGCGGCGGGACACAGTTTGCCCTCGACGCAGCAACTCGACTTCACCGTGCCCGCTAACGCGACGAGCGGCTTTGTGAAAGTCACCAACTCGTTCGGTTTCGGGACGAGCGCGGCGGCGCTTACCGTGACCCGAGCGCCGGTGATCGAGTCGTTCGATCCAACACTCGCAAAGCCGGGCGACTGGGTGACGCTGCGCGGGGCGAATTTCACCGGTGCCACACGCGTGCTGCTCGGCGAAATGGCGGTACGGTTCACTGTCACCGCGCCGACGCAGCTCCGCGTCGAGCTGCCGCTCAACGCCGCCACCGGCACGTTGACGGTGCAGAACGCATTCGGGTCCGGCACCACCGCCGACAAGCTGACTCTCATCGGCGCTGGCCCGTACCTCATCGGCTTCGAGCCGGGCACCGGAGTCGCCGGCACGAAGGTGAAGCTGCACGGCCGCAACCTCGACCGCACCACGACGGTGGAGTTCGGCGGCGTGAAGGCGGCTGCGTTTACCGTACCGGCGCCGACGCAGCTTACCATCACCGTGCCGCCGGACGCCCGCTCCGGCGCGGTCAAGCTGCTCAGTGCGCTCGGCGATTTCGCGAGCGCGGAAAACTTTTATCTGCCGCCGCGCTTGGCCAAGCCGGAGAAGCTGGCCGCCAAGCCGGGCGATGTGGTCGAGTTCAACGGGCGAAATTTTCTCGGCCTCGAATCGCTGCGCATCGGCGGGCAGGCCGTGCCGTTCGAGGTGGTGGCCAACGATAAGCTGAAGTTCACCGTGGTCGGTGACCTGCTCGGCGGCGGCATCGAGCTGGCCGCGCCGGGCGGGAGGTGGATCAGCACCAACTCATTCGCCGTGCTACCGCGCATCGACTCGTTTGAGCCGGTCATCGGCCCTGCGCAGACCATGGTCACCCTGCGTGGCGCCGGGTTTCACGAGATTCTGTTTTTGAAGTTTGGCACCGGCGTGGCCGAGTTCGAGCGCAAGTCGGCCAGCGAGGTGCTGGTGCGAGTGCCGTCGAATGCCTCGACCGGTCCGGTGTCGATCATCACGCCCGACGGCGAGGTGGCCAGCGACGCGATCTTTACCGCCACGGCCCCGGGCGACCTTCAGATGACCTCGGCCGCGACCAGCCCGGACTACCGGCCGGAGCAGCCGGTGCAAATCAACAGTCGGCTGGTTTTCTTCGGCCCAACCGTTGCCACGCAGGTGACGGTGACCAACCAACTGCCGGCCGGCGTCACGCTGATCGCAGCCAAGCCGGAGCCGGCGCAGGTGCTTGCCGGCGGGCGGACGCTCGTCTACGCGCTTGGCCAAGTGGAGCCGGGCGCTGAGGCTGATTTTCAGCTCACGCTCCTGCCCTTGGCCAAGGGGCAGTTTACCAATGTCATCCGCGCCACGGCGTACGAGGGCGATGTCGTGCCGACCAACAACGGGGCGATCGCCCGCTTCGTGGTGTATGAGCAGGGCGACATCCGGCTGGGCATCAGCGCCGATCCGTTTGGGCACACCTTCACGCTGAGCTGGACGGAACTGGGCCTGCCGGTGACGGTGGAAACCAGTTCATTCCTGCCCGGCAACCAATGGCGCGACCTGCCGTTCAAGCCGTGGGTCGTCGGCAACAGGACATTTGTGACTATGAAAAAATTCGGGTATCAAGCCTACTTCCGCCTGCGAATGGATTTAGGCAAAAACTAGTGGTTAGCTAATTTTCGTTTCAAAACGTCTGCGACTTTGGCGACGGGTAATTCCTTGAGGTTGCCATTTGGGGCAACGATGACATTCTGCATCTGCTCCCACGGTCCGTATTTTTTTGGATCGGTCGGGCCAAACAGCGCAACGACTTCCTTTTTCAAGGCGGCGGCAAGATGCATTGGGCCGCTGTCATTTGTAAGCACAAGGTCTGAGGCGTTCACCAAGGCGGGCAATTCTTCGATCTGGGTGGAACCGCATAAATTCAAGAAACGATTATGGTGAATAAAGGGATGGGCGGGAAATTTCGGTTCCAATTGACTGGTTCCAACCCAGATCAATTGCAGGTTGGTGTTTTGACTCAGCAATTCGAATGTTAACTCCTGATAAAAGGGCCACTCTTTTTCTGCGCGCCGACTTTCAGGGAAGATTATCACCCTCTTGAATGTTGGGGAAAGGAGTTGCTCCCCAAAGGATTGGGAGAGCGGAGTATCAAAAACCAGCGGCCGATTGCAGGATGCCGGTCTGTCAAAAAGGGGTTTGAAATTGAGCAAGATATCCAGGGCGTGAGACTCGGAACCGTTGGATGGCATTGAAGCGGTGACTGGATAAAAAAGTTTTGAACCTTCCCGTGCATCGCTGCGGCCGGCCTTGTTTTTAGCCCGGGACAGCAGGCAGAGAATCCCACTTCGAAACAAGCCTTGAAGATCCAGGACCCAGTCGAATTGTTTCTCTCGGATCTCAAAAATTAATTCTACGAAGTGCTTGAGCGTTCCTTTTCGTTGAAAGACATAGGTCTTGTGGACGGTTTGACAGGATTCAACCAGCGGGGCGAATATCTCTCTCGACACCCAACTGATCCTTGCGTTACTAATCTCGCTTCTTAGAGATTCTGCAAATTGCAGCCCGTGAATAATATCACCCAGGGAAGAAGGTTTGATGATTAATATATCCACGGTAGTGGCTTGTTGTTGATTTCAATTTGATGGGGTTTGACTCGCAGAACACGTATTCAAAAATCTGGGTAAGAATGCCAAATTGGCTTGGGGATTTTATCATGGCATTGCCGCACCTGAAAGCCATGAAGGAGCATCATCCAAACGCCCAATTGACACTCATTGCCAAGCCTCAATTCAAGGATTTAATTGATCTTTTTCATGTTGCGGATCAGTTTCTCCCTCTTCCCGTTGGTGCCGCTGCCCGTTTCCGACAACTTTACTCAAAAGGCAGAAAGGAAAAACCGGATTGTCAGGTGTTGTTTACGAATTCATTTCGGGGTGATCTGGAAGCACTTTTAATTGGTGCAACGAGGAGGTGGGGAATGGCTTATCCCAAAAAAAGGCGTCCTTTTTTGACCGACGTCCATCGGTTGGACACTATCAAGGCTGAGTTAAACAGAACCCACCAGACAACATTATGGGAGGAGTTTTTGGTTTCATTTGATCTCATTAAAGCCATAAGCGACAGACCTCTGGATGTTAAGGGTGTAGCAAAAAAAACTAATAAAATCGGAATCATTCCAGGATCATCGAATAATCCAAAAAAATGCTGGTCGATATCCAATTGGTGCCGATTCATTCAGGAGTTGGTTCAAGAAAAACCTGAATATGAAATCAATATTTACGGGACACCATCTGATGACGTGATTACAAAAAGAATCTCGGAAGCCACGGGATTGAATGTCAGAGATTGGACGGGAAAGACCGATTTGAAACAATTGGCGCTCGAACTTGCCAGTTGTCTGCTTGTAATTGGAAATGACGCAGGCGGGATGCATTTGGCCAATGCCGTTGGAGCTTCGGTCGTCGTTCTGTTTGGGCCGACGAACCCTCTTGTGACATTCCCTTTTTTTGATGCACCGAAGACTTGTATGCAACCGGAGGATTGTCCCCCGGAAGGCGGTTGCTCAATCCAGTCACTCAATCCAAGCGATGTTGCAACCCGTTTACTGGATTTCATTCAATCCGATTCGGGTGCTGCGGATGAACGTTTATGTGGATTGAATTAGATACAGAAATTTCCTGTTTTTTTCCGAAGGAATCTGCCTTTGACCAGCTTATGGCATATAAAGGGAAGGAGTACCGCCATGTTAAAAGTCGCAGAACGGTGAAATTTCAACTCGAGGACAAATGCTATTTCATAAAGATTCATGAGGCATGTGGCTGGCGTGAAGTCTGGAAAAACTGGCTCAATGGTAAGCGGCCGGTGACGAGTGCCCGGATGGAATGGGAGGCCATTGATCGTCTAAGAGAGTTGAACGTTCCCACCCTGAAGGTGGTGGGACGGGGAATCCGAGGGAAAGCTCCGGCCAAGTTGGAGTCGTTTGTCATCACCGAGGCACTGCATGGGATGGTATCGCTTGAGCAACTGACGCAGAACTGGGGACATCTGCCCTTAGGACAGCGCATCCGGCTGAAATGGGAGTTGCTGCGCCAGTTGGCAGTCATTGCTCGCACCATCCACCGGAACGGTTTGAATCATCGTGACTTTTACTTGTGTCATTTTTTGGTTCGGGATCTGGACTGGGCTTGTTGGAGGCCAACCGATCCATTGACGCTGCATCTCATCGACTTGCATCGCATGCAGATTCGCCAAACCGTGCCGCAGAGATGGCTGTTGAAGGACCTGGCTGGCCTTCTGTTTTCCGCGATGGATTGCGGGTTGACCCGGAACGACCTGTTACGGTTTGCCGTCATCTACTGGGACCGCCCCGCTTCTGATCTTTTACGTGAGAATCAAGGTGCAATCCAGAAGGTGTTGCGACGAGCCCGGCGTCTTTATACCTCATTCCATGGAAAAGCTGCTCCGAAACTTTTCACTCATCTGTCAAGGAGATGAGTGGGAATGGCTGAACAAGTTTCCAGTCTAATGAGGATTAGGCAATGCCATCGTGAAAATGAAGACAAGATGGGAGCTGGCAAACGGCGTTGATCGCCGGTGGGCGGAGACCCTCCTGCAGGATGAAGACGGGAAAGTGGTCAAGCAGTCCCCAGCAAAGCTGGTGACTTGCCATCACACGGATAGAGGGGTGTTTTATGTGAAAAGATCCCGTCACAAAACGTTTCTGTTTCGCCCCTTTAAGTACTGGTTCAAGGATTCCCCCGGTCGCTGGGAGTGGGGTGCAGCCCAGGCCATGCAGGCGCTGGGCATCCCAGTGGTACGACATTTGGCACTATGCGAAATTTGGTCAACCCGCGGACTTCATGAGGACATCCTGGTCACTGAGGGATTTGATGGTAAGCCGCTTCATGAGGCCGGAGATGTGGATTCCGTCCAAGTAATGGATTTTGTAGAACAATGCCATCAAAAGGGGATGGTTCATGGTGACCTGCATCCGGCAAATATTTTGGTTCATCTCCCATCAGGTGAATTGCGTTTAGCCGACCTCAAGGGAGTGCGAATCGAAAAAGATCCTGATCCAGCGAAGCAAATGATGGATCTTGCATACCTAAACATACATTTTCCCATGTCTTTGCCGGAGAAACTTCTTCGGTTAAGCGACCAGGTTCGTAGAAAAAAAATGGCTATCCGTTGTGGGCGTTGCCTGAAGAATAATCGCGAGTTTGATTCGCAATCCCATGGCGGACGCCGTTGGTGGGTGCGCAAGCCATTGCTGGATAAAGGACTCAAGGCGTTGCTGGCTAATCCCGATCTTGCACTTGGAGGTGATTCCGTCCTTAAAGCCGGCCGTTCCAGCACAGTCGGCCGGTGCGATGGGTGGGTGGTCAAGCGATACAACCTCAAGAAACCGCTTAACGTCATCAAGGATCTTTTCCGGCCCTCCAAGGCAAAGAGAGGCTTTCGCTTAAGCTACCACCTTGAACTGGTGGGTCTTTCAAGTCCACATATTGCTGCTGTGGCGGAGGACAGGGTTTTCGGGTTTTTACTCCGGAGTTTCCTGGTCATGGAGGAGATCCCGGCGGCTGTGGCTCTGGGCGCCGCCGCCGATCGAGATGGCCTGACAGCGCGGGTTTCAAAACTGATCGGCCGCCTGCATCACGAGGGTTTTTCCCATCGGGATCTTAAGGAATCCAACCTGCTGATAGACGAACAGGGTGAACCTCACCTGATCGATCTTGATGGCCTTTCGTTTGAGGAAAAAGTGGCTTCCAAGGTGGCTGTAGCCAACTTGGTTCGACTGGATCGTGGATTGCGGGGCAGACAGGTTTATACGCGTGCAAACTGGATTGGGTTCATCAAGCGGTATTGCCGCGAAACTGGTTTGCGGCCGGCTAATCTGAGAACGAGGAACTTTGAATGAAGTCCCGATCTTGACTCCATCCCGACATGAAACAATTCATCAATATCGAATCTCATGCTGAACATCTCCGTGTGGCCGGACTGGACACAATGGCAGGTATCAAGGCTTGGAATGGTGGATTGGTCAAGAATCATCGAGGTCGCCGGGATGTCAGTCGTATCGAGGTGGCGGGTTCGGATGGAGTCCTTCGCGTTCTTTATCTGAAACGCACTTGGCAACCTTATCGTAAAGATGGCTTTAGTTCATTGTTTCGGCATGGCAGGGTAGTCTCGTATTCAAGGCAAGAGTGGGATAATTATATGGCGCTAAGGCGGGTGGGAATTGGGACACCCGATCTGATTGCCTATGGCGAGGAGTGTGGTCCGTTTTGGGAACGGTTTTCCTTTATTCTCACAGGTGAGATCAGGGACTCGATTAGTTTGGATCAGTTTTTGGATCAATGCCGTGAACCTCACCTCAGGCGAAGCACACTCCGTGAGGCTGCCTTGACTGTCGGTAAAATGCATCGGGCAGGACTTTTCACGCCAGACCTTTATTCCCGGCATATTTTCGTCTCCTGCCAATCAACGAGCCAGCCCAGGCTATGCCTGATTGACATGGCACGGCTGGATAGGTGTTCCCGGATGGTGCGGCAAAAGGTGGTTCGTGATCTTGCGCTGCTGAACGTTTCCACTCCCCATTGTCTGCTCTCATTGTTGGAGAGACGGGAATTCATCCGGGCTCATCCCGTGTGCACAAACGGACAGTGGTTATTCCGTGCCGTCGAGAAAAAGTCGCAATACTATCTCCGCAAACGGAGAAAATTTAACGGTTTTTTCGCCACTCATAGCAAGGTATCCCATCAGCGGAACAGCGAATGACGGCGGTCTGCGTTGATCTCAATTTCACTCCTGCTATGTTCATAAACCGGTGTTTGTGATCCGGCGGGAAATCCACCATGTTGGCCATCTCTCAAGAAAGAGGCTTGGATTTGGGATGAACGCCACTGGGAGTGAGCAGGCGGTGTGATTGAAAGGACACTTTCCTGATCGGATGATGTTGAAGGGTGCCATCCGAGACATTGCACGATATTTTGTACTTGGTGAGGGAAAACCCTGTTCCTAGATTGGCCCGGTGCAAGAAGGGATTCCAATGCAATCGATTCCGGATCGACTTGAGGTGGTCGCGAACCTGGTCAAGGACAGGGACGTGCTGGACTTAGGGGTGGTGGATGCGCGGGTTGCCCGGGGGAACGCCGAGAAGCGGTTTGAGCGTTCCGGGAAGATTCTTTTCTTCCGGCTTGCGGAGATCAACCCGGACATCGTCGGATTGGACTTGGATGAGGAGGGAGTCGAGGCGCTGAAGCAACGCGGCTACAATGCGGTGTGCGGGGACGTTCACGTGGTCGATCTCGGCCGGCAATTTGACACCATCATCGCCGGGGAGATCATCGAGCACCTGGACAACCCCGGGCAGTTTCTCTGCAATATGCATCGTCACTTGAAGCCGGGAGGCCGCCTCGTGGTCAGCACGCCTAATCCGTTTTATGCGAAACAGCGCGGAAAAATCTGGCGGCGCGGCCTGCCACAAGTTCACGAGGAACATACCTGTTGGTTCGATCCCATCACCCTGAATCACCTACTGAATCGTTCGGGGTACAGGACGCTGGAGTCGTATTGGATCAACCCGCCGGGTCAGTTTTTCAAGACGTGGCCCCGCAAACTACGTGGCTACTTCTCACACTCCTTCATGATGGTCGCCACGCAGCGCTAGGGTTGATCAGCGGGACTTTTCGGCAATAAACTTTTCGATCAATCCGCAGGCCTTTTCGTGGCACGAATATAGATCCTCCGTCGCCGCATACCTCAGGCCGTTGGCACGCCATTGGGCGAGATTCGGCGAGTGTACTGTCTCTTGTAGCAGTCGGTTGAATCGTTCCTGCGTGAATGGCGATGGCACGAGGCAACCGGCCTCCGCCTTCTCGATGTGAAACGCGTAGCCGCAAACGTCGCTGACCAGCAGCGGCAACCCGCTGACCATCGCCTCCAGCAAAACGGTCCCGGTGTTCTCGGTGCGTGCGGGGTGAACGAGCAGATCGGCGGCAAGCATCCATTCCAGGACATCCGTTCTGCCGCCGAGGAAGTGCACGCGATCCGACACGCCAAGTGACTTGGCCAAGCGCGCATAGCTTTCCGCCTTGCCGTGGCCTACCACCACCAAGTGCGCTTGGCTTCCGCCGGGTGAATTGAGTGGTGCCAACCCCTCGATGGCACGGTCGACACCCTTGGTGCGAAAACCGGAACCGACCATCAGCAGTAGGGTTGCCTCGGCGGCCAAGCCAAGTTCTTTGCGCTTGGCCAAGCGGGCGCTTTCCCTGTCGCTGTCACTGAAGCTGCGACGGTCGATATTCGGCGGCAGCAGGTGGAAGCGTTCCAGTTCCGTTCCGTAGATTTCCTGGTACAATGGCACCTCGCGGTCGGTAATCAGGAGAATCTGGGTTCGTTGACCCTTCGCGAACACGGCCTCCTCCCACCTGCGATAAAGCCGGTAGCGCCGGGTCAGGCGCCCCAGCCATTTTTTGTTGGATCGAAACTTGGCCTCGAAACAGGGGTCGGAGGCAAAGTAGACATCCAGCCCGGGCATTTTTTTGAAGGCAATGACCCCGTCGAATTTTCTCTCGGCTACCAATTGGGTCATACCGTTGATGAAATTCTGGTTGCGGTCGGCATTGGACCACCCTTTGCTCCCAAGAGTTTCGATCTTTATTCCTTCCGGCTTGTTTCCCTCCCAGGTGCGCGTACAGATGGTGACATTATGTTCTGCTGCTGCACATTTTTGTGCTATTTTAAGGCAATTGCGCTGTTGTCCCCCGTGGGGGAAATAATCATAACATGCAAATAAAAGGTTCATTTGCGAATGATCGAGAGAACGAATTGTAGCCCATAAGCATCAAAAATATCAGCTAACCTACCACGCAATTTAAGTTGAAGGTTTATTGGTTGCAACGCAATACCATGAGTGCGCGTTGGTC
>CAJWEP010000029.1 GCA_913030945.1 uncultured Verrucomicrobiota bacterium
AGCCGCCGCTCCGAACTTCACACGCTTTGCGAAGTTGTGCTGACGGAGCCGTTCCCCAACCTGCGCACCGATGTCGATCTGCTCGACTGCCTCGCTCGGGCCACAAAGCTGCTGACGCGATCCACAGAGGAGCAGACTCCCCTCCGGGCCGAGTTCGACTTGATGCTGGAACTGGTGCGGCGGCTCAACGGCGGCGGGGCGGGGGAGTTTTGGCTCAGCGTGTTCGAGGTGAAGTTTCTCGCGAGCCAAGGGCAGGAGCCGGATTGGGCCAAGGCCAAGCTCGACCCCGGCACACGCGCCGTCGCCGCAAAAATGGCCGCCGCCAATTGGGCTGACTTGGCCAGACTGCGGCCGAGCGCGGTGCAGCTTCGCCGCCTGGCCGGTTTCCTCGATCCCTTCATTCGCCACCACGTTGGCCCGATCAAGCCCTTGGCCAAGCGTGCGGATTGAGACCGGCTTACGCTTCGAACGTCAGCTCGTCGCTGGCCAGGCGCACGCGGATGTGGTCGCCCGGCTTGAAGTCGCCGTCGAGCAGTCGCGTGGCCAGCGGGTTGAGCAACTGCTCCTGGATGGTGCGCTTGAGCGGTCGCGCGCCGAACTGCGGATCGTAGCCCTCCCGGGCCAGGTGCCGCTTGGCCTCGTCGCTGATCTCAAGCGTGAGTTGCTGCGCCTCGAGCCGCTTGGCCACTGCCCGCAACTGGATGTCGATGATGACCTCGAGTTGCTCCTCGTCGAGGCTGTGGAACACGATCGTGTCGTCGATGCGGTTGAGGAACTCCGGCCGGAAATGCGCCTTCAACTCGGCCTCGACTTTCTGCTCCATGTCCAGCTGGTCGGTGCCGTCCGTTTTGCCGTCGAGAAAATATTCCTGAATGATATGCGAGCCGATGTTGCTGGTCATGATGACGATGGCGTTGCGGAAGTCGACCGTGCGGCCCTGGCCATCGGTAAGCCGCCCATCGTCGAGTACCTGCAGGAAAACGTTAAAGACATCCGGGTGGGCCTTCTCGATTTCGTCGAACAGCACCACGCTGTACGGCTTGCGCCGGACGGCCTCGCTGAGCTGTCCACCCTCCTCGTGGCCGACGTAGCCCGGCGGCGCGCCGATGAGCCGCGCAACGGTGTGTTTCTCCATGTACTCGCTCATGTCGATGCGGATCATCGCCGACTCGTCGTCGAACAGAAACTCGGCCAGTGCGCGGGCGAGCTCGGTCTTACCGACGCCGGTTGGCCCCATGAAAATGAATGAGCCAATCGGGCGATCCGGATCCTGCAAACCACTCCGGGCTCGGCGCACTGCATCGGCGACGGCGCGCACCGCCTCGGCTTGGCCGACGACACGCTCGCTGATGCGCTCCTCCATATCGACGAGTTTTTGCCGTTCGCCCTCGAGCATCTTGGTCACGGGGATGCCGGTCCACGCGGCGACCACCTCGGCGATGTTCTCGTCGGTGACTTCCTCCTGCAACAGGCGCTTGGTCTGTCCGGATTGCTTCAGCGCCTCCTGCATGTCGGCCAGTTTTTTCTCGAGGCCAGGGATGGTTTCGTAGCGGATTTGCGCCGCCTGGTTGAGGTCGCCATCTCGCTCGGCCTGCTCCTGCGCGCGGTGGGCCTCCTCGAGCTGGCTGTTGACGATGCTGGCGGCGTTGATGGACGCCTTCTCGTCCTGCCAGTGTGCCTTCAACTCGTCGGCCTCCTCCTTCAGCTTGGCCAGGGTTTCCTCGAGCTTGGCCAGGCGCTCCCTACTGGCGGCGTCCTTCTCCTTCTTCAACGCTGTGCGCTCGATCTCGAGCTGCATGATCTGGCGCTCGAGTTGGTCGATCTCGGTCGGCATTGAGTCGAGTTCCATCCGCAGCCGCGCCGCCGCCTCGTCGATGAGGTCGATCGCCTTGTCCGGCAAAAACCGATCGGTGATGTAGCGGTCGGACAGGGTTGCGGCGGTGACGAGTGCGGTGTCCTGAATACGAATGCCGTGGTGCACCTCGTAGCGTTCCTTGAGTCCGCGCAAAATGGCGATGGAGTCCTCGACGGTTGGCTCGTCCACTTTCACCGGCTGGAAGCGGCGCTCGAGGGCGGGGTCTTTCTCGATATGTTTGCGGTACTCGTCGAGCGTGGTCGCGCCGATGCAGCGAAGTTCGCCGCGGGCGAGTTGCGGCTTGAGCATGTTGGCGGCATCGGTTGCGCCCTCGGCGGCGCCGGCGCCGACGAGCGTGTGCAGTTCGTCGATGAACAAAATAATTTGACCGTCGCTGGAGGTGATTTCCTTGATGAACGCCTTGAGGCGATCCTCGAATTCGCCTCGATACTTCGCGCCGGCGATCATCGCACTGAGATCCATTGCGATCAGCGTCTTGTTGTTGAGTGACTCCGGGACGTCGCCGCTGACGATGCGCCGGGCCAGGCCCTCTGCGATGGCGGTCTTGCCGACGCCCGGCTCGCCGATGAGCACCGGGTTGTTCTTCGTGCGGCGGCTGAGCACCTGCATCACGCGGCGGATTTCGTCGTCGCGCCCAATGATGGGATCGATCCTGCCCTGATTGGCCAAGGCCGTCAGATCGCGGCCGTATTTTTCCAGTGCCTGGAACTTGTCCTCAGGGTTGGCATCGGTGACGCGCTGGTTGCCGCGTACTTGGCCAAGCGCGTCGAGCAGGGCATCGCGCCGGAGGTTGTGCTTCTTGAACACGCGGCCAAGCGCCGGGCCGCCCTTGGCCAGAAGGCCAAGCAGCAGGTGCTCGGTGCTGACGTACTCGTCGCCGAGTTGCGTCGCCTCGGCCTGGGCGGCGTCGAGTGCCTGCTTCAGCTCGGGGCTGAGATACAGGTCGGCGGTGCTGGCGCCTTGCACCTTGGCGCGTCGGGCCAGCTCGGTATCGAGGTCGACTTGAAGCTTGGTCAAGTCCACGCCAGTGCGCTGGAGCAGCCCAGGGATGATGCCGTCCTGCTGTCGCGCCAGGGCCAGGGCGAGGTGCTCGCCATCGACCTGCTGCTGCGAGTGTTGATGCGCCAGTTCCTGCGCCGCCTCCAGCGCTTCCTGTGATTTTGTGGTCAGTTTATCCAGTCTCATAACATCTCTTGATGCGAACCGAACGCGGTCCGCATGACTCAATTAGACCTGATTTATACCACAAGTTGGTCTATTGGGGAACACAAAAAAACCGGGCAAACGCCCGGCTTGGGAAGGCTGTTTTCGTGAAATCAGCGTCGCTCCGAGATGCCGCCCGGGATGCCGTGCTCCCAAGGGCGGGGCGTGTTCCACGGCCGGGCAGACTTGTTTTCAGGGTCTGGTCCAATGCATCCCGCGGTCATACCCATGGCCAGGCCCGCGAAGAGAATCGCGAAGAAGGAGAGGATGGTCCTGGCAAGTGAACGCATAAAAAAGTGCCGCGTTAGTTCCCGACGATGACGAGGTCGCCGGTCTGGATTTCCCCCTGTTTCCAACCCGGGAGGATGTTGGCGATACTGTGATCCTTCTTGACATCGAGAATGCGGAGTTTGCCGATGAGCTTTTCGCCCCGGCTCACGAGCAGTTCGCCGTGTTCGCGGGCACCCTGGCTTTCGCCGATGTCCAGCACTACAAAATCAAACTGTGCATCCACGGCGGTGATCTTGCCCTGAAGCGTTCGGGGAAGGGCGACCTTCACGGGGGCACCGGTGTAACGGGCCAGTTCAACCCCCTGCTTCTCGATTTGGCTTAGCAGGATTCCGTTCTCGGCAAGAAACTGAGCGCGTTGGTTGCTGACATCCCTGTATGTGTTCAGTTTTTGTTTAATCTGATCCTGAGTGCCATTGGCCTGCTGGAACAGTTCCCAAGACTGAACGAAATTAGCTGCTTTAACCAAATCGGCCTGGAACTTTTTCGCGGCGGCTTCGTGCTCACTGGCACGCGCGGTTTGCTGGGCGAGATTTTTTTGCACGATGCCAAGGGCATTTTCGGCCCTCAACCTTGCTGTTTGTGCGTTTTCTTTCTCGCCTTCAGCTTCGTCTTTGGCTTTTACGGCAACAGCCAATTCACCCTCGGTTCTGTCAAGGTTAGTTTGGGCTGTATCCCGTTCACCGGTAATTCTGTCGATCTCGCCCTGAACATTGCTGAAGGCGACGAAGAAAGCCCCGCCCAAGGCCAGGACTGTGACAAATAGTAGTATACGTACCATGCGATTTGCTCCCTAAAAGGACCGGAAACCTATCCATTCAGCAGGCCGGTGTCAACGGTCTCTTTGCCCCAAAGCCGGTTTATTTTGTGCCCGGCATTCGGCTACAACCAGAGGAACTCCGAGCTGACCTTGCTCTGCAGTCGCTGGTTCCCGGCCATCATGCGGTCGGCCATGATGTGGCCCAGTGCGAACAACACCGCCGAGGCCAGTTTTGGCTCGGACTGCATCATGTTCCGGAACGCCTCGGCTGACATGAACAGCAGGTTGCAAGGGGTCAGTGCCAGCACATCGGCCGTGCGCGGGGCCTGGCTGAACATGGCCACCTCGCCGATAAAGCTGCCAGCTCCAACATTGGCCAAGGTCGTGTCCTGCCCAGCGATCACGAGCCGGACGCGGGTTTCACCGGAGAGGATCATGTACAGCCCGTCACCGGGGCTGTCTTTTTTCATGATCAGGCCGCCTTCCTCAATTTCCATCATGATGCAATGGCTGATGAACTGCTCCAGCTCGGCTAGGCCAAGCCCGGCCAGCGCGTCGAATTGGCGCAGATAATCAACCGTGATCGAGTCGCTCGCCTGGCCAAGCTCGGTCGGTGTGGGCAGAGGGGCCTGAGTGGCGTGATAGTTGGCGAGCGCGTCGCCCAGCGGTGGCAGCGACTTGGCCGGTTTCCAGCTGTTCACTTCCTGGCTGAACACCCAGGTGTCCGCCAGGACGCGGCCGTCGGCCACCCACTCGAGCAGCGTTTCCAGCAGCACCGGCCCGTAAACGACGTTGTCGCTGGCCCATACCTTGTAGTGAACCTCCTCGTTGTCGGCTGGCATGGGGCAGGGCAAGCGCGGGTTTCACGGCGGCGGCTTTTTGGGGTAGTCAAACTCGAACGTCACCGGCTTGGTCGCGAAGAGGTCCGCCCAGGCGTCCACTTCGAATCCCATGTCGATCAGCCCGCAGGTCGGCATGTTATTGATGAGTTCGTCGGAGAAATGATTTGCCAGTTCGGTGATGCCGGGGTTGTGCCCGACACAGGCGATGTGTGTGGCCTCCGCCGGGAAGGTGTCGATAATGTTCCGCCACTCGCCGGGTTCTGCCAAATAGAGCCGGTCATCGAGCACGATCCGCTCCTCCATGTAACCGACCTCGACGGCGATCAGGGTGGCGGTGTCACGGGCGCGCCGAGCCGTACTCACGAGAAACAGATCCGGCAGCCAGTTGCGCTTGGCCAGGCGGGCACCCATCTCGGGTGCGTTGCGAAGGCCGCGCTTGTTGAGCGGTCGGTCGTGGTCATCGAAGTCGGGATTCTCCCAACTCGACTTCGCGTGACGGATGATGGTGAGACGCTTGGCCAAGGGCGGGATGGGCTACTTGGGTTTCGGGACGATCGACTTGTTTTGAAAATCCACCACGAGGAACCGCTTGCCCTTTTGGATGACCGTATGGCCCTCGGCCTCGAGTTTCCCGCGGATGACCTCGATGCCGCCGGGATACTTGGGGTTGATCTGGCCGTCGCTCTTGATCGTGCGCCAGTACGGCGTGATGCGTTTGCGCCCCTGGCGAGCCATCTCGTCGGCCGCGTTGGCGGCGATCCATGAAAAAATGCCGGTGGTGATCGGGCAAGCGAAGTCGGTCTTGTGTTTCCTGGCCAGCGCCGTGCGCAGTTCATTGATGGTGGTGAGCTTGCCCTTGGGCACCTTCCTCATCAGCGCATCGACCTCGAGCGGTGCCGGGATGACGAACCGGCCTTCGCCGAATTTCCTGGAGAACTTGTCGTTGCTGCTGTCGAAGTACTTGGGTAAGTCCTTGGTATTATTGAGCTTGGCCGTCCAGTTGACGCTTGTTCTCCTTGCAGCCATGAGGGCATAAGAGTGTCTAAAAAAACCAAAAATGCAATTAAACTTCCCCTCAAAAAAATCCTTGCCAACAGCCCGGTTTTGGCCAATTTTTTCAGCACTCAAGGTAAACTATGAAAAAGACAAGACACATTTCTGGGACGATCAGGGGGTTCACACTGATCGAGTTGTTGGTGGTTATCGCCATCATTGCCATTCTGGCGGCCCTGCTGTTGCCGGCCTTGGCCAAGGCCAAGGCCAAGGGCGTACAGACGGTGTGCATCAACAACCTCAAACAGTGGGGGCTGGTCTGGCAGTATTACACCGATGACAACGACGGCTATTTCAGCGACGGCATGAGCATGAATATGCAGGGTGGTTGGTGGCGTGGTGAGTGGGTTGCATCGTTGCAGCAGTTTTGGCGTGAGCAGGACATCCTGCTTTGTCCCTCCGCTACTCTCGCTCGAAGCAACAACAGCCAGAATTACGTTCTCAGACCGGTTAACAAAAACAGGAATGATAGTTGGAGTGCTATGGGTAGCTTTAATGCCTCGTTCAAGCATGGTGGCATCTCACGGGAGCCAATACCTACCCGGGCTAGTTACGGCAACAACAACTGGGTCTATAATGCGCAAACTGATATACAGGGACGCCGAGAGGCATGGCACTGGCGCACCATGGATCCCGCTGGTTTTGACCTGCATCAAATCCCGATGTTCATGGACATGATGTGGCGGGGCGGCGGGCCGTTCCGGGCGCGCATGGCGCCACCTGCCTACAACGGCGAGTGGAGCGGCTACAATGCCGAGATGAAACACTTTGCGATGGACCGGCATAATGGAGGTATCCAGGGGGTGTTCATGGATCACTCTGTCCAGCATGTGCCGATCAAGAAACTTTGGAAGCTCAAGTGGCACCGCGCCTACGACCAGGCCTACAAGCCGGCCTGGCCAAGGTGGATGGCTGGGTATCCTGAGCATTGACTTTTTTCCCACACCAACCAAACCAAACTGATTGAGCCCGGGCGGAATGCCTGGGCTTTTTTTCGCCTGGCCAAGCGCTTGCCTTGTGCCGCCGGGTGCGGTTCAATCCCTCGCAACAAGCCAAATTTGCCAATGAGTACCCATCACATTTCCCGCCGGGGCATGATCAAGGCGAGTGCCGTTGCCGCGCTCGCCACCGCGGCCGTTCCCGCGCGTGCACAGACAAGCCGCAAAGCAGCCACCCCGGGCTACCGGATCAGCAACAAGCGCATCCGCCAGTCGATCATGGGCTGGACGTTCAATCCCATGCCCACCGAAGAGCTCATCGCCACCTGCGTGGACATCGGCCTGACCGGCATCGAGGGCATCAGTCGCCAGTTTTACCCGGCCGCCCGCAAGGCCGGCCTGGAAATCTCGCTTGTCGGCAGCCACGGCTTTGCCAAAGGGCCAAACGATCCGGCCAATCACGCGATGTGCATCGAGAAATTGATCGATGGCATCGCCGCCGCCAAGCAGTTCGGCGCCAAGCGCGTGATCACCTTCGTCGGTATGGAGACTCCCGGCATCGATCGCGACCAGGCCAGGGCAAACTGCGTCAAGGCGTGGAAACAGGTCGTCGGTCGTGCCGAGAAGAACGGCATCACGATCTGCCTCGAGCACCTCAACTCGGTGGATGACAGCCACCCGATGAAGGGCCACCCCGGCTATCAGGGAGACGATCTCAACTTTTGCATCGAGGCCATCAAGCAAGTCGGCTCGCCGAGTCTCAAGCTGTTGTTCGACATTTATCACGTGCAGATCATGCACGGCGACATCATCCGCAACATTCGCAACCTCAAGGAATACATCGGCCACTACCACACCGCCGGCAATCCCGGTCGCGGTGAACTCGACGACACGCAGGAGATCAACTACCCAGCCGTGATGCGCGCCATCCTCGCGACTGGCTTCGACGGCTTCGTCGCGCAGGAGTTTATCCCCAACTGGGATGACAAGGAGGCCGCACTGCGGCACGCCGCCGAGGTGTGCGACGTGTAGGCCAAGCGCTTGGCCAAGCCCCTGGCCGGGCGGGAGTTCCGCCTTTCACAGCGAGGCGGTTTTCTTTAGCCTGCCGCGTATGCGGTTCATCCGTGACATTCACGCCGCCAGGGAGGGCACCGGGAAGCCAACCATCTCGTTCGAGTTTTTTCCGTTCAAGACTCCCGAGGGCGAGGAGACTTTTTTCGGCAAGACCCTCCCAGCGCTGTTGACGGCCAGGCCGGACTACGCCTCCGTCACCTACGGTGCCGGCGGCAGCACCCGCGAGAAAACACTCGAGATCGTCGAGCGCATCCAAAACGACTTTGGCCTCACCACCATGGCACATCTGACCTGCATCCGGCATACGCAGGCGGAGATCGGTGGTATCCTCGATGAGGCGGCAAAACGCGGCATCCAAAACATCCTCGCCCTGCGCGGCGACCCGCCTCCCGGCGAGGAGTGGGCGCAGACCGAGGACGGCTTCGAGTACGCCTCCGAGTTGGTGGCGTTCCTCCGCGATCGCGGTGGCTTCGGCATCGGTGTTGCCGGTTTCCCGGAGGGACACATTGACTGTGCCGAGGGCCGTGAGGCCGACTGGCGACATCTCGTCGGCAAAATCAACCGCGGCGCCGACCTCGTCATCACGCAGATGTTTTTCGATAACGCCGATTACTTTCGACTCGCCGATTATTTGAATGAGCAGGGCGTCACCGCGCCGCTTTTCCCCGGCATCATTCCCGTGGCCAGTGCCGGGCAGATCAAGAAATTCAGCGCAATGTGCGGTACGACGTTGCCGAAGGCGTTCGCCACGCGGCTCGAGGCATTGGGCGACGATGCCGACGCCGTCCGCGACTACGGCATCGAGTACGCCACTGCCCAATGCCACGGGCTTCTCGAGCGCGGCGTGCCCGGCCTGCATTTCTACACGCTCAACAAAAGCCAGTCGGTACTTCGCATTCTGGACAACCTTGGACTGGCGTGAGGTTGTTTCGACGATGAGCCGCCGGTTGAACCAGCTCCTCTGCGCTCTGGCGGCCGCTTGGCCGGGCACCGGCCCGGCGGCCGAGGAAGCTAAGCCGAAGTGGCTCGACGGGCTGGCGGTCACGTTCCGGCCTTCCAACGGAGGGTCGGCGGACACTACAGTGCGGCCGCACTTCATGCTGTATGTTCCGCTTGGACAGGCGCCGACGCCGTTCGTGGCGCCGGGCGCGTTCACCGCGGAATGGGAGGGCGTCATCGATCTTGACCTCCGTGACCGGTTTGTTTTTCAGGCCGAGTTGAACGGCAGCCTGCGAATGGAACTCAACGGCGCCGTCGTCTTGGATGTAACGTCCGATGGGGGAACGACAGAGACGACCGGGCGCATCCGGCTCAACTCCCGCACCAACACGCTGAAGGCGACCTACACTTCGCCGCGGGATGGGGACGCATTTTTTCGGCTCTACTGGGCCACGCCCGACTTCGCCAAGGAGCCGATCCCGCCCCGGTTTTTGAAGCACGCGCCGAGTGACCGGCTGACTATGGGAGCGGCACTGCGGCGTGGCCGCCAACTCGCCGCCGGGCATCGCTGTTTTGCGTGCCACACCGACGGAGTCCCCGCACAGGGCATGCCGGAACTGGCGATGGACGCCCCGGCTCTCGACGGCATCGGCTCGCGGCTCGACGCGGGCTGGATGGCACAGTGGATTCTAAATCCGGCCCGGCTCCGGCCGCGGGCCACCATGCCGTTGATGCTGCACGGTGCGAGCATCGGGGCGGATGCCGGGGCAATCGCTGCGTTTCTCGGGTCGCTCAAATCCGGCGGCTCGTTTCCCATGGTGAACGACAATGCCAAGACGGCGGAGGCTGGGCAAAAACTTTTCACACAACTCAACTGCGTTGCGTGCCACACGGTGGCCGGGGATTCATTGGCAGAGGGCAAAGTCGCACTTGGCCAAGTGCGGTGGAAGTTCGGCCAAGCCGGTTCGCTGGCGGCGTTTCTGCGAAATCCGCAGGCGCATTATAGCTGGAACCGCATGCCCAACTTTGCTCTCACGCAGGACGAGGCCGCCGCGCTGGCTGCTCATCTTTTCCAGTCGGCCGACTTGGCCAAGCGCGGGTCGTTAGCGGCTAACGCTACCCTGATCGCAAAGGGCCGGAAGCTCGTCCAGTCCACCGGTTGCCTGAATTGCCACGCGCTCAAGCTCGACAATCATTTCACCGCACCGTCCATCGTCGACTTGGCCAAGGGCTGCCTCGCCGATAATCCCACCGGGGCCAAGTCGCCGGGATTTGCATTCAGCGAAAGCGACCGTGCGGCGCTGCGGTTGTTCCTGCGAGAGGGCAGGGCATCGCTTGGCCAGGAGAGCTTGGCGGAGTTCGCCCTGCGCCAGTCGGCCGACTTGAACTGCGCGAACTGCCACGGGCAGATTGCGATGGTCCCGCCGTTGGACGTGATTGGCGGCAAACTGAAGCCGGAGTGGAGCAGGCGGATATTGGGAGGTTCGTTGGCCAAGCGACAGCGGCCGTGGCTGACGGCACGCATGCCGGCGTTTCCCGCGCGGGCGGACAGCTTGGCCAAGGGCCTGGCCCTGCTCAACGGCCATCCGCCGGTGACGCCGCCAGATGTGCCGGTCGATGCGGAGAAAGCGGCGATCGGCCGCAAACTGGTCTCGGCCAACGGCGGATTTTTCTGCTTTAGCTGCCACGGCATCGGCGACTTGAATCCGGCGCAGGTGTTCGACGCGCAGGGCATCAATCTCGCAAGGGTCGGCGAACGGTTGTTGCCGGAGTATTTTCGGCGGTGGATGCGCAGTCCGCTGCGGATCGACCCGCAAGCCAAGATGCCGGCCTATTTCAACCAGGGCCAAAGCGCCCTATTTGACGTGCTGGACGGCGATGCGGATCGGCAGATCGAGGCGCTTCACCACTATATTTTGCAAGGCAGCCGGATGATTCCGCCCGGGGCACCGGGAAAGTAGACTTTTTTCTAAAGAAACGCTCCGTGATGCCGAGTTATATGATGGAGCGATTCGAAGGGATTTGGATTCTCGCTCCGCCGGTCGTTACATAAGCCGGTTAACCGACTGCCGTCCAGCGACTTGTCGGTCTTCGACACACGGAGGTGTCACACCTTAGTACGGCGCAAAAATGCGTCCACAGTCCAATGCGTGTGTCGAACGAACATTCTGGCGATGGAAACCGGGTTCCTCCGTTCCGCTGGACGGTGGATTGGGCTCAGGCGGAGGCTCAGGCCGAGGCCGAGTTTGTTGCCCAGCGTGTTCGGTTGCAGCACCGCCTCCATGACCGCGATTATCCCTACCCCCAAGTGATCCAGCAGCTCGCCAAGTTGATCACCGGCAATTTCGATTGATTTTCCGGCCTGCACGCCGTATTCCCTCCACCGCTTCAGATGAGTTTACAGGGGAAAACAGCATTGGTGACCGGCGGTGCCCGGGGGATTGGCCTTGCAACGACGCAGCGACTGTTGAAGGAGGGCGCATCCTGTGTGATTTGGGATCGTGACCCGGCGGCGATCGACGCGGCCAAGGCCAAGCTGGCCGACAACGGCGAGGTGACGAGCGACATCGTCGAGTTGGCCAAGCCGGAGTCGGTCGAGGCGGCGGCTGGCCAAGCGCTTGACCGCCATGGTCACATTGACATTCTCGTCAACAACGCCGGCATCGCGGGCGTCAACAAGATGCTCTGGGAATGCACGCCGCAGGAGTGGCGCGACGTGATGGACATCGACCTCTACGGCGTATTCCTCTGCTGCCGCGCATTTGTGCCGGGGATGCTCAAGGCAGGGTGGGGGCGCATCGTCAATGTCGCCTCGATCGCCGGCAAGGAGGGCAACCCGACCGCGTCCCACTACAGCGCCGCCAAGGCCGGCGTGATCGGCCTGACCAAGTCGCTGGGCAAGGAATTGGCCGACACGAACATCCGGGTGAACTGCATCACGCCGGCCGTGATCGAGACGGAGATCCTCAAGCAGTGCACGCAGGCGCACATCGACTACATGGTGTCGAAAATTCCGATGGGGCGCGTTGGCCAGGCAGATGAAGTGGCAGCGCTGATCGCCTGGCTCTCGTCGGATGAAGTCTCGTTCAGCACCGGAGCCGTGTTTGACATCTCTGGCGGTCGGGCGACGTATTAAGCCCCGGCCCTACGACTTCTTGCTTTTGTAGCTGGCGACCACCCGTTCGCTTAGGGCGTTGTCCGGGTCTTCTGCGAACGATTCGTCCAGTTCAAACTCCGTGGTTCCCGTGTTGCCGGAGATCAGCTTCAACCCGAAATGCAGGTCGCGGAAATGCGCCTTGCAAAACTCGTACACTGAGAGGGAGGACTCCCCGGCCAGGCGGGCCAGCCGTTTGCACGCGTCCGCTGTAAAGGTGATGCCCAGTCCGTGCTGCTCGGAGAACGCGTCGGCGAACTGTTTGAGTGTGTCGTCCACCTCGGCCGCCTCCTGCTCGGGCGCGTTGTCCAGCAGTGTTTGCAGCGCGGCCTGGGGATCATCAATTAGCGCGTCATCGATGGCAAACTCCCTCACGCGCGAGCTGGGCAGCTCGAACTTCAGGTCGCGGAAGACTTTTTCGCAGACGGTCATCAGTCCGCGCGCGCCGGTCTCCTCGTCGATCGCCAGTTCGGCGATACGGCGCAGCCCGTTGTCCTCGAACCGGGCGTTGATGCCGTAGGCGGCGAACGACTGTTTGTACTGCCGGATAATGCTCCCCTCACTGGTCTTGAGAATCTGCTCGAGGTCATCGACCGAAAGCGGGTGGCAAACGACGCGCACCGGCAGGCGGCCGATAAATTCCGGCTCGAAGCCGAACTTGATGAAATCGGGCGTCTTCGAGTGTTCAAGAATCCGGCCGCCCTCAACCTCATCCTGCGATGCGGAGGCAAATCCGATGGAGGACTCCTTCAGTCGCCGCCCGACGATCTTGTCGAGGTGTGCAAACGCCCCACTGACGACGAAGAGAATGTGGCGCGTGTTGATGGTGTCGCCCTCTTTTTTGCCGCCGCGCATGCCCTCCATCATCGCCTGAATCTGGCCGGCCATGTCGTGCTGTGAGCGCGCCGGCACCTCGGTTTCCTCCATCAGCTTGAGCAGGGTGGTCTGCACACCCTGGCCGCTCACGTCGCGGCCGCCATGTTGCTCCGAGGCTGAGGCAATCTTGTCGATCTCGTCGATGTAAATGATGCCGTAGCGGGCGCGCTCGACGTCGCCGTCGGCCTGCCGGACGAGGTCGCGGACAAGATCCTCAACGTCACCGCCGACGTAGCCGGTTTCGGAGAACTTGGTCGCGTCGGCCTTGACGAATGGCACCCCGATCAACTCGGCTATGCTGCGGATGAGGTACGTTTTGCCAACGCCGGTCGGGCCGATGAGCATCACGTTTTGCTTCGTGTAATGGCACTGTTCCTCCCCGTCGAAGGCCTGGCGCACAGCGTTGTAGTGGTCGCACAACGCCACGCTCAGTACTTTCTTGGCCTCCTCCTGCTTGATGACGTAGCGGTCGAGATGTGTCTTGACGTCGCGCGGCTTGTGGGCGAACTCGAAAGCATCCCGGTCCAGCTCCGGCTCGGGCTCCGCACCGGTGCCGGACGGCTCGGCACCGGCAAAACCGGGAGTGCCGAATGTCTTGAACTGCTTCTGCAGGAACTCCTGCATTTGTTTCTGGAATTCCTCGGGTGATGTGGGACCGCTCATTGCTTCATTCTCCAGCGTCGTGTCAATCGCTGACAGAACTATAGCACACGCCGGGCCGGTTTGAAGGAAAATGACAAACCAGACGCGAGTCGCTACAGTGGCCCAGCCAGGCGCTTGGCCAAGCGATGCCGGAATTTTACGACACACACGCTCATTTGGACTTTCCTGATTTCCGCGAGGAACTCGCCGAGGTGGTGCAGCGCGCCGCCGATGCCGGGATCTCGCGCATCGTCACCATCGGCACAGAGCAGGAGAGCAGTCTGAGGGCGATCGACTTGGCCAAGCGCTTCGACGGCGTGTTCGCCGCGGTGGGCTGGCATCCCAACGACTGTCTCGCCGCGCCGGACGATGTGAGCGCCGAGCTCGGGCGCATGGCCAAGGCGCCGAAGGTGGTGGCCATCGGCGAGATCGGCATCGACCACTACCGGCTGCCGAGCACGCGCGGTGGGTCGGCGGCCGATGACGAGGCGTTCAAGGCTCGACAGGTCGTGTTGTTCCGGCAGCAGCTCGAGGTCGCGGCCAGACTTGGCCTGAACGTGGTCGTGCACCAGCGTGCGGCGTTCGAGCCGTGCCTCGAGGTTTTCGAGCCGTTTGCGGACCGGGTGCGGGGTGTGTTTCATTGTTTCGTGAACGAGCCGGCGGCGGCCAGGCGAGTGATCGAGATGGGGTCGCTGGTCAGTTTCACCGGCATCTGCACGTACAAGAATGCGGCTGATGTACGGCAGACGCTGGCTTCGGTGCCGCTGGACAAGCTGATGCTGGAGACGGATGCGCCGTTCCTCGCGCCGGTGCCGTACCGGGGCAAACGCTGCGAGCCGGCCCATGTGCGCGAGATCAGCCAAGCGGCCGCTGAGACGCTGGGGGTCGGCTTGGAGGAACTCTCTGAGGTCACCTCTGCGACCGCCCGGGGCTTTTTCAGGGGGCTGGAATAGCCGATTTTTACCTAAAAAACCGCGTGATTTTTTGGGAAACGGGGTATAGTTTCTGCCGCCATGTGGATTTATCTGCTTATCGGTCTGTTTTTCCTGCTCCTCGCGCTGGAGAGTTATTACAAGGGCGGGATCAACGCCCTGGTCACTTTGCTGGGGGTGATCCTGGCGGTGAACCTTTCCGGTTGGTTCGGTTCGTTGGCGTTCCAGTGGATGGGCGACAAGTGGTGGCCGATCGATGCGCATCCATTCTGGAACCGCGCCGCGCCAATCGTGGCCGGCTTCATTGCGCTGGTGGTGATCTTTTCAATCATCGGCACGGTGGCGAGCATCATGGTGCGCAAACGGCTGGAGGCCCAGTGGGAGGATTATCGGCTGGAAAACTACAAGGGCATGAACCGCAAGTTCGGGCTGTGCGTCGGCCTGATCACGGCGACCGTTTACTCGGTGATGGCACTGACACTCATTTACCAGTTGGGCAACTTCACGCTGCCATTTAAAAACGACGAGGATCCCTGGCTGCTGAGGACGTTGAACGAGTCACGCGAGCAGCTCGACAACACACCGTTCATCAAGCTGGCGGCCGCCTATGACAACACGCCGGAACTGCAATACGAGGTTCGCGACACCCTGGTGCTGTTGTTGAACAACAACGCAAAAACCCTCGAGGTACACATGCGAGCCTATCCGGGCTTTTACGCCCTGGCGGAAACCGATGAGATCAAGGACCTGCTGGGAATCGAAGAGGAGGATGAGGAGGATGAGGAGGAAGAAGATCCATATGGGGAGGACACGGGTGACTACGGGGATTCGTCCGATGAATCCCTCTACGACATGTGGAAGGCACAAGGCGGAGGACTGTCGCTCCCCAAGTTGCTGGGCAACAGTGAAGTGGTTTCCTCCATCAACACCCGGTACGAGGAGTTGAAGGCGATCGAGCCGAATTCTGATGAGGAAAAGAAGCTTTTGGCGTTCATGGAGGATATACGGGGTTTCTTCAGCACGGAAGAAAAGGTGGGTGGCAAATCGAAGCTTTACGGCAGGAATGCCATTGTTGGTCGTTGGCAGTTTGCTCCGAATGTTTCCCTGCGGGAGAATAAAAAAACCCGGACTTCCATTTCGGTGGATGAGATGAGGGGTATACAGGCCACGGTTAACAAAATGCGGCGGGCGACGTTGCAGATATGGCCGGAGGCGGATCAAAACCAGATCCGCGTCAATGGCCTGTCCGTTGCAGGTGCCTACGATGAGGTTCTCAAGAAACTCCGAGAAACTTACCAAAAGGCAGTCGATGAAGGGGAAGTGGAGGACGATTCCTTTGGTTACGGGTCGGGCTACGGAGGAGGCACTACGCCCGGCCAGCCCGGAGGTTATAGTCAGCCTGTTGGATTGGAAGAAACATACGGAACGCAGGAGGGAGAGGGTAACAATCAGGGCAAAATTGATGAAGTGAAACGGATGCTGACCTGGATTCAGGCCACGAATCCCATCTGGCTGCCCACGCAGCTCAACCAAAGCATGCTTCGTGGCCAAACCACGCGGATCGGCTCCGGCAAATGGGAAGGTTCCGGCATCCGTTACCAGGTCAGTGTCAAGCCGGACAAGGTCGAGCTGAGCGGGGAAGCTGTATTCCTGAACATGAGTGTGAAAGCCGAATGGCCTGTTCGTCTCGGCAAGCTCAAAACAACCATCGTGAAGGGCCGGCTGCATATCCGATCCGGAAGAGACGTGTTTGTCTTCACGCGCTATTAAACGCGCGACACGAAAGTTTCACTGAAAGCAGCCGGGCGACTGGCTGCTTTTTATTTCGGAGCGTGGACGGTGTTGGAGGCGGATTTGTCCCGGTAGAAGGAGGGATCGACCTTGGCCGGCCGGGTCGCCAGTCCCGCGCCCGGGTTCATGAGGATGCGCGGCGGCTCTGCCCCGCTTTTGTTGAGCCGCAGGCCGCTGCCGGCGAGCGTGTCCTGCCCTTGGCCAAGCGGGGCTGCCTTGGCCGGCAAAACAGTTGGTGCAGCCGGGCTGGGCAACGCCTCGTCACCGGCTTGGCCAAGCGGCTCCAAGCCGGACTCGGCCAGATTGGAGCCCTCATCCAGGCCGTACCAGACAACTACGCCGATGACCACGGCAAAGATCGCTGCCGCCGCCCGGAAGGGGTCCACCTGGTCGTTTAGCCGCTCCCACAGGGTCGGCTTGGGCGCCGGCTCCTCGAGGCGCGTCAGCACCTGGTCGGAGAAGCGGTCAAAAAAACCCTCCTCCGGTTTTTCTTTCTTCTTTGAAGCGAGCAGTTTCTGCAGCTTGTCAAATTCTGTCGGGTCGGTCTCGGTCACTGTTTCAGGTAGTCGGAGAGGTGCGCCTGCAGTTGTTTGCGGGCGTAGTGCAGCCGCGTGCGGACGGTGTTGGTGTTGCAATCCATGATTTCGCCGATTTGTTCGTGCGGCAGTCCCTGCACGTCGTGCAGCGTGACAACGAGCCTGTGGTTTGGAGACAATTTCTGCATGGCGGCGTTCAAGATTCCCTGAAGCTCGTGCCGGTCGATGTCCCGCTGCGGGGTGTCTTTTGAGACCAGGCCGAGCAGTTCCTCGCCGCTGTCCCATTCCTCGTCCATCTGGTTGATGCTCAGGATCACGCGCCGGCGCTTTGATCGGATAAAGTTGATCGTGTTGTTGACGGCGATGCGGTAGAGCCACGTGAAGAACGCGGAGTCTCCCTTGAAATTCTGAATCTTGCGGAAGGCCTTGATGAAGGTTTCCTGCGCCAGGTCGGCGGCGTCCTCGTGGTTCGAGGTCATGTGGTAGATGGTGGCGTAGATGCGTTCCTGATACTGGCGAACCAGGGCGTCACAAGCCTCCATGTCGCCACTCCGGGCGCGGCTCACTTGCTCCTGCTCATTCCATTCCGGCATGGTCTCGCCACCTTTGGCCGGGGAAACGGTGGATGGAGATTCCAGCATCTGGGTTGACCCGGTACTCAACTAACACCCAGCCCCGCCGATTGTTGCGCCAAAAAGCGGGTCAGCTCCTCGAGGGCATCACGGTGACTGGAATCCCCGACCGCGCCCAGCGCTTCGCGGGCGTCGGCGAGGCACGACTCCAGTCTGGACTGGGATTGCTCCAACGTATTGAACTCCGACAGCCAGCCGCGCAGTATGTTCAATTGGCCGGCGTCCCAGCGCCCGATCATTTGACTGAGTTGGGTCGCGATTTCAGGCCCGGCCTGTTCGCAAAGCAGGATCACCGGCAGCGTGGCCTTGCCGCTGGCGATGTCGGTGCCGAGCGACTTGCCGACCTCAGCCTCGGAGCCAAACAGGTCGAGGCAGTCGTCGTAGAGCTGATAGGCCGTGCCCAGCGCCATGCCGTACTCGCGCAGCGCCCGCGTCTCGAGTGGATTGCCCCCGGCAAGCGAGCCGCCCAGTTCGCAGGCGAGCGCAAACAGCTCGCCGGTTTTCATCCGGAGCATCTTGAAATACTCCGCCTGGCCAAGCGCGAGGTCGCCCTGATGGTTGTTCTGAAGAATCTCCCCGGAGCAGACCGTGCGCGTGGCGGTGGAGACGGCGCGGCAGATATCGGTGGTCGGGAACTCGGCTGCCAGCCTCAACGCGTTCGCGAACAGGCAGTCGCCGACAAGCACCGCCGTGGTGTTGTCCCACCTGCGGGCGAGCGTCGGGCGGCTGCGCCGCAATTCGGCATCGTCCATGATATCGTCATGCAGCAGCGTGGCCAGGTGCACCATCTCGATGATGACTGCGGCCTTGACTGCGTCGTCGTTCCAGCCGCCGCCGCAGTTCGCGGCCAGGCCGGTCAGCGTGGCTCGCAACTGCTTGCCCTGGTTGGCCAGGGCGTACTCCGCGTACGGCGCGATCTCGTGATCAAACGCCGCGATCTGTCCGGCCAGCTCCTGCTGTACTGCGTCGAGGAACGGCGTCACCGAAACGGCAATCTCCTGCCAATCGGCGGTTGTCTCTTGAACGACGGGGGCGTCCGGAGGCGGGGTTGCCTGAGCTTCAGCAGTAAACATGCTAAGCGAAAGCTACCGGTTGGCCAAGGCCAAGTCAATCGCCGCCCGCCTGGCCAAGCCGGCGGTAGTGGATGATGTCGAAGTCGGCCGACTCGCGAAGCGTCTTCCCGCCGTCGAACATCGGCTCGAACTCCGGAAAAAAGGCGTCGCCTTCCACCTCCCGTTTCACCACGGAGAGGAACAGGTCGGAACATTGGCCAAGCGCCTGGGCGTAAACCTGCGCGCCGCCGCAGATAAAAATCGTCCGGTTGCCGGGGTTATCCGCTTGCTCAAGCGCGTCGAGACTGCCGATCGTGCGGACGCCAGGGATCGGTTCGGCGCGGCGCGTCAGCACGATCGTTTCGCGGCCAGGCAGCGGGCGGCCGATTGACTCGAACGTCTTTCGCCCCATCACCAGCACGTGCCCCATCGTCGTCTGCTTGAACCACGCGAAGTCCTCCGGCAGATGCCACGGGATCGTGTTGCCGGAGCCGATCACCCGGTTCAGTGACATCGCCGCGATGGCCTTGAAGGGCAGGGCGGCCATCATTCAGACCGCGATCGGCGCCTTGATCGACGGATGCGGATCGTAGTTCTGCAACTCGAAGTCGTCGTAGCGGAAGGAATAAATGTCGTCCACCTCCGGGTTGATCACCATCCGTGGCAACGGCCTCGACTCGCGTGCGAGCTGCAGCCTGGCCTGGTCGAGGTGGTTTGAGTACAGGTGCAGGTCGCCGAACGTGTGGATGAACTCGCCCGGCTTCAGGCTGCACACCTGTGCCACCATCATCATCAGCAGCGAGTACGACGCAATGTTGAACGGCACACCGAGAAACAGGTCGGCGCTGCGCTGGTATAGCTGGCAGCTCAACACGCCGTCGCACACGTTGAACTGCACCAGCGCGTGGCACGGCGTCAGTGCCATCTGGTCCAGTTCGCCGGCGTTCCATGCGCTGATGATATGCCGCCGGCTGTCCGGGTTGTTTTTCAACCCGTCGATGAGCCGGTCGACCTGGTTCACCGAGCCGCCGTCCGGCGTGCGCCAGTCGCACCACTGGGCCCCGTACACCCGGCCGAGGTCGCCGTTCTCGTCCGCCCACTCGTCCCAGATCGTCACCCCGTTTTCATTGAGGTACTTGATATTCGTCTCGCCCTTGAGGAACCACAGCAACTCGTGGATGATCGAGCGGAGGTGAAGCTTCTTCGTCGTGAGCACGGGAAAGGTTTCGCCGACCGGGAACCGGGCCTGTGCGCCGAACACCGACAGCGTCCCCGTGCCGGTCCGGTCGTCCTTCGCACTGCCGTCATTCAAAACCAGCCGCAAAAGATCAAGGTACTGAACCATGCCCGCGCAATGTACCCACCCCCGCCCACCCGGTCGAGAGCGGCGAGCCAATTAAACGCAGAGACGCAGAGGGCCACTGAGAGAGGGAGAGTGATGGTCGCGGAGAGTCTTGGATTGCGGTCGTCCCTCCCGCTTTCGGCAGTATCCCAAAGCGGTGCAGAGAACCGCACTCCACGACGCTGTCGCGGATGCTACGGGAGCTTGGCCAAGCGCTTGGCTTTTTATGAAGCCTGTATTTCGGCGATGAGAGTTTCGAGGCGACGGCCGTACTCGACGTAGTTGTTGAACATGTCGTCCTCGTTGGCTTCGACGTTGCTGTCGTGGAAGACGACAGCCATGTGCGGCTCGATGGAGATGCCGGCATCGTAGCCGTTGGTAAAGGCATCCCGCAGGATGTCGCGGACACGACCCTGGCCTTCGCCGGGGAAGTTGTAGTCGGCGTCATTTTTTGCGTCCACCCAGGTGCAGTCCTTGATGTGAATGTGCGCGGTGTGTTCCCGGACGTTTTGCCAGTACTCCCACGGATCCTGCTTGGGCCACGGCTGGGGCTTGGAGCGGTCCTCGTTGAAGATCGGGTTGGCGGTGTCGAACACCCACTTGAGGCCGGGAACTTTCTCGAGCAACTCGACGCCGTGCTGCCAACTCATGCCGCCGTGGTTCATGCAGTTTTCGTGAACGGGCTGCAGGCCCTCATCGAGGAAGCGCATGGTGACTTCGCGCAGTCGCTCGAAGACGAGCTCGGGTGTTTTGTCGGCATCGTCGGCTGGCTTAAAGCTCATGATGCGTACGAACTTGGTGCCGAGGCGCTGCATGCGCGGGATGGCGCGGTCGATCTCGGCGACGGTGACGTCCCACGGCGTGTCGATGGTCTTGGCCCAGTTGCAAATGGTCGAGCCGAAGGCGTAAATGCCGACGCCGGCCTCCTCGAGCTTGGTTGCTACGATGTCGAATGCCGCATCCGGGATGTCGTGAATGCTGCCCTTGTCGAAGCCGTCCACCTCGACGAAGCGGGCCTCGATCCATTTCCAGCCAAGCTCTTTGGTGGCCCGGATTTGGCCGTTGATCGAGGGCGAAGCCTCGTCTGCAATTCCCATTAGTTCCATGATTTGTTCTCCTTAAAATTATTTGCGGAAGCTGGCGGTGAAATCCTCGTTGCTGACTTCGACGGTTTTTTTCTTGTGGGTGGAGTTGGCGATGAGTTCGTTGAGCTTGGCCTCCCATGCGGCGCCGTCCATCGGTAGGTCGATCGCTTGGCCAAGCAGGCCGGAGTAGACCATCACGTTGGCCAACTCGACGGAGCCGATGCCGCTCGCGCCGGGAGCGATGAGCGGTTCGCCGTCTAGGATGGCGTTGACGAAGTTGGCGACAAGTTGCGCGTGTGCGTTGTCCGCGCCGGGGATGGGGATTTCCTCCACGGTCGTCTCGGGTTGCTGGAAGCCGATCTTGGAGGTGCGACTCCATTCGTCGGAGGCCACCTCGTTGCGTGTCACAATCAACTTGTCGTTTTCCAGCAGGACGCGTCCCTTGGCACCGGCGATCTCGAACCGATTGCTGCCCGGCGTCTCGCCGGTGGAGGTGATGAACGCGCCGCTTGCGCCGTTTGTATACTCCATGTAGCAGGTCACGTCGTCCTCCACCTCAATGTCGTGATGCCGGCCGATGCCGATGTGGCTTTGCACGCGGGACGGCATGCCGACGATCCATTGCAGGGCGTCGAGTTGGTGCAGGCATTGGTTGAGCAGCACGCCTCCACCCTCGCCCTTCCACGTGGCGCGCCAGTCGCTGCTCTGGTAGTACGCCTCGGCTCTGAACCAGTCGGTCATGATCCAGATGACGCGGATCAAGTCGCCCAGTTCGCCGCCCTGCACCAGTTCGCGAATCTTTTGGTAGCGCGGCTCAACGCGCATTTGGAACATGCCGGAGAACGTTAGCTCCGGCCGCGCCTCGGCGGCGGCGATGAGGCGCTCGGCGTCGGCCTTGTGAGCGGAGATCGGTTTTTCCACCATGACGTGCAGGCCGGCCTCGAGCGCGGCGATACCAAGCGTGGTGTGCTGGAAATGTGGCGTGGCGATCACGAGCGCGTCGATCTCGCTCGAGGCGATGAGCGCCTCGCCGCTGTCGAATGTCTTCAGTCCCTTAGCCTCGTACTCCGGCAGCTTGCTAGGGAACGCATCGCCCACCGCTGTCAACACGCCGCGCGGCACCTTGCCCTTGAGCAGGTTGTTGACGTGAATCTGCCCGATGTTTCCCAAACCGACGATGCCGATGCGTACTTTGTCCATTTGATTGTTGATTGCTCTGTGCCGATGCGAACAGGGCAGGGGAGTGTGCCATTGGCAACCGGCGGCGCAAA